>DATFDJ010000121.1:0-8530 GCA_035252115.1 Nitrospira sp. | reverse complement strand
TGTTCGAAGCGAGAGGACAGCATCGGGAGCGCCGCGGCCACAGGCTCGATACACTGCGCTCATCCGAGGGCCTCGTCCTCGGGTACGAAGGACTGGACCACGTCGTCCGTCGCACGCATGTCCGCTGCTCGCCGGCTCCGGGTCATGTGAATGCCGGTGAGTTGGTCTTCGAATCATCGGTGGCGCCCCGCAGCCACGTCGCATGGGAGCTTGCCATCGCCTGCGAGATCGAGCCGGGGCGATCGCGGTTGTTTCTCTTTTACCATCAGGCCCGCACCGAATCGGAGCGCGCGTTGAAAGCCTCCAGGGAACAACAGTGTCAGATCCATACCTCCAACGCGCACTTCAACGAATGGCTGAACCGAGGTCTTGCCGACCTCGACATGCTGATCTCCGAAACGTCGAGCGGACCTTATCCTTATGCGGGCGTGCCCTGGTTCAGCACGCCGTTCGGCCGTGACGGTTTGATCACCGCGTTGGAAATGCTGTGGGTGAACCCGACCCTCGCACGGGGCGTGCTGTCCTTCCTCGCATCGACCCAGGCGACGAAATGTATTCCGGAGCAGGACGCCGAAGTCGGCAAGATTCTCCACGAGACGCGGCGCGGCGAAATGGCGGCGCTGCGGGAGATTCCCTTCGGCGCCTACTATGGCAGCGTGGACGCCACGCCGCTCTTTATCATGGTCGCAGGCGCCTATTACATGCGGAGCGGCGACCTGGAATTCATCAAGGAAATTTGGCCGAACATCCAGCGCGCGCTCTATTGGATCGATCGATACGGCGATCCGACCGGATGCGGCTTCGTCACATACAGCCGCCAGTCTTCGAACGGGCTGGTACATCAGGGCTGGAAGGATTCTCATGACGCCGTGTTCCACACCGACGGCACACCGGCGCGCGGTCCGATCGCACTCTGCGAAGTGCAGGCGTACGTGTATCACGCCAAGAAAGCGGCGGCCGACTTGGCGCACCTGGTGGGAGAGGCCAGCCGGGCCGAGACATTGATCGCCGAAGCGGATTCACTTCAGGAGCGGTTCGAACGGGCGTTTTGGTGTGAAGAGCTCGGCACCTACGCGCTGGCGTTGGACGGCGACGGTCAACCCTGCCGGGTTCGCTCTTCCAACGCCGGTCATTGTCTCCTGGCCGGCATCGCCGGATCGGAGCGCGGTTTGCGGACCGCGCGCACATTGTTGGCGGACGATTCCTTCAGCGGCTGGGGCATCCGCACGATCGCGACGTCGGAGGCGCGATACAACCCGATGTCGTACCACAACGGTTCCGTCTGGCCCCATGACAATGCCTTGATTGCGGCCGGCATGGCCCACTATGGCTACAAGCAGGGAGCGATGAAAATCCTCACGGGGCTGTTCGACGCCAGTCTCTTTCTCGAACTCAGGCGGCTGCCTGAATTGTTCTGTGGATTCCCGAGGCGGCCCGGCGAAAGCCCGACTCGTTACCCGAACGCCTGCGCGCCGCAAGCCTGGGCCTCCGCCGCGGGATTTCTGCTGCTGCAGTCCTGCCTCGGTCTTCAAATTGATGCTCGGCGCCGCCGCCTCAGCTTCGTCCGTCCGGTCCTTCCCTCATACCTTGAACGCGTCGAGATCCGGAACATCACGATCGGCGACGCCCGCGTCGACGTGATCCTCGACCGTCATCAAGAGGATGTCGGCCTCGCCGTTGCGCGCCGCGAAGGCCAGGTCGACATCATGGTCGTCAAATAATTCATAAGACAACAGCCGGATGAAGCAGTCGGCAGGCCCTCACGGAGCCGAGGTGCCTTCATCAGCGTTGCCACCAAAATTGGAGGAATAAACTGTCAGAAAATCCCCAGCAGGAGTCCGTCCATCATCAAATGAGTTGGCGTACCTGGTCTGTTCCAAAAACCAACGTATTTGAGAAATGAATCACCTTTTTTGACATGGGGGTTCGAGTCCTGTTAGGGGAGCGAGCTATGTGCTCTTGCGAAGGGGAGATAAGGTTTTCGATTCAAATGTCCCAAACAGCGGACCGGCGTAGAGTATGAGCCGCGGACAGAAGGTCGCAGTCCAGCATAGGATATCGCGGATGTCTCGCGAGCCAGATCGCAACGCCGCGCTGAAGTATCGCCGTGCGGTTCTCATGTTGTTACAGCGAAGATGTTCCTGTCCCTTGATGGCCAAGCAAGTTGCTTCGGCCGCATGCCGCAATTTCCGGACCTTAGCCACCCCAAGGCGACCTTCGAGGTCCGGGAGTGAGAACAGGCGATGAAGCAGCTCCTCAAATTCCTGGATATTCACCGTGCCTTGCATGTCATTGGCCAAAGTCCGCAAGAAGCTGCCTCGGTGCAGCCGATATTTTACGACTGGAGCTTTCCCGATATACGCAAAGTTGTGCTTAATGGCAGCAGCCGCGAGCATAACCCAGTCTCCTCCGATGCCGTGGTGTCCCAACCAATCTATAGATGGTATCGCTTCTCGCCGCAAACAAGCCTGGGAAGGCGTGGAAAGGAATGGACGTCGCAGGATCGCCTCCAATGCATCACCGTGAGGATGCTTGTTGAAGATAGCTCTCCACTCCAACGCAAAGGAGTCGCCTCCCTCCTTGATCAGTGTTCGCTCACCATAGGCGACGTCGGCCGCCGCATGCCTTTCAAGACACATCACGTACCGTGCCAGCGCGTCGGGATACAGGCAGTCGTCCGCATCGAGAAAGACAATCTTCTCTGCGCTTGTTAGGGAGAGCCCTCGTGCTCGAGCCTCCCGATCTCCTCGGTGGTCCTGCCGGATACTTCGAATGCGAGGATCACGATACGCCGCCAACTGGTTTGGTGTGCCGTCTGTCGATCCATCATCTACGATTACACACTCCCAATCCGAGATCGTCTGCGTGCGCACACTGTCGATCGCTTCGTGGACAAAGCGCTCGGCGTTGTAGGTCGGAATGATGACCGCGATCGCGGCCTTATGCCTCATTGTGGACCCTCGCAGTTGTCTGTTCTGCTAGAAAAGCGGGAATCGGCTTCCCATCGATTCCCGACACTTCCACTCCCAAGCGTGCCGCTAAGGTCGGAGCAAGACTGACCAGCGGGATCTCATCTTCAAGTGTGCTGGCTTTGAGCTCCCGGCTTCTCACCAAGACCAACCCTTGTGGTCGGTGATCTCCGGTGCGGGAATTAAGAGACTCGACCGGAAGTTCACCGATCCTTGGTGAACGAACGGCTGGAATCGGTGCATCGGAATTCCATTCGATTACAAGATCCGGGAAGTCATTGCGAAACGGTCCTTCAAAAAGGATATCGCCCCGGAGAATCCGTCTGATCACGGGCATACCAGTGGCGGTGTTCACGAGCGCGAGCAATTCCTTTTCGAGCCAATCGTACAACTCGCCAGCCGGCTGTCTGGGCTCCACACGTCCCTGAGGTTCTCTGCCTCGCAGGTTGAGACGCACTCCCCCGCAATTATCCGTGGTGGGTATGGCATAAAATCTCCGCTTTGCGCGATCACGTTGTTTTGCCGCATCATAGACAAGGTCGGCTATCCGCCGAAATCGGCTACGTAGGACGCCCGGCAATGCTAGCCACACCTTCCGTATCCTTTCGATGGGCTGGGAGAGCTGGGAAACTTCCACTCCGTCAAGGCGGCATAAGACATGGTCTAAGGCTGCGGTTGCATCGTAGCGTGGTCCGATCCCGTGAGTCGCAAGGACCATGAGGAATGTGTCGTGGCCCAGTGCGTTGACGATTCGTTCCAAATTGCGATCAATCGCCTGGTATACGTCGAGGAGAGCATCTGTCCCGAGAAGAGAAGGAAAAGCGGCCTGATACTGCGGATGTTGCGGATCGCGTGTGGCCCACAGATGATGCCCGGCGCAATGGGCTTCGCTGAAATTCAACATGAACAAATCCCACGGGCCGCGTGCGAGCACGGCAAGCGCGAGGTCGGCACGCTTCGCCGCTCGCTCAATCAAGCCGTCCTTGAGGCGGCGCAGCTCACCCGGACGCTGACGAAAAAGATCACACTCTCCCACGGGATCCGTACCCGCCACCTGCTGAACCTCCTCCTGTAGACCGGCTGGCCAACAGGTCAGTGGGTGCAGGACTTCATGCTCTCCCCAGAACGAGACCTGAAGTGTGCACGAAGTGCGGATCAGCCGCGACTTCGGTAGATCGATCAATGCGATGCGATGTCCGTGTCGGGCAACCACATTCCAGACTGAATCGACGGAGAGATGCTCCGGCAGAAACCGACGAAGCCCATAGCTTCGCGAGTCTGGCTGCAGATAGAAATAGTTATCATGACGACCGGGCCAGACACCGGTGTTGAACGTGGGCCATAGTGTTCCGCTGTAGATTACTTCGGGATTCCGTGTCGCACAGGAGACGGACTCATCCAGGAGTTTTCTAAAGTGCGGTAAGGCACCTTGGGCTGCCCATTGATAAAGCAGACTTTGTTCGGCGGAATCAAGCGTAATACAAGCTACTCGCGCTGGTCCGGACATGCTGACATCTCCGATGCGTGCCGTGGAAAGAGATCCCTGTTTCGATTCCTCGAGCCATCGTATGCGCAGCAAGAATAGCGCACATGCTTGTTAAGAATCGGCCCCTCAAAGGTGGTATTAACCCCTTCTCGCCTCACGTCACTTTCATTCCTCCTGAAACATACTGGACATAAGTCTCGGTTGCGCATAGCACGTAGTTACTTCAACTCCAAAGACAGTTGCCTAGGTGTTCCCTATACCCTATTCTAAGCTCTATGGTTAATAGGGGAGCTGCAAGAGTTTCTCGCCACAGGGAGCTCCCCCCAATGCGGTGATCGGCCAGTGGAACACGATCGAGTGGTGGGTGATGAAGGATACTGGTTCGACGAATCTTCGAATTCGAGTCGATGTCAACGGCATGACGATGGTTGATATGGTCGACAACCAGCCTTGGCTACGAAATGGCACGACCGGCACGGGAACCAGTTCGTTTTTTCTGAGTGCCCCCAAGGGGGTGAGCCTCTACAACGAAGGCTCGCAGGTATCATGGGATGATGTCTTTATCTCTGAGGCGACGACTGACTAGAACCTATCTCAAAATTGCTTGAGGAGCATGGTGATCGATGCGAGTTGCAGTGGCTAATGGGAATAGGACTCGTGTTCGTGGCCGCCTTAGCCGCCGCTCGAGCCTGATAGATCGGCTTCGTCATGAACCCGCCGGGGCCCGCCGGAGCTGAGGTAAACGGCACGTGAATCGTGTGACACAGTCTCTCGCATGGCTGATCGGTGTGCTGCTGCCGCTCCTCTCCGCCTGCCGCTCCTATACCACGCCGATCGGACCGTCGAATCACGCTGTTGCCGATGTGAGGCAAGGTGAGGACTGCACGGTGCTGGTCTTCGAACAAACCAACCATACTCCCAATGTTCCCGAAGCCATGAGGCAAGGCGGCATCACCAAACTACGGAGCGCCGACTATCGTGAATCCACCTTTATCGGCATCGGGAACAAGTGCATCATCGCGCACGGAGAATAAACGAATAAAGTCCCCGACACCCTTGCGGGCGCTAGAGCTATCGCTTGAACAGACGCACGTACTCTTCAAAAATGAAGAGACGATTGCGTTTCTGGCCGGTGAACTCTTTTAAAATGCCAAGCTTGACGAAGTCATCGACCAGCGCAGCGGCGGTATTGGTTTGAGTCTGGATAAGCGTTGTCACATTTTTGATGGTCGTCGCCGGTGTCTTGTAGAGTGATCGCATCAACGCTTGGGCGTTCGCCTGGCGTCGCACATGGAACGCCGGCATGTGTTTTCGCTCAATGCGTTCCTTCAACTGGAGAATGTCTTTAAACACTTGGATCGACGAACCGGTTGTTTCGCGCAGACCGAGCAGGAAGAATCGCAGCCAGGGTTCCAATTTGTGAGTAGTACGGACAGCCATCAGCTGATCGTAATACTCCCCCTTGTGCCGCTCAAAGAAGTCGGACAGATACAGCGCCGGCTTATGCAGGAGACCGAAATGAACGAGATAAAGCACGATGAGCAGACGACCCAGTCGCCCGTTGCCGTCGAGGAACGGATGGATGGTTTCGAATTGATAATGGATCAATGCAATCTTCACCAAATGCGGAACATGGATCTGGTCGTTATGAATAAACGTCTCCAGATCAGTCATGAGAGCCGGCACATGGGAATGATGCGGGAGAACAAATGAGGCGTGCTTGAGACTGACGCCGATCCAGTTCTGACTGGTGCGGAATTCTCCTGGTTGTTTATGCTTGCCACGCACGCCTCGTAACAGGATGGCATGCGTCTCGCGCAACAACCGGTTGGACAGGGGAATATGACTCAACCGCTTGATGGCAAAATTGATCGCATCGATATAGTTGTGCACTTCCTGCCAATCATCCCGTTTTTCCGGATTGACATCGAGCTTGTCGATCAACGCTTCCTCAATATTGGTCTGTGTGCCCTCGATCCGGCTTGAGGTGGTTGCTTCCTTGGTGATGTGCATCCGGATAAAGAAATCCACATCCGGGATGAGCTGAGAAAAGGCGTTCAACTCTCCAAGAAGACGATTGGCTTCCTCCAGAATTGTCGCAATCGCCGGGGCAGAAACAATCCACTGCTGATTAATGGGTCTCGGTAAGAAGCTCTGATACTCGTATTGCTGTTCAGGCTGTCCAGACCTGAACTCGCTGATATCCATAGGCTTCATACTCTTAGTGGCCATCTGACATAGGAAAGACGCAATGTCAAATATGTGCCACTAATTTGATATAAAACAAAATGTATGTCAAATGGGCATTCTGCTCTAGGCAAGAGAGAGAAGACGGAGAATAGGTAATAAGATGGAAGGTATCCGGCGGCGCAATGGAGAGAGGCTACGCCTGATGAGCCGCCGGCTCAACGAGGAAAGCAAAGAAGGAAGACTGGCGGTGTTTCTCCGCGCGCGTCAGTTCACGATAAAGCCTTGAAAAGCGCGCGGCACGCGTCAAGCGAGGTTTGGTGCCGAAGCCGGGATTTGAACCCGGACACCCTTGCGGGCGCTACACCGAAGCTCTTAGGGTACCGCAGTCACGATTTCATCATCCTACGCCGGTATTAACGAGAAGAGAATCCCGCCTTACCGTCTATAGATTTCCCGACGATGGCCCACTCTGAGGACGACAAGATCAGATCCATGCAAGTCGAAAATCACTCGATAATCTCCAATCCTGAATCGGTACGATCCAAGATCGGAGTCTCTCAACGGCTCAGCGTGCGATAGCGGATCTTTGTCGTAGCGGAGGAGCGTCTTCCCGATTCGACGCCTGACGGTGGGATCAAGCGCGTCAATGTCTTGGATCGCTCGCTGGGTATAGGTTAGCCGATACTTCACCGACCGAAAACTTCACGGTGTGACTTCACTCTGCCGGCTTTATGATCGCGGCGTGCTTCGCGAATGCTTCGCAGATATTCCGGCGAGGTCGCTGCGAGCAGATCTTCCAAAAAGACCAATTGCTCCTTCTTTTTCATCTTCTTGACGGCCTTGATGACCGTAGTGGGGTTTACTTCCACACGCAATGCGCCCGCCATGATTTATCCCTAGATCCTATCGTTCCCTATTTCCCTATCCTAATTTGGTGCCGAAGCCGGGATTTGAACCCGGACACCCTTGCGGGCGCTAGACCCTGAATCTAGTGCGTCTGCCAGTTCCGCCACTTCGGCCCTGCAGGCTGTTGAAAATGCCTTCCAGCGGCGTTCTCAGTCAGCCATCCCCCTCAACGTACCGACGAAGAGTACGCTTCGGGGTCAGGCTTCCTTGCGGCCTTGCCGGAAGGCATTTTGATCAGCCTGAAGAAACTTCACTGCACTCAGCATCCCAATCGAAAACAGGAGCGCGATTATCCTGAATTCTGCTCGCCCGCGTCAAGCAACCGGCCGCGCGAACACTTCAGTGGACTGCCACAAGCCGGCGTCTTCGATATCGCGCTGATCACCGGTCAGGACGATCCGTTCCTTCACGAGGCCTGCCGCGCCGAGGAGCGTGGCCGCGGAAATGTGCGGCGCGTTGTCCGCGATCAGCACGTCGAACCGGACGCGACCAAAGAGCGGATCGCTCATCACGCGCGAGGCCGTGGTGATGACGAGGCGGCGGTTCTGGATGAAGGCTTGGCGGTTCGTGTCTTCCTCTGCCGCCAGCAGCTCGCGAATTTTTTTGGTGCCGCCCAACCGCACGATGTCTTCCTTCAATTCCTCGAACTCCGGCCTCATGTCTCTCGGCACCGCGGCTTCCGGAGCCAACTCGGCAATGCGAGCCTTGGCAATGTCGATTTCTTTCTTCAGGCCGGCCATCTGACCCTCATAGATCTCGAGGTACTGGCACAGCGTTTCGACGTTCTTGCCGACGGCCTGCATGCTGAGGCGCCGCAGCAGCGGCAGGTTCTCATATTCGGCCAGCGTCGCGTTCGCTTCCTTGGTTTTATTTTGCAAATCCGTCAACTGCGTCACCAGCCGCCATTCCAACAGGCGGACTTCGTCGAGGTCCTTCTGCTTCTGCGCCTTGTAGGCGAGGATCGGCGTCAGCTCCCGGA
>DATFDJ010000120.1:0-17487 GCA_035252115.1 Nitrospira sp. | reverse complement strand
ATGGACCCGTATGTCGAACACACCGTGTCATCAACGATCCGCCCGACGAGGCGGTAACAGGGGAGGCCGAATTATGAAGTCTTTTCTCGTTCAACAGAGGCGCAACCGGCATCGTTCCGGTCGTGCGATGATGCTGCCGGGCGTCCTCCTGGCCGGCAATCTGGTCATGGCCCCATGCCTGCTCGCGGCTACCGCCGCCGAGCGATCTCATGAACGTCATGCGACACCGGTCGCCATGCCCGGATGGACCCAGCAGTTGAAAGGCCAGACGGTCGTGGAAAACGCCATCGAAGGCCGTGCCGGCAATGCCGAACAAACCGAAATGCAGCATCATCGCTTGATGCAGAAGCTCGAGCAGCAGGCGCAGCAGGATGCCCAGGCGCATCAAACTTCCGGCGCGTTCAACAGCACGTCGATGATGCATCAGTACATGGGGCAGGACGGCAGCAGCTTCCTGCTCATGACGGATGCGTCGAAGGGCGAGCCGGTATTGTCGAACGGCGGGAAATGCCCGGCCAACGCGCCGGTCAAGAACTACGACGTCTCGATGATCAACATTGAAATCACGTTGAACCGGTGGCTCGATTACTATCCGGGGTACATGTACGTGTTGACCGAGGACGTTCCGAAAGTGCGCGAGGAAGAAGCGAAGAATAAAGCAGCCCGCGAGAAAGACGGCTTCGATTCGGGCGCCGTCACCACCGGTCTGCAGGGCGATATGATCCAGCCTCTCGTCATCCGGGCCAATCAGGGTGATTGCGTCAAAATGACCTTGCGCAATCAGATGGAGAGCGAGGACGGCAGCCTGTTCATCCAAGCCTCCAACATGATCGTGAGCACGACCGGCAAGCCGGCCACGACCACGAATCCGGATTCCATCGTGGCGCCCGGCAAGAGCCAGGAGTTCGAATGGTACATCCATCCCCACATGCAGGAAGGCGTGCGGCAATTTCATTCCTACAGTCACGATCGCGAGTTGACGGTATTGGGCCTCTTCGGAGCCTTCATCGTCGAGCCGAAGGGTTCCAAATACGTGGATTCGCTTGGGACAGGACCGGACAAAGAGGTGAAGACCGGCTGGCAGGTGAACATCGACAACGGATCGGGGCCGGACTTCCGTGAGTTCGTGCTGTTCTACCATGAGGTCGGCGACGAGGCCTTCCGGCCTCTGAACAAGAAGGGGGATTTCCTGCCGCAGCGCGATCCCCTGACGGACGCCTATCGTCCGGGTGGCCGTGCGATCAACTATCGCAGCGAGCCGTTCGGCATCGATCAGATGCACTTACAGCACGAGTATTTCGGTTTCGAGGACGAGTCGATGGCCTACAGCGCCTACACGTTCGGCGATACCCCCACCACCATTGCGCGAGGATATCTCGGCGATCCGGTGAAGTGGCGTTTGGTCCATGGAGGATCGGAAGTCTTCCATTCGCACCATCCGCACAGCGGGTCGATCCGCTGGCAGCGCAGTCCCGGTACCGAGCCCAATAACATGTGGGCCATGGGACAGGATGGGCCGGTCAAATATCCGGTGGTCCGCACCAAATCAGACCGCGTCGACGTGGAGGTCGTCGGTCCTTCCGAGGCGCTCGACCTGGAGCCGGAGTGCGGGGGCGGCGGCTGTCAGCATCTGGCCGGCGAGTTCCTCTATCACTGCCACGTCGCCCACCACTACGTGGCGGGCATGTGGGGATACGGCCGCTTCTACAATACGCTGCAAGTCGGCGCCGCTCATACCGATACCATGCCTGATTTGCGCGAATTGCCGGATCGAAAAGGCCGGATGAAGCTCGGTGTCTCGTCCGACAAGTTGATCGGGACGACCGTCGATTGGTTCGGCAAAACGTTCAAGATCGTGGACAAGACTCAGAAGACGAACTGGAAGTCCGATCCCGTGATCGTGAACGTCAAAGATTGGGTCGAAATGTTCCTGCCTGCACAGGGCAAACCCGGGCATACGGACAACGAAAAGAATCAAATCCTCGCGTATGACTCGACGGTGTGGGATTGGAAGTGGGACGGCAACATCGCCCGCGGGGAACGGGAGAGTACGACGGAGAATCCGAAGTACCAATGGGCCGCCAAGTGGGATGACAGTACCAGACCGACCGTTCTCTTCGATCCCACCACGGGCAAGATGGCCTGGCCGTTGTTCAAGCCGCACTTCGGCAAGCGGGTGCCGTTCTCCGCGAATCACAGCGGAGCACCCTGGCTGGAACCGATTCACCAGGACGCCAAGGGTGAACGGACCTCCGAGCCGGCCAAGCCGGGCGAGCAGGGGCGGTGGAGTTTGTGCCCCGAAAACGCCAATCAGAAATTCTACAACCTCCACTTCGTCCGCATGCCGATTACCTTGGCGAAGAAACAAGGGAAGGAGCCGCCCATCATCGACAAGGACGGCCTGATCTATGTGCTCCACGAGGAGGAGCGCTTGACCAGAGCCAATGACGACTTGAAGCTGCCGGCCGTTATCCGCGCCAACGTGTACGACTGCGTGGATTTGGTCCTGACCAGCGAATGGGATGACGACGATTACACCAACTTCCAGTCGTCCAAGATCAACATCCATCCTCACTTCTTCCAGTTCGACACGGGGAATTCGGACGGCGTGATCTCGGGATTCGAGTATGAGATGTCCGTGCGTCCATTCACCATGTTCGGCAAGCCGAAAAAGCACGGATTGCCGGCTCCGATGGTCGCCAAGATCGTGGGAGGGGCGAAAGCCGGCGCCACCAGCATCAAAATCCACATGGCGCCAGGCGCCACGCCCTTCCATGTGAATACGGAAGTTATGGTCGGCATGGATTGCCTGGAGAAAGGCAACGATCCCACGGCCTCGCTGCCGCGCGACAAGAGCTGCTCGGAAGTGGCCCGGATCAAGGACATCAAAAACGACCAGGTCACGTTCTTCAAACCGCTGAAGCACAACCATCCGGCGAACGATCTTGTGTCGCCTGAGTTCGTACGCTACCGGTGGTGGGTGGACGTGGATTTGGGGACGGTATTCTGGCACGACCATGCGTTCGGCGCCACGACCTGGCCGCACGGCGGGTTCGGCGTGACGATCGTCGAGCCGTTCGGATCCACCTATCATGATCCGAAAAACGGCAAGCTGGTCTGGAGCGGTCCGATTGCGGACATTCACAGCAACGAGCCGATCGGCGCCGGTGTAACGGGCAGCTTCCGCGAATTGATGGTTTCCATCCATGACACGGTGCCCCATACCGTGAACGTCATCGAGGCCGGCAATCCGCCCGGTCAACCGGTCGAGGTGGCCTTGGAGGCGGGAAAGACCGTGTCGTTCCAGATGCCCGACAAAATCATGAATGCGCCGAACAAGTACATCAACGGCGGCACGCACACGACTGGAAGCGGTTTCAACTTCCGCGCCGAACCGTTTGCGCAACGCCTGTCGAACAATCCGGACGCCTCGAAGTTGTTCAGCAGCGCGATTCACGGAGACCCGGATACGCCGTTGCTGCGCGCGTATACGGGCGACACCATGGTGTTTCGTCTGCTGCACCAACTGATGAACGAATCGCACGTCTGGACGATTTCCGGCCATACGTTCCTGACGGAGCGTTATGCGGCGGACGCCAACCGGAAGAACTCGATTCACGTCGGGATCGCCGAGCGGTACGACCTCGTCACCAAGGCGGGTGGTTTCCAAGGCATGCCGGGAGACTACATCCACTTCAACGGCCGAAGCTCGCACTTTGCCGAAGGCGGATGGGGCATTGTGCGCGTCCTCGACAAGGAAGTGCCGGATCTCAAGCCCCTGCCCCGCGGGACCAATCCGCTCGGGATTCCCGCGACGCCGGGTTCGGTCTGTCCGGCCGATGCGCCGGTGAAGAGCTTCAGCGTGATGGCATTGGATCGCCCGATGAAGCTGAATCCGAAGGCTCCGGACACGATTGAAGTCGATTTCGAACGAAAGATCGAAATGACCATGCCGGAGGGCAAGATTTACGCGCTCGAAGCGGAAGCGACGACGGTCGCCGCCGGCGCGACACCTTCTCCACTCACATTGCGCGTCAATTTGGGCGACTGCATCAAGGTCAATCTCAAAAATAAGATGAAGGACAGCCGGGCGTCGTTCTTTGCGCCTGGGTTGTCGTTCGATCCGAAAGACAGCCAAGGTCTGAACGTGGGCAACAACGGCGGCGATCAGACCATCGGTCCCGGCGAGAGCCGCGCCTACACGTACTATGCGCATCCGGCCAACAAGGAGACGACGTCGCTGGTCTGGGACGGCGGCAACATCGTCGTGAATCCGCGCAATGGATTGTACGGGGCGATCATCGTCGGTCCCAAGGGCTCCCAGTACCGCGACCCGGTCACGGGCGCGGATCTGTCGCAGAAGAACTCCTGGCGTGCGGACGTCATCGTCGACGCGAGTCTACCGGAGAACGTCGGCAAGCGGAACTATCGGGATGTCGCCCTCTTCTTCCAGGATGAGGACAATATCATCGGGACGTCCTTCATGCCCTATGTCCAGAACGTGGCGGGTCTGACGTCGGTGAATTACCGCGCGGAGCCGTACAAGTTCAGGGAAGAGCAAGGCTGCTCGCTCGGGAAGATCTTCCAGCCCTGCGTCGTAGATAAACCCGAGGATCCGGCGACGCCGCTCATTGAAGCGCATGCCGGCGATGCCGTGCGTATTCACGTCATCGGGGCCAACAGCGAGCAGAACGGGATGTTCGGCGTCGAAGGCCACGAGTGGCCGATCGAGCCCTACATGCCGGGGGCCGACATGATCAGTGTGGTGGAATATGCCGGGTCCGAAGTGCTCGATGTGTTCCTCCGCGGCGGGGCGGGCGGCCCCTATCGCCAGGTCGGGGACTTCCTGTGGTCCAATCAACGGCTGCCGTACACGCAGTCGGGACAATGGGGCTACCTGCGGGTGCTGCCGGCAGGCGACTCGCGGATTCAGCCGCTCGGCGCGCCCGGGACGGGAGCCAAGCGGGCCGAGACTCTGCCGGAACCACAGGCTGTCCCGACCGCCATGCGGTAATACGGCAAGGGCTGAGCAACGAGGACTGAGCCAACACTCAGTCCTCCAGCACTCGGTACTGAACGAGTGGGGAGCTACCGGTGAGTCGGGGCTCCTCATGTTATTTCAAAAGTTATGAGTTGTGAGTTTTTAGTGCCGAGTGAGGCAAACGAAAAGCTCAACACTCACAACTAAAAACTCACAACTTGAGCAGAAGGCCGGAGGAAGGATTATGTTCAAGCACATCGCGGCGGCATTGATGACGGCGGCGTTCACCGCGACCGCCTATGGTTATGAAGCCATTACGGTGTCGAATGGTGGAACCATTACGGGCACCGTCACACTCAACGGGGCGGTCCCGAAACCAAAAGGCTACAACCTCACGACGCTGCCGGATCAACTCTATTGCGGCCGCATCTCCGACGGCCAAGGCTGGCGCATTCTGCAACCATTCCAGGTCGGGTCGGCAGGAGAATTCCGCGACGTCGTCGTATATCTCGAAGGCATCGAGGAAGGGAAGCCGTTCGACGAAGGAGGCGTGCCGCAGATCGAAGCGAAGGACTGCCTCTTTTTACCGTTCACCACCGTCGTGCGCGAGGATCAGACGGTGACGGTCGTCAACATGGACCCCGTCATGCATGACGTTCAGGCTTACGAGACGTCGCATTTGGGTCCACGCGTGCTGTTCAACGTGCCGTTGCCGATGAATCCGCAGCATCCCCGCAATTTCAAAGAGCGGAGCGACGCCGCGCTGTACCACAAGCACATGGCGGGTGCGCCGATGAAGCAGTTGGTCAACCTCACAAAGGGGCGCCGAATCTTCACCATGCAATGCGGCTTTCATGCCTATATGGAGAGCTGGGGGCTGGCCGTTGCGAATCCGTATTTTGCCAAGACGGACAAGCAGGGCCGGTTCACCA
This sequence comes from Nitrospira sp., assembly GCA_035252115.1. Lineage (GTDB taxonomy): Bacteria > Nitrospirota > Nitrospiria > Nitrospirales > Nitrospiraceae > Nitrospira_C. The sequence goes on along the minus strand of DATFDJ010000120.1, from coordinate 11,574 downwards.
TCACCGATGTGCCGCCCGGCACGTATACGCTGGTCGTCTGGCATCCGTATGTCCGAACGGCGATCGAGCAGACCGTCATCGTCGGCCCGAGCGAGGTCGTGAACACTCGTATTGGGGTTCCGGCTCCGACCGGTCGTCTCTACGCCAACGAGATGATGGAACATCCGTACATTCGTTACAACGTGCTCGATGAGACGAAAAGAGACATCGATCCGATGATCCAGAAGCAGGAACGGTGAACGCACCGCCGACCTGCTGCAAAAACAAAACGCCGCGTAGCCCTTCGGCTACGCGGCGTTTCTCTAAAGAGCTGTTCGACGGGTTCAGCCGCCGCCGATCTCTCCCTTGGTTTCCAAGACCAGGAATTCTCCCTTCATATGGGTGTGAATGTCGCACCAGAACGGCACCTGAGACGTTTCGCTGATCCCCGTCGCCGGATCGGCGACAGACTCTTTCTTGAAGTACAAGGTCATCGTCTGACCAGGTTCCAGATGGTAGGCCCGAAATCCCTTACCCTTGGGACCACGGATCTCGACACCATCGCCCTCTTTCTTGACGACGGATGCCTTGAACAGCGGCGAACTGATGCCGTGCGTCATCGAGCCCTGGTTGCGAACCACGATGGCGGTCAAGGCGCCAGCCGACGTATGGCCCTTCACATCGTATCCTCTATCTGTAATCGCCACTTCGATCTTCATTTCCGCCTCAGCAGCCGGTGCAGCGGGTATGGCGATGGTGCCTGCGGCGGTGAGCGCGATCGCTCCGACAGTGAACGGCATGAGAACACCTTTCAATGACCGGGTGCCCGCTTTCATAACAGACCTCCTGATGTGTGGTGTGTAGAGCAAATTGTTTCCTCGGCAGTCCAGCGTCCGGCCTTCGCTGATGCCGTCTTCGTACAGCGACTGGTGCAACAGAAATGCCCGACTCCTTCATGGCCGGCATCCGGTGGATGGAGCAATCGTATGAGGTCGGAAACGAAGGCTGGTTATAGGAAATAGTGTTTTGCCGAAAGGAAGAGAACAAGTCGGTTGCGACAGAGCAGGAGTGGACTGCGAGAGGTATTGTCGCCTTTCGCACCAAGAGACATCGGAGATCTGTGGCAAAGGTCCCCGTTGCCGTCGTGATTCGCAAAGGTTTCACCGATCTCGCCATTGGCATGGTCTTGCAACGAGCATTCTTCACGTGTGCAGAAGATGAGAAGGATCAACGATCGCACCGCATAGGCCGGAGAGGATGTATGAAACCGTCCTGGAACATCGGCCTGAATTTTGGCCTGACCTCCGGTGTGCTCACAACGCTGGGCCTGATCGTGGGTTTGTATGCCGGAACACATTCACGGACTGCCGTGCTCGGAGGGATTCTGACGATTGCCGTCTCTGATTCCCTGTCGGATGCGATGGGAATCCATCTTGCCGAAGAATCCACGAATATCGGGCCGGTGTCCCACGTGTGGGAAGCGACAGCCGCGACATTCCTTGCAAAGTTCGGGACGGCACTGACCTTTGCCGTCCCGCTGGCGATCGCTTCTCTGTCGAATGCGATCCTGATCAGCGTGATGTGGGGGCTTTCGCTTGTGACCTTGTTGAGTTTCCTTATGGCTCGAGCACAAAGGACCTCGCCCTGGATCATCATCGGTGAACATCTGTTATTCACCCTCTGTGTGGTAACACTGTCCTACTACGCGGGTGAATGGGTTCGAGCATTATAGGAGGAATGGATGGCTTGGGTTTCCCCAAAAGGAGTCATGCTGTATGCGTACAACAGGAGTCGTACTCGGAATCGTCATGGTGATTACCGTCAATGAAGCTGGTCACGGCGGAAACCAGAGGGATGTGCGTGCCTCGGCGAACGAGCGCGATGCCGACAGTGGGAGGGAAATTTATGTGAACACCTGCATCCCCTGCCATGGAATCGATGGCAAAGGGGCTTCAGGCATTCAGCTTCTGCCGAAGCCGGCTGATTTGACGACGCCGGCCGTTCAACGTCGTACAGATGTAAGTCTCTTCAAAAGGATTCACGATGGAAAGCCGAACACCGCCATGGGCGCCTGGTCCTATGCGCTCTCGGACGACGAAATCTGGGATGTCTTGGCGTATGTGCGGACGCTACGGAGCGAATAGCCGACCTGGAAAGACCTGCGAATCCTTTTGGGGCTCAGTGACTCCTAGGAGAGACGAGGCGGACGGTCTATCAGCGAGAGAGGGAGGTGTCATGATGCCTTGCAATGTGGGAAGAATTGAGCAGGCCATTCGCATACTTCTCGGTATTGTCTTGCTCGGCGTCGGGATGTTTTCGGAATTGTCCACGCTGCTCAGCGGAATCGCGTTCGTTGCCGGAGCGATTGCCCTGATCACCGGAACGATCGGGTTCTGTCCTGTGTGGTCCCTCGTGGGATTGAATACGTGTCCGACCCATGGGCCGAATGCGAAATGATCGGCGGTACCACAGTGGCCGAGCCCGACTGTGAATATAGGCCGTTAGAGATCCCTGTTCTCATGGCCTTGGATTTGAGTCATGTTGGGGCGAGCGTGACACGCACAATTCTTCTCCATCGATCACGTATTGACACCGCAGGATCGAGACGTCATCTATGAGCGGCTGAAGTCCGTGCCGGAAGCGCGGTACCGAGTAAGTAGAGCTGCAGGTGAGCAATGTACATGCGTGACGCCGTTATGATCCGGCTTATCGCGGTTGTGAGCATGAGGCTCTCCTGGCGCAGCGAGGCAGCCGATTCAAAAGGAGCCGACGCACGGCTACGGATTGGGACGGGACGCCACGGACCAAGAGGTGCGAGCGTGGAACATTGACGTCGCCCCGGCGGGGGAGGGGCTGCCGCCGGGTCGCGGAACCGTCAAGCAATAGCCGAGATTATTGCTGCGCTCTCTCCCTGCGATCCGCATGCCGAACCGCGACGGATTTGTCTCGGACCCCAGGCCGGACGTACCTAAGTAACGGACCGATGAACACGACTCTGTGCCGGGCCGCCATCATCTTGTGGATCGCCGGTATGGCGGTGATGGCTTGGTTCTTCGTCAAGGGTGTGACGATGCCGGGATCGGATGGCCGAACCGAGATTCTTCTGGCCCAAGCCGAGCGCGATCAAATCCTCGCCGAAATGCGGCAATTCTTGAAAGGCGTGCAAGGGATTATTAGGGCCCTGAACGAGCAGAACGCAAACGGTATCGAAACGGCCGCCCGAGCCGTCGGCATGGGCATGGCGGTCGACGTCGAGCCGGCTCTCATGATGAAACTGCCGCTGCCGTTCAAACAGATGGGCATGTCGGTCCATCGGGACTTCGATGGCCTCGCCGACGGCGTCGCACAGGACGAGACCGCTCCTCAAACTCTACGGCGCCTCAGCACGATCATGAGCCGGTGTACCACGTGCCATGACCTGTATCGGTTCTCAGTGAAGTGATCACTAATATCCGCCGGATGGCCTTGACCGGGCCGTTGACGATCACCGTCACCCTCACCTACGCACCACGATCATCTTCGAAGACGTAGTACCGATGGTCAAAGACGCGACCGATTCCTTCCCTGTGGCAGGAAAGAACACACGCAAGAGATGAACTGTTGCCTTTGTCGCCATTTGCCGAAGAGCGTGAATAGCGCATCATCGCAACCGCGTGAACCGGCGATGGATTTGCTGCTCGCAGATCCAGGAAGAAATGGCATGCCGCTCGCAATCGCTTCGTGCGTGAACCACGACATGTCGTGTGGGGGGCAGCTCATTTCAAACGGCGGGGGAGAGGCTATGAGACTGACGGTCGCGTACCACTCAGGAACCCGCCATGACATTACCAGCGGCAAGCATCGAGTCATCACGGATCAACCGGTTGAGGATGGCGGTCAGGACGCAGGCGTGAGTCCGGTGGAGCTGTTCGTCGGAGCGGTGGCGAGCTGTGTGTCCTATTTCGTCGGACGGTTTTGCGCCAGACATAACATTCCTCGCGACGGTATGACCGTCGATGCGGAATGGTTCATGACCGACGGGCCGCATCGTGTCGGGCGGATCAACTTATCCATTCATGTCCCGCGCCGCCTCACACAGGATCAGAAGGAGAAACTCCTGAAAGTGGCGCATGGCTGCACGGTTCATCAATCGGTCGCCGTTGCGCCAAAGGTCGCAATCGACCTGAACCCGGACAGCCGAGAGGGTAAGCAAATGAAGGAGCCGGATGAGATCACCAAAGATTGAAGGAAATGAGACATGAATCTGAGGAGAGGTGTCGCCATTGGAAGCGTGCTCATCTCCTTGGTTGGACTGATGTCCTTCCCGCGTCTGTTGCTCGGGAGCGATCAGTCACGCGCAAAGGACCTTATCCAACACACCTGCATCCAATGTCATCGGCTGGAAGGCGGGGCGGATTCGCGTTTCAATCTCAGAGCGCCGGACCTCATGTGGGCCGGAAGCAAATACCAGCGATCCTGGCTGATTCGATGGTTGACCGGGAAAGAACCGCCGTTATACGCTAAGGGATATCGATGGGATCTGACCGAGGCGCCCTCGAAACATGTCATGGTCACCGAGGCGGAGGCCAACGCCATTGCCGATTATTTCGCCGAGCACCAGATCGATCCGCGAGTCAAAGTCGGTGCGTTCGATCTGTCGAAGGTAACCAAGTTCGAGGTGGCGTTCGGGGGCATGGCCTATAAGGCTCATGCGTGTGTGGGCTGCCATACCATCGAAGAAAACGGCAAGCTCATTGGTGGGCCCCAGAGCACGGCGCTTCAGAACGCCGGCCGGCGGTACAACATGGATTGGCTGTACCGTTTTGGACAGAATCCGCAGGACTTCATTATCCATACCGGAGAATTTCTCGCTGACGCGACCGATCCGCAATTGCGGGCCGTCATCGGATTTCTTGCCGCACAAGGGGTGCCTGACTTTACGTATTATGAGCCGTGGAGCAGTCCGGAATTTGCCAAGGCCAGTCCCCGCAGAGGCAAGGTGATCTACAAAGAATATTGTGCGCAATGTCACGGCTTCAGCGGCAAAGGCGACGGTCCAGCCGCTTCCGGCCTTGAACCGAAACCAGCAATCCATGCCAACCTTGTCTTTGAACAAATTCCGGTCGACTACCTCTATAACGTAATCAATTATGGCGGCGCCGCAATGGGGAAATCCGCGAACATGCCCTATTGGGGTTTGACCATCGGCCAACAGGGCGTCGCCGATGTGATGGCCTATCTGAAAGCCACATTCAAAGGACCGAAGTGAAGATCACAACCCCATTTCATCTCCACGGTCGGAGCGGTCACTATCGAAATATGAAGGCGCGGCGACATCTATTGACCGGGTTTCTCACGATTGGCGTGCTGGTTCTTCTGATGGCGGCGAAGGCTCGGCCGCAGACCGACCAAGATCCGCTCTCAGCCGGAAAGCAGATCTATTCGGAAAAGGGATGTGCATTGTGCCATGCAATTCAAGGTAAGGGAGGCAGGGCAGCCGCGGATTTGAGCCAGGTCGGCGGGAAGCGTGACAGGCGATGGTTGAAGCAATTTATGGCGGCTCCGAGAGCGGTCATGCCTCAGGCCAAGATGCCGCCGTTCAAAGGCAGCCTCGATGAACTTGATGCACTGGTTTCGTATCTCGGGTCTCTGAAGTAGCGTGTCAAGTGCCGCGGCGAATTAGTGAGGGAGGAGATATGGACGGGCAGGAGACGGCGTCATTGCCGAGGCGCATCCGAACAGCGGTGCGGAGGTACGGGCTCTCGCTGGCAATTGTCGTCGGTGTGCTGACCATCGGACTGGTGGCGCTGCACGATCATCGGCACGTTCTCGCGCAATCGGTGTCGGCAGGGGGCAGTCAAGAGGGCGAAGCCTGTATCGGTTGTCATAGCACACACAATGCCGCCCTGGTTGAAGACTGGCGACTCGGAGCGCACGGGCAGCGTGGAATCAATTGCGCGGATTGTCATCGAGCGGAAAAGTCGGATCCGGACGCGATGGAGCATTACGGCCATCTCGTAGCGACCTTGGTGACACCGAAAGATTGCGCACGTTGTCATCAAAAAGAAGTCAATCAACAGAAGGGCAGTCACCACGCCTCGGCGGGACAGATATTGGCTTCAACCGACAATTATCTCGGCGAAGTGGTGACCGGGCCCGCAGCCGCGGCGACAGGCTGCTGGCAATGCCATGGGTCGGCGATCAAGGTGCTTCCAGGAGGCAAGCTCGATCCCGCGACCTGGCCGAACACCGGCATCGGCCGGATCAATCCGGACGGCAGTTGGGGAAGCTGCAGTGCCTGTCATACACGGCATACGTTTTCCAAAGCGCAAGCGCGTGAGCCTCAGACCTGCGGCAAATGTCACTTGGGTCCTGATCACCCGCAGATGGAGGTCTATCAAGAATCCAAACACGGAATCTTATACGAGGCGAACAAGAGCCGGCTCAATCTCGACAGAAATAAGTGGATCGTCGGTGTGGATTATTCGGCAGCCCCCACCTGCGCCACGTGCCACATGAGCGCCACACCCGGTCAGGCGGTCACGCACGATGTGGGGGACCGCATCAGTTGGACGCTTCGACCGGCCGTGTCCGTGAAGCTGAACATGGTGATATTCGAAGACTTGACGAAAACCGATATCCCCGAGGGAAAACCTGTTCCCAAGGTAGGAGATCTCGTCAAGGCCCCGGACGGGACCAGCAGGAAAGTGAAAGAGGTCCTCAGTTGGCAGGATCGGCGAAATGGCATGAAAGATGTCTGCCGGCAGTGCCACGCCGATCCGTTCGTGACCGGTTTCTACAGGCAATTCGACGATCTCGTAGATTTGTACAATGAAAAGTTCGCCAAGCCGGCGACCGCTCTTGTTCAGGAACTGACGAAGGAGGGAAAGATTTCTCCCGCCCCCTTCGATGACAAGCTGGATTGGATCTATTGGGAGCTCTGGCATCACCAGGGAAGGCGAGCTCGCCATGGCGCCTCCATGTCAGGCCCGGACTACGCGTTCTGGCACGGCATGTACGACGTCGCGCAGACGTTCTATCAGCAATTCCTTCCCGAGGTGAAAGCTGTAGCCGGCGAACCGCTTGCCTCGCAGCTCCTGGAGAAGCACGTGTATGCCCATCCGGCTCACAAGTGGCTCAAAGAGGGTATGACGAAAGACCAATTGAAGAACATTCAAGAGTACTATCGCCAGCGATATGGAGAAGCGGCGAAATAAGATCTTCACACATGTCGCTTAGGTCACTTCCGTTCCCGTTGAAGATATTAGCGACGTGTTTTCTCTTCACCGTCGGAACCGGATACCTCTTCGCGATTCTCTATCTCTACATCATCGATCTCGAGCCGCACAGTCAACCTCGTCTTGGGATTATTCAAAGCGTCATCGTGAAGTATTACGGCAAACGGGGAGGAAGCCGTCTCGAAGCGGTCCTCAACGGGAGCATGGGGCAACATGTCACATCTGTGGAAAAGCAGCGCATGATCCAATGGCTGAGAGAAGGAGCCCGGGAGGCGGAGTTCGTCGACATTCAGCCCATTCTCAAACAATCCTGTACGAGCTGTCACAGTGCACAATCCGGCTTGCCGATCGCCGCACTCGACTCTTATGCCGAGGTGGCACAGTATACGGCGGAAGACAGCGGGCAATCGTTCAAGAATCTCGTTCGAGTGTCCCACATCCATCTCTTCGGGATGAGCTTCATCTTCATGCTGACCAGCAGTATCTTCGCCTTGAGTACACTGCCTGTTATCCTTCGATCCACTTTGATCGCGGTTCCGTTTCTCGCGATCTGGATCGACATCGGCTCGTGGTGGTTTACCAAGTATGAACCGATGTTTGCCTATACCGTAATCGCGGGCGGCATATTGATGGGACTCTCTCTCGCAGCCCAGGTTGGCGTCTCACTGTATGAGATATGGCTAACAAAATCTTTCTTAAGATGAAGGAGACACGGCAATGACCGATCACAAGATGATAGCGCATTTTTTAGACAAGACCATGAGAGGCTGGATGGATTATTCAAGCTGTTTCAGGACATCAAACGGACGGATTTCGTGGAAGCACGGGAGGCCTTCGCACAATTCAAGCAGGGGTTGCAGCGTCACATCGTATGGGAGGAAGAGCTGTTGTTCCCTCTCTGGGAGGAGCGAACCGGCATGTCGGAAGGCGGGCCCACCTTCGTCATGCGTGCGGAGCATCGCCAAATCATAGACCAACTCGAGACAATTGAAAACAAGGTCGCCGAGGGCGACCTCGAGAGCAACCAGGAAGAGCAGGTCCTTGTGCGCCTCCTCGGGAGGCACAACATGAAGGAGGAACGGGTGCTCTACCCCTCCATCGATCAGGTCACGACGACCGAGGAGCAGGCCGGCGTCTACCGGGAAATGGACGAGATCACCGAAGAGCGGTACCGGACCTGCTGCCACGATCGTTCCCGAGGCTTCGGTGCATGACTAGCTCACCGAACCAGACGGGGAGACCGATCGAATATACGACAAGACATCGAGCATCTGCTGATCGTTGAGCTTGCCGCGGAACGAGTGCATGGGCGTGAACAACACGCCGTTCGAGATCGTGACCAGCAGCTCCCAGTCGGTCTTGCTGCGGAAAGCAGGCGAGAGAAAATTCGCCGGATGAACGATCAGGTCTTTGCTGTCCGGGCCATTTCCATCCAACTTTTCGCCATGGCAGCGGAGACAGTGCTGTTGATAGATTGCCTGACCGTCCTTGAGATTTCCCCCGCCGGATTGCGCGGCGACCCAGGATGAGGTAAGCAGCACGAACACGATGCCGGTGACGATGGCCTTCATGATGTTCCTTTCACTTTCTGTTCAGTGAACGACCAACACGGGACCCGCCACGCGATGGACGATCGCATGCGAGACGCTCCCGAACAAGAACCGATCCACTCCCTGACGTCCATGAGAGGCGACGACGACCAGGTCCATGTCCTTGGCCTGTTCAGCCACCATCGCGGCCGCCTCTCCCGTCGCCACGCGGGTCGTGACGCGGTGCTGCGCAGCGGGAAGGGATGCCGCCGTATTCTTCACCAGGTCCTCGGCGTAGGACGAAGCGACGGCGGCCCAGGATTCCAGTCCAGGCACCATGTAGGGCTCGGCGATCCTAAGCGGCACGACCACGCTGAGCACCTGGAACTCAACTCCGTTCGGAAAAGGATGACGCTGCAGCCACTGGACGATGCGATCCGCATCCTCTTTGCCTTCGACTGCGATCAAGATACGCTGAACCGCTCGCGCTCCGCCTCTCACGATCAGCGTCGGAGAGCGCGCGTGCATGAGTACCCGATGGGACACGCTCCCCAGTACGGTTTCGGCCAGCCGGCCGCGCCCCCGCGCGCCCATCACGATCAAATCCGCGCCGGCCGACTGAGCCGCGGCGAGAATCATGTCGGCCGGATTACCGACCTCGTTCACTGTCTTGACCGTCGGCGTGCCGGCCGGCAGCATCTGCTTGGTTCTGTCCAATACCTGCCGTCCCGCGTCGAGGAGCGCGCGGCGAAGCTCTTCGTACCCTTGCAGGTTCCCGAGTTGCGCCAAGGCCGGATACTCGAACACCCCCATTTCGATGCCGTGCACAAGGGTGACTTCCGTCGCACGATACAGGCGCGACACCTGTTGCACGGCGGCAAACGCTTCATCCGACCAATCGACACCGATCACGATCTTCATCATCGGACCTCAAAACAAGGTCTGGGAACTCAGAATTGAGGACTGAGTGTTTCAGGAAACGTTCCGTGTGCCTCTCAAACCCCGCTCGTGACTCCCACACCGATCATGAATATCGCCGCCAAGACTAGAGCGGCGATCAGCCACCACAGGTGACGATGCGCTGCCGTGGTTCCTCCGTGCCAGTGAATGTCCCAAGGCAGTTCGAGATAATGTGGGTGACGAATCATAATGCCCTCCCTCCGGCCTCAATCTCAACACGAAGCTCAACCTTCCCTGCGCAATCTTGACGTCGGACATGGCAGTCCGTCCTCCTAAGAATGACGTTAGACCGGCAAAGTAGCGCCGGGGGCGATACGGTAGTGGCCCGGCCGGTCCTGTCTCATCATGATCTCTCCTGTTCGGCTCATACGGTCCAGTTCCATAAAGATCTGATTCCACGTGAGATCAGAGCACGAAAATGCAATGTCGTCGATATCGCAATTCGGAGTTGCGAAGACCACTCGACTGATTTGCCTGCAGATCTCGTGGCGGTTCATCATGAGTCTTTACTGGACTTGAGTGCATTACATTCGAGTAAAGTGCATCACCAATGCCAGGAGCAGACAGAACCGGTAAAACGTTGCATCGTATGAAGATGTCAGGAGTTGATCGACGGCGCGGACCCTGAGACTGACCCGTTTGAGGACTCGATTCCCGGGCGTGCTGTGGAAACTTTCCACAGGAGGAGAGACCGGTTCGCGGGCCGCGTTGATGGTACTGGAGATGACCTGGTAGCACGGTATGACTGCAACGTGCTGACCGGTTAGTGTCCCTCGTTGGAGAGCAAGCGAATATAAGCGACGACATCTTCCATTTCGCTGTCGCTCAGCCGACCCCGCCACGAATGCATGGGGCTGAACACGACTCCGTGTTCGATCGTCCGCAACCATTCCTCGTCCGTCTTTACGAACGATCGAAATCGATGAAAGTCGGCCGGCGGAATCGTAAGCGTCGCCGCCTTCGGGCCGTCACCGCCGCCGCCGGCGCCATGACAGACGAGGCAATGACGTTCGTACACTATTTTCCCGCGTGCGGCATCGGCAGGATATTCTTGTGCCTCAATATCCGACGCCAGCGTCAAAGCAAGCGCCATATAGCTCAGATGAAGTCCGGCACCGCGTGTCTTCTTCATCATGATCGGTTAGCTCTTCTTCGTCGTATGCGCGGTGAAGGACGTATAGAGCTGCTTCATCCTCATGCTGTGGCAGTTCGGGCATGACACCGTTCCCGCCTCGTGCTCTTTCAATGTGAGCACGACGAGTGATTCCTTGCCGCAATCGAGACAGGTATAGTCATACATCGGCATGGTCCACCATGATGTCGTTGCGACCTGAGGCACGCTCATGCCGTTTCTCACGGTGTTTGTCCAGTTCGATCCGCACGGTTTCGAAGGCGTCGCGGATCGCTACGTCCAACGTGGCGTTCTGCGCTCGAGCCGTGAAGGTATGACGTCCCCGAACGGATAAGACGATCAGGGCTTCCGCTGCATTGGCGTTTTGTTTATGACGGCGGTGTGTGATGAGGGTCACGCGCCCATGTATCACGTCGTCATGGCCTCGCTGAAGACCGGCCATGCGATTCTCGATCTCCTTTTTCCACCGTGGCGCCATCGTCACATTTCTGCATTCAATTTTCAGTTTCATGCCCTGTCTCCAGCGGTGAGAAATCAATCGAGAGAAAATCCAGCAAAGGCTGTGCCATTGGCGCGAGGATGGAATGTCGTGACCGTGCTCACGATGGTCTTCAGATTGTCGGTAAGACCAATACCGGGCATGGCATCTGATGCAATACCGCATGCGCAACACTCCCGAGAAGCATGCGAGTCAACCCCTGACGGCCTCGCGATCCCATGAGGATGAGATCGGACCCCAGTCGTGCGGCCTCATTGA
>DATFDJ010000119.1:0-10928 GCA_035252115.1 Nitrospira sp. | reverse complement strand
ACTAAAGGACTCATCTTCTTTCTAACTCTTCTCAGGAGTATCCGACTGCGGAGCGGCGATTGGACCGTTATTTTCGTCGGGTGGCGCTCGCCTGGGGGCCCTCACGCACGGAGCGGGGACCCCACACCGGGCGGGGTGCGAGTACGTGGGGGCTGGCGAGTGACAGGACCCGACGATCCGAGCAGCGAGGCAGCCGGACACTCCGTCCCTTCTTATGCGCCCTATGGATATCCTCGGAGTGAGCGAGCATCACCGGAAGGAGCGAGGCATCCGACGAGGCTTGGCCGGGATGGAAAGCTGGAACTGACTGAAGATCACGGTTGGAACAACCGTGCTGAGGGGAATTCCAGAAGGGCGCGTTGCGCGATGATGCGCGCAAGGCGCTGGTTCCGCCCGGCCAAGCCCGTGAGGATCGCTCCGTGAGGTGCAGCGAGCGAAGTCGAGGGCTCCAGTTTTTTATTGCGGCTGAAACTCCAGGAAGTACTGCTTCGGCAGGAAGGTGTGTTCCTTGGTCAGCTTGTAGCCGGCCTGGGTCATTTCCTCCAACACCTTGTCTCGCGAGACGAGATGACGTTTGGGAAAGCCGAGATCGCCGGACCGCTCGTCATGGTAGAAATCGACGATGGCGATGCGCCCGCCGGATTTGAGCCCCGATCTGACATTCCGAAAGTAGGCCGCACGATCTTCCAGATGGTGGTAGCTATTGCAGAGAAAAATCACGTCGACGGATTCGGTCGGGATCTTGGGATTATCGGGCCGCGCGAGGATGAACTCCGCCGTATACGGCCGGTGCAGATGGACGAGACTGTCCTCGACGTATTTCAATGCCTCCGGCTCGACGTCGATCGCATAGACCTTTCCCGTTTCCGTCACTGCCTCGACGAAACGTCTGGTGAAATAGCCGGAGCCCGCCCCAAGATCGGCGACCGTCATGCCCGGTTTCAATGCCAATGCCTCCACGACCTGAGCGGGCTTCTGATACTGATCACGTTCCGGCCGTTCCAGCCGGTCGAGGTACTCCGTGACATTGGGGATTCGGTCCTGGCCGTGGCCATGCTGGGCCGAGACGGAAGACGGCACACAGAAGGCGAAGGAGAACAACAAGCAGGCGAGGATCGCCGCTCTTCGCCGCTTCATCATGGTCGCTCCAGACATTGTCGCAGAGAAATCGGAGCGATAGAATGAAGTGTGAGGATGACCAAGATCATGCTCTCTGCGGTGCTTCGAATTTCATTCACCGTCATGGTACTGGTTGTCGCGCCGTCCTGTGTGTCCCATCGCCATGTTTCCCAGCCGGTCCTGGAACGAAACGGCCAGACACTCTCTTCCGAAGACCGGACGGGAGCCGAAGACCTTCTCGCCTGCCGATCCGAGACCGATAGGACGGCTCCCTTGACCATTCAGCCGCGCTGGGTCCCACCGCTGGCGACAGCCGCGAACGGCGCGGTCGTGACGGGAACGGTGGACGCACCTCATCGCGCGTGGCCGTCCAGAGACGCCTATCGCAACGCCCTCGAACGCTGCCTGGCCGGACGCGGATACGAGGTCCGCGGCTGGCAGTGAGCGCCCGCTATTTCCGCTTGAGCGTCTCTTCCAACAAGGCTTTCCACTCGTCGCGCGCGACCGCCGGCATCGTCGTAATTTGAATGTGGCCCATCGAGGCGTTCATCACGGCCGCCTTCATCGCCGTCTTGTTGTCCGGAAATTCCCAGATCGCGACCGCGTCGTATTCGCCGAGACAGTAATAGGCCTGCACGAGCTTGCCGCCGAAGGACTGCGCATTTTTCTTCACCATCTCGGCTCGGTCGATGCCTTGATCCTTCATCGTCTGCAATCCATGTTGCGTGAACTTCACGAGACTGACGTAGGTCTGCATGGCGTGCCTCCTGGGCGAAGGTGGAAGAGCGGTGAGGACGGTGCCTGGAGAATCTTAGGCCTCTTCGCGGGAGTCGCACAAGAGGCCCGGTTGTTTCCCTTGTCGTTTTGTGATACCAACACACAACTCGATCACACATTGCGAGGTTGAATGCCGAAAGTGACCGTAGCCGCCAAACGTTCCAAACCCACGCCTCTCCCGACATCGTCTTCCGAATCAGCCGCTTCGAAACCAGCCGTGGCAAAGCCGGCGCAGCAGGTCACGGCGGTGGAGATGGGCGCTCGTCAGCGGGAAATTTCGGTGTCGGAATTTTTTACGAAGAACCGGCACCTGCTCGGTTTCGACAGCCCGCGCAAGTCGTTGTTGACCTGCGTCAAGGAAGCGGTGGACAACGCGCTCGACGCCTGCGAGGAAGCGGGAATTCTGCCGGATGTGACCGTGAGGCTGGAAGTCGTACCGACCAACGGCACGATTCCGCCGGCCAGCCAGGCTTCCCGCTTCCGCATCACCGTGACGGACAACGGTCCCGGCATCGTGCGTCAGCACATTCCGCGGATCTTCGCCAAGCTGCTCTATGGCTCCAAGTTTCACCGCATGCGGATGAGCCGAGGGCAGCAAGGCATCGGCATTTCCGCCGCCGGCATGTACGGCCAACTCACCACAGGCAAGCCGGTCAAGATCATCTCGCGAACGGGACCGCGGGCGGCCGCTCACTTCTTCGAGGTACAGATCGACACGAAAAAGAACGAGCCGTTGGTTCACGAGAACAAACAGATCGAGTGGGACCAGCCGCAGGGGACGCAGGTCACGCTCGAAGTCGAAGGCAAGTACCAGAAGGGCCGCGCGTCGGTGGATGAATGGCTCGAGCAGACGTCCATCGCAAACCCGCATGTGAACCTGGTGTACCACACGCCGGAAGGCGACACGAAAGAATACCCGCGGACCTATCATGAACTGCCGCCTCAACCGCGCGAGATCAAGCCCCATCCGTACGGGATCGAGTTCGGCATGTTCCTCAAGATGCTGCAGGACACGAAAAGCCATACGGTCGCGGGGTTCCTCGCGAGCGACTTTTGCCGGGTCTCGCCGCCGTTGGCCGAAGAGATGTGCCGGAACGCCAAGCTGTCTCCGAACTTGAAGCCGCGGGATCTCAAGGGGGCCGCCGCGGAGACGCTCTACCAGACGATCCAGAACACGAAGATCATGGCGCCGCCGACGAATTGCATTTCTCCGATCGGCGAGAAGGCCATCCTCTCCGGCCTCTACAAGCAGATCAAGGGCGAATTCTATACCGCCGTGAGCCGGCCGCCGGCCGTCTATCGCGGCAATCCGTTCATCATCGAGGCGGGATTGGCCTACGGCAACAGACCCGAGGATCAGAACAAGCCGCAGCAACCGGCCTTGCCGAAAGCGGAAGGGGAGCATGAGGAGGGCGACTCGGAATTGGCCCGTGTGATCCGCTACGCCAACCGCGTGCCGTTGCTCTATCAACAGTCCGCGTGCGCGACGTTCAAGGCTGTGCTCGGCACCACCTGGAAAAACTACGGCGTGGCGCAGTCGAGGGGGGCGCTGCCGGCCGGGCCGATGGTGGTCTTCGTCCACATGGCGTCGGTCTGGGTGCCCTTTACGAGCGAGTCCAAGGAAGCGATTGCGGATTACGACGAGATCCAGAAGGAAATCACGCTGGCGCTGCGCGAATGCGGAAGACGGCTGGGACTGTTTTTGCGGCGGCGTGAACGGGCCGCGAGCGAATTCCGGCGCCGGAACATCTTCGAGCTCTACATCGAAGAAGTGGTCGAGGCCTGCAACCGGCTCAAGGGCGGAAAGCTGCCGAAGGAGAAACTGAAGGCGCAGCTTCAGAAGATCGCCACCTCGCGCACGGGCGGGATGAAGACCGATGAAGCGCTGGGCAAGACCGGAGGCGGACCGGAGGGGCTGCCGCACTCGATCATCGTCACGCAGGACGGTCTCGAAGGAGAGGTCGATCTGGCTTCGCGGGTCGAAGCAGATCAGTCGACCGCCGCGCCGCCCGCTGACCCGGATCTGCTCGCCGAAGAGTTGCCGGTCGAATCGCATTCCCAAGGGAGCCGCGACAAAGCGGAACAGCCGAGAACAGGCCGCCGGCTCGCCGCGAAGCAGCCGAAAGCCAAGGCCGCTCAAATGGCGCTGTTCGACAAACCAGACAAACCAAATAGACCAGATAGACCAAACAGACCAGAGAAGGCACCGAAGCGGAGCCAGTTCCCTCCCAGAGGAAAGAAGTAACACCCATGGCTGTGAAAACGCACAAGACCAGCGCGGTCGAAAAGAAACTCATCGGTCTCGCCGACGTGGTCGTCACGGCGGCCGATCGGTCGAAGGACCCGACGTTCGCGATCCCCATCCGCGCGCTCTCGAACGTATCGTTCAACGAGCGGAAGGGCTTGATCGAAATGGGCCACAAGAAGCAGGCCCGGTCGTTCTTCAACGTCGGCATGGCCAAGAAGTTCATGCAGACCGTGCTGGTCGCGGACGCCCTCGCCGAGTTGCAGCGGGCGGACCTGACCACCTCGTTGCGCGAAATCTACTACCGGACGAAGCACACAATCAAAGACTCGCACGAGAATACCTTCGATACGCAGGACGAATCGGATCCGGTCATCGAAGATCTGGAGGTCTCGTTGGCCGCGCTCCGCGAAGAACTCCACGTCCGCGCCGAGAACAGTGGGAGCATCGTCGGACCGGTCGTCTTCGGCGACGACGGCGACCGTGTCGATTGCTCGCGGCTCGGGAAGGGCGGCTATTCCGTCCCATCGATCGTGGAGCCGGAATATCTGGAAATCCGGCGTTGCACGGCGGATTTCGTACTGCTCGTCGAAAAGGGAACGCAGTGGAATCGGCTGTCGGAAGACAAATTCTGGCGACGCTACAACTGCGTGCTGCTGACCGGCAACGGCCAACCGCCGCGGGGCGTGCGGCGCCTTGCGAGACGGCTGCACGAGGAATACCGGCTGCCCGTCTACGTCCTTGTCGATAACGATCCCTGGGGCTACTACATCTACTCCGTCGTCAAGCAGGGATCGATCAACCTGGCGTTCGAAAGCCAGCGCATGGCTATTCCAAAAGCAAAATTCATGGGCCTCTCCAGCGCCGATCCCGAGCGCTATGGGCTGCCGCGGAACGTCGGAATCAAGCTGAACGAGAAAGACATCGCGCGGGCCAAGGAATTGATGAACTACCAGTGGTTTCAGAAACCGGCCTGGCAGGCAGAGATCAAGCGGATGCTGTCGAGCGGGCTCAAATACGAACTGGATGCGTTGGCCAATAAGGATTTCCAGTACCTGACCAAAAAATACCTGCCGCGGAAATTGAAGGAGCGAGACTGGCTGGATTGAGCCAAATGAGCCGGACCTTGCTTGCGCGTCCAATGCTCTGTCAACCGGGCCGACCGCTCTCCGTTTCCTTCTGTAACCCTCAAGGCTACGAGACCGACCGTGGAACGTCCCTTTGCCCGCAGATTCTACGAACCGACCCGACGAGTGTTGCTGGCGGCGATGGCGCTGGCAGCCGGATGGCCTCTTCAGGGGACGCTTATTGCCGAAACGGCTTTTGCCGACGGCGAACACCACGATCAGGACGATACCGGCGCGCTGCATGAGCAACATGGCCGGGACGCGGTGACGTCCATGACGGAAACCCATGCCCCTATGGGTCCGCACTTCCGCTGGACCGCCCCACGGCCTGCCGATCCAACCGATGAACGGCGGGCGGAAGAGATTCTCGATGCGCTGCGGAATGCCCTCGCTCCTTACCGCGACCATCGCAATGCCATCCGAGACGGGTACGAGCCCTTTTTACCCAATGTGTCGCAAACACACTATCACTTCACGAGCAAATGGCGCGGCTTCAAGTCGGCATTCCGCTTCAACCCGGAACAGCCCACCTCGCTCTTGTATAAGAAGACGGCGGACGGAGGCTACGAGCTGGAGGGTGCCATGTACACCGCGCCGAAACGGGCGGACGAGAACGAACTCAACAAGCGCGTGCCGCTCAGCGTCGCCCAGTGGCACGCGCATGTGAACATCTGCTTACCTCCCAAGAGCGAAAGAAAGACGGCGGATTGGACGGTCTTCGGTCCCAACGGGTCGATCGCCACGCAAGGGCAGTGTTCGGCCCTGAAGGGGCAATGGGTACCGCAACTCTTCGGCTGGATGATTCATGTCTATCCGTTCAATAGGTCGCCCGACCGGATTTGGGCTCATTGACGGAAGACTGAGGATTCCTTCGATTGCCGCTTGCAATTCGGACCCGGCGGCGGTACATCCTCTACCCGTCGCGGACAGACACGAGCATACTCGCGAGCATCCGCCCATGGCGCACCAGGAAACAACCGCGTTCCGCGCCTCATTGCTCATCGTAGACGACGACATCGACATTGCCGTCGCGCTGCGAGATCTCTTCACCCATTTGGGCTACCGGGTCGACGTTGCGCATACCGGAGCCGAAGCCCTCATCAAGACCGGCGCCACTAAGCTCGATGCGCTGCTGCTGGACGTCATGTTGCCGGACACCGACGGTCTGTCCCTGCTGCCTCGCATCCGGGCGATCGATCCGGCGCTGCCGGTCATTGTGGTCACGGCGTTCGCCGACGTCGCGAAGAAGCATGCGTCTCTGGCCGAAGGGGCCTTCGCCTATGTCACCAAGCCGTACGACACGGAAGAGTTGAAAGCCCTGGTGAGACGCGCGGTCGGGGTCAAGCATTTGTCCGCGGAAGCCGCGGCGGCTCGCCAAGCGCTCACCGCAAGCGAACGACGATTCCGCGAAGTGGTGGAAACGGCCTCCGACGCGATCGTACTGGCCGACGCCGGCGGCCGCATCCTCTCCTGGAATACGGCGGCCGAATCGTTGTTTGGCCATGCCGCCGCAGAGGTGCTCGGGCAACCGCTCACGACGATCATGCCGGCCCGGTATCGGGACAGTCATCTGCGGGCGCTGGAACGGGTCCGAACCACGGGGGACATGCGGCACAAAGGTACGCTCTTGCAGGTGCACGGCTTGCGAAAAGACGGGACCGAATTTCCGATCGAAATGTCCTTGAGCAGTTGGATGTCGCAGGATCAGCGATTCTTCTGCGGCATTCTGAGGGACATCACCTCTCGTCAACAAGCCGAGACATCGCTGCGCCGGCAGGAAATCGAGCGGCAGACCCTGTTGGATCTCATCCCCGCGATGGTGTGGTACAAGGACACGGAGAACCGCATTCTTCGAGCGAACCGGCTGGCCGCCGAATCGCTGAACAAAACCGTCGCGGAAATCGAAGGGCAGTCGACCTACGATCTCTACCCGGAGGAGGCGGAAAAATATCACCGCGACGATCTCGACGTGATCGTGTCCGGCCGGCCCAAACTGGGCATCGTCGAGACATACCGGCACGGCTCCGGTGAAAAACGATGGTGCCAGACCGACAAAGTGCCGTACCGCGATGACGACGGCACCGTGTTGGGCGTCCTGGTCTTTGCGCAGGATATTACGGAGCGGAAACGAACCGAGGAAGCGCTCCGCGCCAGCGAAGAGCGGCTGCGCACGATCATCGAATCATCTCCGAACGGCATCGCCATGGTGGACGAGGCCGGCACCATTGTCCTGGTCAACCAAACGCTCGCCACGCTCTTCGGATACGAACGGGATGAACTGCTGGGTCGATGCGTCGACCTGCTCGTTCCGGAACGGCTTCGCCAGCGCCATCCCGAACACCGCCGCGAGTTTTTTTCCCACCCGTCCCTCCGCACGTTGGGACGCGACCGCCGCCTGACGGGAGTCCGGAAGGACGGCTCGGAGTTCGCCATCGAAATCGGGCTCGCGCCGTTGGCGGCTCCCGGCGGTCTCCATGCCGCCGCGTCGGTGGTCCACGTCACTCCCGTGCCCGAGGAATCGCACGATACGGTGTGACTCCGCCTCACGGCGATGGCTGGGGCGGCGGCTTCTCCGGCAAGCGGACGAAGAACCGGCTTCCTTCTCCCAGCGTACTCTCCACCCAAATCCGTCCTCCGTGCCGCAGGACGATGCTCCTCGTGATATACAGGCCCAGTTGAGCGCCGCGCGCGGACGGCATGTCGGACTGAATGCCGGAAAACTGATCGAATACTCTCGACAGATCGGCCGCCGCAATGCCGCAGCCCCGGTCCGAGACGGTAAACCGGACTCCTGCGTCATCCGGCCCGCACGCAATCGTGACGGTGCCCGCGGGCCGCGAAAATTTGATCGCATTGGCGATCAGGTTCCACAACACTTGCTCGACCTTGTCCGGGTCGGCTTGAATCGTCGGAGTATCGCCTGCGACCTCGGTGACCAGACGGACCTGTTTGGCATCCGCGACAGCTCGCGCATGTTCGGCAACGGTCTCCACGAGATCGGCCGCCGTCACCGGCCGGAGCAGGAGCGGGGCGGCTCCCGCCTCCAACCCCGACCAATCCAGCAGTTGCCCGATGAGGCGGGTGAGCCGTTCCAGGCTGCTCTGCATGCGACGGAGATAGTCGCTCTGCCGTTCGTTGAGGTCGCCGGTGACGCCGTTCAACATGTTGTCGATGAATCCTTTGATCGCCGCCATCGGCGTGCGGAGCTCATGGGAGACGACCGAGACGAACTTCGTCCTCACATGGTCCCGGTCCATCAATCGCTGGTTGGCGTCCTGCAATTCGTCCTTGGCTTGCCGAAGTGTTTCGTGGGCGGTCTGCTCGTCGGTGATATCCTGATACGCGTTGATGAGAAGCGCTTCGCCGTCCTGTCCGTCGAGAATCGCGGTCGTGCATCGTCCCCACAACAGAGCGCCGTCCTTTTTCTTGAATTGCGCTTCGAACACGTGATCGCCGGCACGGACGCGGTCGATCCGGCGTTGTCGATCGGCAGGATCGAGGTAGTGCGTGACGGCCGCGAGCCGGAGAAACTCTTCCTTGGACTCGTAGCCCAAGATGTTCCAGCCGGCGGTGTTGACGTCCAAGACGCGGCCGTCCATCGTGCTGATGGCAATGCCGATGGGCACCGTTTCGATGACGCGGCGCCATTTTTCGTCGGACCGACGCAATGCCTCTTCAATCCGTTTATGATCGCCGATGTCCCGGATATAAGTCAGAAAATGCAGCAGGCGACCGTCCGCGTCGTAGACGCCGGAGCAGTTGAGATAGATCCAGACGATGTCTCCGTCCTTTCGGATATACCGCTTCTCCAGCTCGAACGATTTGATCTCTCCGCGGACGAGCCGCTGGCACTGGCTCCAGTCCGCTTCCACGTCGTCCGGATGGGTCACGTCCATGAACGTGGCGGCCAGCAGCTCGGATTCGGAGTAGCCAAGCAAGCGACATAACGTAGCCGGCACCTTGAGCCATCGGCCGTCGAGTCCCACGTGCGTGACCATCACGAGAGAAAAGGCTTCCGTCCGCGCCAGAGCCTCGCGGCTTTCGTACAAGGATTGCTCCGCAGCCCGCCTTGTCGCAATCTCTCCTTCGAGAGCCCGATTGGCGGCCTGCAACTGCGCCGTCCGTTCTTCGACTCGTTTCTCGAGCTGCTGCCGACTCGTACGTACCTTGGCATCGGCGCTTCGGCGAGCCGACACGAGGAGCGCCGTCATCATCAACGCGGCACAGGCGATCAGGCGGTTGACGAGAACCGACCAGTCGGCCGAGTGAGGCCACAGAAGCAGGGGAGGAAGAACCGTGAGCCCGATGGTCACTCCGCCGATCGCGACCGGCGCGAGAGACCAGGGCGACCACAACGTCAGCAATACGACGAACACATAGAGAATCGGCAAGTCGAGCGACGGCGGCGTCCGGATGTCGAGCAGAAATATCGCCGCAGCGAGCAGCGCCATGGCGCCGCTCGCTCGAACGTTCGTTTCGCCGGACGGCGGCTCACGCTGATCCGTCGATCGGGCGTTCAACGCGTGCTCCAGGTTTTTGCCGTCCGCTTTCATCGCACATGCGAACTACTCTGCCTAATTAATTTGACGGTTGTCCAGCAGGATCAGGCAGAGCCGTACAGCCCTATTGCATGTGGCAACATCGGTTTCATCCACGACGGTTCGTCACGAGACCGCCTGGACAGCGTATCTCGTGAAGTGTCTCTCGTATCTCGCCGTTCGCCAAAACCAAAGAGCATATGGCCTATAGCGTATAGCAGCTACAAAGAAAGAACCGTGGAGCTCTCGGTCTTTGTCCGTGCCATAAGCCATCAGCCATTAGCTCTTAATCCTGTCTCGTGCCATCAGCCATAAGCTATAAGCTCCTATCTCCAACACTTCACGCTTCACGAACGACGAGCGACGCAAACGCGTATCGCCGATTGCAGTAGAAGCGCTCGTGAATACTCGTGGGCTAGGATTTCTCTGGATTGACGGTTCAACAGAGGAGACGTATGGTGAAAGCGTGGGGGGAGCTGGACGCCCCGAGGGAATATTGTTCGTAAGGGGATCGAGCGCTGCGGATGGTGTGCAAGCCCAGCTTCGACTGGGAAGCCTGAAGTCCCACCGAGATCTCCGCCGTATCAGACGCTCTCGTAGGAGCGGGCTCCTCCCACCTTATCGAAAACAGCGCTAATTCAGCCTTCAGCCTTCAGTGACTTCTTCATCGTCCTGGAGCCGCGGGACTCAGCGGCGGTTCTTCTTCGAATTGAAGCGCAAGGCCGGTGGATTCCGAGGGTCGGTCTTTCGGCCGAGGAATCGGGATGATTTTTCCGTCGGCATAGAGCTCCCCGGCCACGATAATCAGTTCACCTCCGCTCGGAACCGGTCTTCCGCGAACGTGCACGTGGTCTTTCTCATCGAGCGTCACCGACGCGAGGTTGTCCGCCGGGCCGAGATCCACCATGATCCGTCCTCCTTCCGCCGGCGCCAACATTGCGATGATATTGTTTCCGCCGCCCTCCCGTTTCACCACGGCCGTGTGCTGAATTTGACCGCTGACCTGAACCCAATCGGGATGAGGAACGGTCCGCGAGTCGAGCGGGGCCTGAGCCCGCCGCTCTTCGGCAGAGGACACCGTCGTCTGAAAATCGGGACTGAACTTTACAGCGACACCGACAC
>DATFDJ010000118.1:0-15826 GCA_035252115.1 Nitrospira sp. | reverse complement strand
GATGAACGGCGAGGGCCGATGGATTCGGTCCGACCGTCTCCGATCGCGGACACAGTTCGAGCGGCAGCGAACTAGAAAGGCGGTGTCATGTCAGTCCTAACGGTGCTGTTGATCATCGAGGCCGTCGTGCTCTGGATCGCGTGGCGAGGCATCCGGTCGATGAAACGGGAGGGCCAATGAAGACGTCGATACCTATGGAGGCCGCCATGCCCAACGATGACGTGAAGAAACTGCTCCTAGAGCTGGAAGCCAATACGAAGCGGATCGCCGCGCGATTTGGGTTGAAGGTCCACGAAGAAGCGAAGTCAACGGAGCCCGTAAGCACTGAAAAGGAGACCAAGATATGGGGCATCTAAGTTCAGATACCGCAAAATTTGTTACCCAACAGATCAAGCGGACCACCGCCACGATTGATGAACTCCGGCGGGCGCAGGAGCGATTCAAAGAGGCGCAGCAAATTGAAGAGCTGCGGGCGGAATTACTACGGCTCTGGACCTTGAAACGCTATGAATTTATCCGGCGCGGCGACGTGCCACGGTCCATCACGACGAGAATGGGCGAGCTGACGAAAATGGCCGCTCGTGCCACCACGTTCGAAGACCACCAGCGGATTCTGGAGGCGTTCGCTCAACTGATCGCCCCCTACAAAAACCACTGATGATCAAAGCAATCTGAACTTCAAAACAGAAGGAGCAATCATGAACATGTTAATTGAAAGTGCGAAGGACATGGTCTTGAACTTGCGGATCAAAGCCGAAGAGCGCAGCCGAGCGGGCGGGGCCGATGCCACAAGAGATGCCCTCAACTTGTCGCTTCAAGCAGATCACATCGCGGCGAAGGCGGCAGAGTTGGCGGCGTTCAGAAAGTACATCATGTATGGAGGTGAGGCGCTGGATGCCGAAGAGGGCAAGGCCTTGGTGGCGGATAGTGGGCCGCTTGGCGGATATGCCGTCCCCAGCATTCTCAGTGAGGATTTTCTCGCCAAGCCGTCAACCGCCGCAGTCGGACAACTTTGCACCCACAAGACGCTGACCAAAGGCGATCAGTATTGGCTGCCGACGTTGCGATCGAGACCATCAGTCTCCTGGTACGAGGAAGGAGAAGACTTTGCTGATGATGCGACGCTCAGCCTTGGCGGCGAGTTCATCTCCCCCAAGACCATGGGGACTCGGATTCCCGTCACCGGGAAGGAACTGGATTCCATCGGCGGTGATTTTTCTCAATGGCTCATCGATTACGCCGGCCCGAGCTTTGACGAAAAGCTCGACAAGGATCTGATCATCGGGGATGGCATCAAGAACGTGGAAGGGACCTTAGTGGCGCCGGGCGTTGCGGAGGTGGTGTCCGGCAATGCGTTGACTCTCACGGCGGACGGGATTCGAAAACTCTTCTTCGCCCTCAAGGCTCACTACCGGGTCAATGCGACCTGGGTCATGAACTCAGCGACGGCCGAAGCGGTGCGGGGCCTGAAAGATACCGCCGGTCTGCCGATCTACAACGAGGCACAGGATACGATTTTTCGTCGTCCCATTGCCATCAACGAAAGCCTGCCGGACATCGCGGCCAACTCCTATCCGATCGTGCTGGCGGATTGGTCGTTCTACTGGATTGTCACCCGGATGGCGCTGTCGGTGTTCCGCAATCCGTACAAGCGGAAGCCGTTTATCCTGTTCGATCTGACAAAGCGGGTCGGCGGCCAGGTCGTGCTGGCGGAAGCGTTCGTGAAGCAGAGGGTTTCGACCTAATCGCAAGGACAGGCAGAGGCGCGCCCTCGCGTGGATATTTGACACGTCCTTTCAATTGACCTGGGAGGTCACATGAGCCCACGTCCTCCGTTTCCATTGGCCATTGCGCTCCGGATGGAGCCCTACAAGGATGTCACGACCGTGGTAGGTGACTATGACCTGTCTAACCATGGCGCGGTGCACATCGAACTGACGTGCCGAGCCGGGCTCTTCACTGATCCGATTCTTGAAGCCGAGGGCCGCCGCTGGCGAATCTCGAATGTGGGCGGCGAGGGCACCATGACCGAAGCGGAGGCCAATAAACGCTACCGCTTTTCATGGGCCATTGAACAGCTCAAGACAGTGCATGCCAACACAGGCGGGTCCGCGAAAATGCTGGCGAGCCAGCTCGATGCCGATGAAGTCGGGTTCTTTTGGAAATGGCACTAGGTGACGTATGGCTGATCTCCTCAACGATCTGAAAGTCCGCATCGGCGCGGACATCTCCCAGTTCAAGGACGCGATGTCCAAGGTCAACGACCAACTGGGGTCGGTGTCCGATTTTGCGCGGCTGGCCGGCAAAGGCTTGGCCGCCTTGTCCGTGGTGGGTGGCTTGGGCAAGTTGGCCGCCGATGTGACGGAGGTGGCGCTGGCGGCCGGCAAACAGGCCGAAGAGTTACAGAACCTGTCCGCGATCACCGGACGCAACACGCAATCCCTGCAACAGTGGGACGTGCTGTTGAATCGGGTCGGCCTGTCGCAGTCCGATCTGGCGATGGGGTTGAAAACCCTGTCGCAGAAAGTCGAGGAAGCCCGGCAAGGCGCAGGGAATGCGGCGGACCGCTTCCGGCAGATGGGCATTGATATTACCAAGGTATCCAGTACGGATCAGATCCTCCGCGCCATTGCCGAGTCCTCCAGTAAGATGGCCAACGGCATGGAGAAGAATGCCGCCATGACCGACCTGCTGGGCCGCATGGGCAGCCGGCTGATTCCGGCCTTCGAGGGTGGCGCCAAAGCGATCGACGAGGCGGCGAAGAAGTCGGCGGCCATGACGGAATTGTCCGGCATCCAAATTAAGGTGCTGGGCGACATGGATGATTCGGTGGACGACCTCAATAAGTCGTGGGAGCGGTTCAGTCAACAACTCGGAGCCTTGGTCGCGCCGTCCGTGCAGATGATCGTGGAGGGGTTGACCTGGCTCTTGAACGTCGGGGCTCGCGTGTTCAAGGAAATCGACACGGCGGCGGATACCTTGGCCATCCGATTCACCCATGTGGCGCTGGCGATCAACGAAGCGGCGAGCGTGCTGTTCTCCTCCAATCTGTTCAACGGCGATGCGTGGAAGCAGGCGTTGGCCAACATTGCCCTGATCGATCAAGAGGCGGCGAAGCTGATTGCCAAGCGGCGGGAGCTGGCCAATGCCTCGGAAGGCAAGGACACCCGGAGCGCCGTGCCGACGATGATCGATAGCAAGAAAGCCTTGGACGAGGCGCGCGCCCTGGCCGATGCCGAACTGAAGATCACGGAGCAACTGTATAAGGCGGCTGGCGCCCAGTGGAAAGCCTATGCCGACCACACCATCGCGGGCTTTGAAGAGCTGAAACAGAAGTTCGTGGTGAACGACGTGGATATGGCGGAGGCCCATGCCAAGGTGTCGAAGCAGATGCGCGACATCACGCAACAGAGTCTCGTCGAGCAGATTTCGAACTACAGCGAGTGGGCGGATCACCGGATCAATCTGGAGAAGGCCGGCAGCAAAGAACGGGAAGCGATCGAAGGCCAGGTGAACGCCAAGCTGGTCGAGATGTGGAACCAGGTCGTGCTGAATCAGATCACTGGAGACAGCGAGCGGATGCGGTCGGCGATTGAGGTGGCGAAGGCGAAACAGGACCAGGCCAACAAAGAAGCGGAGATGGGGTATCAGCGATTCCAGCTCTATCAAAAAATGACGGAGCGGGAAAAGCAACTGGACGTGGATGTGGCCAGTGCGCATCTCGCGATGATCGAAGCGCAGGAAGGCGTGAATGCTGGCTATCTCGTGGACTACCGGAGAATTCTGGATGCGAAGTTGGCCTCGATCGCGGCCGAGGAAGCGAAAGAGCTGGCGAGCGCCACGATCACTGAGGAACAGAAGGCGACCATCGCGCAGAATTTTGCCGCGCAACGGATTCAAGCCGAGACGGAGTACACCAACAATGTCCGGGCGCAGCATCAGACGATCCTGTCCGACAACGCCAAGCTGGCGGACGCGGCGTTCAATGTGGCCAAGGCGCAGTATGATGCCCAGTTCACGCTGTTCCGGGATACGGACGCACTGCGAGCCATGAAGGCGAAGGCGCTGGACGCGCAGTATCAGGCCGATATTGCGAACACCCAACTGACGGCGCAGGCGAAGCTGGCCATCGAACAAAATTATCAGGCCCAACTGATGAGTCTGTCGCAACAGTTCCCGACCTTTTGGGTGCAGCAACTGCAGATGATTCAACAGAGCGCCGCGTTCACCTGGAGCTCGATCACGCAATCCTTCGCGACGAGCTTGGCGGGTGTGATCCAAGGGACCGCCACGATGGCGCAGTTCTTTCAGCAAGCGTTGAACACCATGCTGACGGCGGTGATTCAACTTGGCATTCAGCTCTTAGCCAACTGGATGATGACGGAAACGGCCCGAGCCGCGACGACGCAAGCGGCGAATGCGGCGATCACGGGCTCGAATGCCGCGATGACCGCGTCGAGCATGACCATGTTTGCGGCCATGGGGGCGGCGGTCAAGACCATGATGATCGGCGTGGCACATGCGGTAGTGGGGGTGGCCAGCGCGGCCGTGGGGGTGATCACGACGGTCCTGGAAGGCATTTCTTACGTGCTCAGCATCGCGCTCCAGTCGATCGCCGACATGATCTTCGCGGCGGCGGCGGCCGTGCAGGGCATCCCCATCATCGGGCAAATCCTGGGCGCCGTGCTCATGGCTGGCGGGGCAGCGGTCGTGGCCGCGGCCACGGCCTTGCCCGCGATCGTCATGGGTGTCGGCGCGGCGCTCTCGGCGTCAGTCGCCGCCGTGGCGGCCGCCATCCCCGCCTTTGCCTCTGGCGGCATCGTGACCGGGCCCACGTTGGGGCTGGTGGGTGAAGCGGGACCGGAAGTGATTGCTCCGCTCAGTCAGTTGGATTCGATGTTGGGCGGTGGGGAGCAAACCATCGTGATCCAACTGGACGGACGGGAACTTGGGCGGACGGTGCTCCAGCACATGCCGAGCATTGTCTACGCCCGGACCGGACGCGGATAAGCAAGAAGATGAAGACAGGTCTAACGGCAAAGCGAACGGGTTCCACTTTCTCGTCCACCTCTGATCGTCAGAGGCTCCTCCCGCAAACGGACCCGTTCGCCCTTTTCGGAACACCATGAAGCTGATTGAGGCCATCAAGCATCCGCAGCTCTTTGGCGCGCTCCCCGCGTTCACAGACCTTCGCACGTGGACGCATTGGCTCGTAGTCTTAAAAGCCCTCGAGGGCCTTCCGCTGAACCCACAGGAGCGAGCCATCTTTGAACAGCATACGGGCCGCACCTATGCACCACCGCCGGGAGGATTTCCGGAACTGGCGGTGATCGTCGGCGTACAGTCGGGGAAATCCACGATTGCCGGTGTCTTGATGGGACATGCGGCCTTGACGGGCAAGCCTGGAACCTTTGCGCTCGGGATTTGCCAAGATCATCGAGGCGCCATGCGCGTGCTCTTGCGCTATGCACGTGCCCCGTTCGAAACGCTGGATCTGTTTCGGGCGGAGGTCGCCCGTTCGACGGCGGACACACTGGAGTTACGGAATGGCGTCACGCTCGCGGCCTATCCATGCCGACCTGAAGCGGTGCGCGGTCTTCGCGCCTCCATCGTGGTTGTCGATGAATTGGCTTTCTTCACGGCGACCGATGGCCGACCGATGGATCAGGAGATGTTACGGGTGGCGAGGGGACGCTTGGCTACCACCGGCGGAAAGTTGATCGTCATCTCCTCGCCCTATGGTCAAAGCGGCGCCCTGTGGGATTTGCATCGCAAGCACTATGGCCAGGACAAATCTTCAACTTTGATCTGGCAAGCCAGCGCGCCAGACATGAATCCGACCTTGCCCGCCGACTATCTCCAGCGGATGGAACAGGACGATCCTGACGCCTACCGCTCCGAAGTGTTGGGCGAATTTCGGGCTGGGGTCTCGACGTTTCTCGATGCCGAGGTGCTGCAACAGTGCGTCGATGACGGTGTGCGCGAACGAGCACGACAGCCAGGTGTCCCCTATACCGCCTTTTGCGATGCGGCGAGCGGCAGCGGCAAAGATGCCTTCACGGCCGGCTTCAGCCATGAAGAACACGGCGTGGCCGTCCTGGATCTCATTCGGGTCTGGCGTCCGCCGTTCAACCCCTCCGGTGTGATTGCGGAACTCTCTGCCTTGTGCCAACAGTGGGGCATCCATGCCATCGGCGGTGATTCCTACGCGCCCGGTTTCGTGCAGGAGGCGTTTCGAGCCAATGGCGTGACGTATGTCCCGAGCCCGTTGAATCGGTCAGACCTCTACCTCGGCTTACTCCCGCTGATCAATTCTCACAGCGTGCGGCTCTTGGACCATCCCGACCTGTTGCGTGAATTACGTGGCCTTGAACGGCGCCGTGGCACCAGTGGGCGGGATCGGATCGACCATCGACGGGGATCGCATGATGATGTGGCCAACAGTGCCGCCGGGGCACTGGTAAACGCCAAGCAGGCCAGCGTTGAACCGCGCATTCGGGACTTCTTGACCGATGATGAACGCCGTCAGTCCGAACTCATGGCTAGCCAGAGGCAGGCGGTGGGTGCTGGTTCCTGGGGCGGCTTTCTTCGAGGGCATTGATCATGGATCTTTCCACTCCGCTCCGCCTCATCGAGCAAGCCATTGGCTCCGTGATGCCGACAGATTGCCCGGCATTGCTGGGAGAACTGGAACGGTTGAAAGGGCTGGCTCAGCTTCGTTTACTGACCGGTGCGGTCACAAACGGCCACGCGCCGAACAGTGAGGCATTGCTCACCATTCCCGAGGTGGCCAAGCGCCTGAAAGTTTCGGAGTACCGTGCCTACGAGTTGGCCCGCCAAGGCATTCTGCCGAGCATCCGTCTTGGGAAATCTGTTCGGGTGAAGCCGTCAGCCCTCGCTGAATACCTCGCCAAGCAGGGCGTTTGACAACATACTATACTATCTGTATAGTATCGCATCCATGAACGGCTCGACACTCAGAAAGCGACGCAAACAGTTGGGTATGACACAAGTCGAACTGGCCCGCGCTCTCGGCGTGGCTCCCAACACCGTAGCCCGATATGAACGCGATGAGTGTGGGATTCCCGAGCCGGTCGCTCGACTGGTGATGCTGATTCAACCGAAGAAACAGGACCGGTGACCGATGGCCTGTGTTCGGAAACGCCGCGGGAAGTATGTGGTCGATTGGCGAGATGGCGCCGGCGTCCGACACTGGAAGACATTCGACAAAAAGACGGATGCCGATGCTCACCGCGATAAGGTCGGCCCCGAAGCCCGTCAGCGTGTCACGCCCACGGTGCCCGCGTCCAGTACCGTCGCCGAGTATGCCGAGCACTGGCAGCGACTCATTGCCCATAGTGTGAAACCGCGCACCGCCGAACGGTATTCCGAACTTCTGACCTTACATATTTTGCCTCGGTTCGAAAAGACGAAGGTGCGAGACCTGGACCGAGGCCGCATCAAGCTGTTCCTCGCCGACAAATTGGAAGCGGGGCTTGAAAAGCGGACGGTCCGCAACATTCAAGCGGTGCTGCGAGTCATGCTCAACGCGGCCATTGAGGATGGGCTTGTGGCGACGAACCCCGCCGCGAAACTGGGGCGCGTCCTCAAGCTGACCACATCCAAGGCAACGATCCAGGAAGAAATCAAAGCGATGATGAAGGAACAGCGGCGACTCTTCCTCACCACAGCGTTACGGGAAGCCCCGCGCCTCCACCCGCTCTTCTTTACGCTGGCTGGTACCGGTATGAGATTGGGCGAAGCGTTGGGCCTTCAGTGGGACGACGTAGATTGTTCAGCGAGGACGATCCGCATTGCCCGGGCCTTTTCGGAAGATGGGGCGCTCGACACGCCAAAGAGTGGACATGGACGCACGGTCGATATGTCACAGGCCCTTGCCGACGTGCTGGCCGCGCATGCGATTAGGCACAAAGAGGATAAGCTGAAATACCAGTGGAACCACCTGCCGCCGTGGCTGTTTGTGACGAAAGCCGGAACGCCACTGGATGCCCGGAACGTGCGCCGTGCGATGTCGTGCGTACTCAAAAAGGCGACGCTCCCGTTACACTTCAGTCCGCATTGTCTCCGGCACACCTATGCGTCGATCCTCTTGGCGGATGGCGTCAGCCCGGTCTATGTGCAAGAACAACTCGGCCACGCGACGATCGAACTGACGGTGTCAACCTACGGGCGATGGTTAAAGAAGCGTGCGCCTGGCGCGCTGGATCGCCTGGATGCCATTGAAACGAAATACGTAGCTGCCTCAGCGAGTGGTAGCAAAGTGGTAGCAGAAGCGGGTTATCACCAGAATCCACAGACCGGACCGAATCTGCAACTGCCTGAAGTAGTGGGGAAAAATTTGGTGCCCCCGACACGAATTGAACGTGCGACCCGCGGTTTAGGAAACCGCTGCTCTATCCACCTGAGCTACGGGGGCGAACTTGTTTTGGAACTTAGATTCCGGTAATTCTTCTTGACCTACAAATGTCCCGAGCCGGTTGTTCAGCGACCACGCGTCGATTAAATTGGCTACCAATCTGCCCAGCTTCTCGAAGCGGGCCAAGTCCCTGTCTCTATGAGACTGTGGCCGGCGCGCCAAATGCCGAATCTATTTCCATAGGGCAGCAGGAAGCACCCGCAGATTTTGCGTCCTGAAGCAAGAAGAGTCAACTGGGATTCGAAGACTGAGGTGGGTTCGTGGAGCGGTCTTGCCTGAATCTTGCCAAGCGACTGGCCGTACGGACCGGAGCGCGTCCATGTTGACTCCGTTGTTGGTGATTCAACCTCTCGTTGATGAGATTCGGCGAATCAGGCAGCCGGTGGATTTTGAGCGTTGACCCCGGCTCAGATCGGTTGTCCAAGCCGGAGCTTTTCGGGTAATGTGCTGCCATGAGCGCAACCTGTCTTGTGCGATTCGCGTCCATGCTCCTATCCATGTCGGTCTTGGCATGGGGGAGTCCTGCTTTCGCTCTCGATAATCCCGAACTGGTTATCGAGGAGAAGTGCGCCCGCGAATGGTCGGAAAACGCCCGAATGCGAGCGGCCTGCATCGAGCAGCAGATGAGTGTGCTGGAGAAGGCGCGGTCCACTGCGGTCGACCCGCGTCTTCAACTCGAAGACCTGTCGCTCATCAAGGAACAATGCGCCAAGAATTGGCCCGACGATGTCCGAATGCGTGTCCAATGTGAACAGCAACAGATACGAGGATTTCAAAAGCTCCAGGGTCCTCCGCCCAAAGGCGTGACGCTCAAAG
Organism: Nitrospira sp.; assembly: GCA_035252115.1. Lineage (GTDB taxonomy): Bacteria > Nitrospirota > Nitrospiria > Nitrospirales > Nitrospiraceae > Nitrospira_C. The sequence continues at coordinate 6,573 of DATFDJ010000118.1, read as the reverse complement.
ATTATTCCATCGCGATTGCGCATTGTGCGAAGGAGTGGCCTGATGATTTTCGTTTGCGTGCTCGTTGTTTGGAGGGACAGCTCGCGGAAATGCGAAAAGACCACGAATTGGACAATGGATTTGAGCCGAAATAAAACCGCAAACGAGACTTATCCGGCCCGGGCGAGGAAGAGGCGCTAGCTCTAATGGCTGTCCTGTTCCTTCTTGTTTTCGGAGCCCAGCAGTTCATCCTTAGCCGGAATTTGTTTCAGCAGATCGGCGCGAATTTGATAGATTCCCGGGAGACGGTGCCCCATCGCGTAGACCAAGCCTCCTGATTGACTGCCGAGCAACAGTTTGCCTGCCAGTTTGCCGTCACGGCCTGTCGCGAGGAACTCCGCCGCCGGCTCGACCAGTCCGTAAGGCGCCAAGGGTCCGGCCTGCTTGATCACCCGTTCCTCCGCCGGCGCATTCGCCACTCGGCTGACGAATAGATCGGCCGTCTGCTGGTTTATCTTGTCGGTCGGGCGGTCTTCCAACGTCCATTCGCCGTTCTGATTGATCAGCACGAATCGCTCGGTCGATGTCTTGACCGACAGCATGGCGATATCGGAGGCATCGACTCCCAACAACCGTTTGTCCTGTAGATTGAAGAGTTCCTTGGTAAGGTCTTTGATCGCGGTCGGATTCACGCGATACAGCGGTGCCTCGGCCGTCGTCTCTGCGATCGCCTCTCCACTTCCCGGATCGGGTTGGTAGAGTTTGACGGTCTGATCCCCCTCAGCCGTGTGCAGCGTGACCTTCACTTTGGGTGCGGTCAAAGCCTTGGCCAATTTGTCACGATCAGGACCGGGGTCGACGATGCCCATCGCTTTCAGGTCTTCCAGACGGAACAAGAGGAGGCGGATTTCATTGATATCCGCCTCTGCCTCGATGGGATATCGGATTTTCCATTTCCCTTTCGGCTGATCAGTCGTCCGGTACAAGACGATTTCTGTGGTGGGATAGGTCAGTCTGATGCGTTGCACGTCGCTCTTCGCCATATGGAGAATGTCTTTGCGCCGGAACGTCATCAGTGTTTTGTTCACGAAATCCTTCGCAGCCAGATCGGTCAGCAAGACTTTATTGTCCGATTCTCTCAAGGCGTAGAGCGTGGAAGAGAGAGGGCCGGCATCGCCGATAGAGATTTTTTCATGTGCTGTGGCGGTTTTGAGGCTGACCGTTGTCACGGGCTTGTCCAAGCCGAACGGGGTCAGAACTGTAGAGTTATCCTCGATGATTCGCCGTACCGAACCGGTCACAAGCGCGCGCAGCAGGTTTTGTACCTCCCGTTGATCCGCCTCCGTGCGGACCGGAGCCGTCAGCATCCATTTGTTGTCGGCGCTCCGCTCAAACACCAGCTCGGCTCGATCGGTCGTATAGCTCAGTCCGGTGATGGTGTGCTCGTCGAGCGGCAGGACTTTTTTCTCGACCGCGTCCTGGCGCTCTTCACGCTCCTTGGCTGGGAATTCGACGGTGTATAAATAGAGGCCGAGACCGACCAGGACGATCGCCATCGAGAGTGTGGGCCAGTAACGCATCTGAGACTAAAGGCGGCGGCGTTTGCGCCACTCCACAATACCGGACACCAGAAGAAGGGCCGGAAGGAACATCACTTCAACATAGAGGAGGGTCCGTTCTTGAATCGGATTGGGCACGAACGGGCGTAACGCTTGGTCGCGTGGGCCGATCGCGATCATCTCCCGGTCTTGCGCCAGCCAGGCGGCGGAGTGGAGGAAAAAGTCGGTGTTGCCGGGAAAATTAACGAAGGCGTTCGTCGCAAACGTCGAATTGCCGATTATCACGATCGCCGGTCTCGCTTTCCCCTCGGCTGGAGGAGCTTTCGGCGTCAGGGCTGCGGCCATCGGCAGCGGTCCTTTGACATCTTCTTTTTCGTTCAAACTTACCACGCGGCCTTTAAGATCCGTTTCGGCCCAACTGTTCGGAGAAGTCCTCGCCAGCGGAACGAAGTCCCAGTCCTTGCCTGCCTGCTCGTCGAATGTCACATGCCGGGACAGCGGCAGCAACACCGCGGCGTTGAGGTCCTGGGTAATCTCATGCTCGGTGAAGGTGCGGACCAACAAGGCCGTTAAGTCGCCTTGAGCCAATCGATCTTGAAGATCGACCAGCACGCCACGACCGAGTCCGAGACCCCAACGGCTCAAGAGCGGAGCGAAATCAGCCTGGCTATCCGGATCGACCAAGAGCAGGAGGTGCCCGCCTTTCTGCACGTAGGCGTAGATGCGCTCTAATTCTTCGGCCGTGATCGGTTTGCGCGGACCGGCGACGATCAATATCGCCGTATTATCCGGCACGGCTGTCTGTGTGAGCAGGCTGATCGTCCCGACATCGTAACCTTGCTTGTCCAAAATATCCCTGGCCTGCGACAGTCCGGTTCGTTCTCGGTTATCGAGACTTGGTTCTCCGTGGCCTTCCAAGAACAGGATGCGCTTTTTGTCGTCCTTGGAGACGCGAATGAGAGCGGCTGTGAGCTCAGCTTCGGACGGGTTGGTCACGCGGATGGTCTGAGTGCCGCTTTCGAAAATCGCGGTATCGCTCCGAGTAATACCGTACGTTTGCGCGAGCTTCGGCTGGCGCTCGGGGTCGACGAATTCGACGGAGATTCTTGCGCTCGCTTGCCTGTAGCTGTCCAGCCGTTCCCGATAAGACTGATAGCCCGGATCCTTTTCGCGGGTAAACACGGTGATTTTCACGTCGCGCGGCAGGCCGCGGATGATCCGATGAGTCTGCGGGGTCAGTGAGAAATTCTGATTTTCTGAGAAATCCCAGCGCACCGAATGGCGGGCCGCCAGAAAGTTCAGGATCGCCAGGATGCCGACAAAAAACAGCGCCATGAGTACGCTGTTGACACCCATCCTTGTGGAGCGGCGGGCGGAAAAGGCTTTCAGCACCTCGAAATGAACGATGAAGAAGGCGACCAGACAGAAGAGCGCCAAACCTTCAGTCAGTGTGGCCATCCAGAGCTTATCGGGGGCGAGGCTGTAGCCGATCATGCCGGCTACGGCCAGCGTGATCCCGATGATGCCGAGAGGAAACGTTCGAACGTTCATTTCCACCGTGACGAGTCGACCACCCGGTGGGCCAGGAAGAGCATCAGAACCAGCGCGCTGCCGAAGTACACCAGGTCCTTGGTATCGATGAGGCCCCGCACCAGATGATCATAATGTTCCATGAACGAGATGTAGGAGACGACCTGTCCGGCTGCGGTATCGCCGAGCAACGAACCCAGGCCCGCGAGGAGCCAGAGGAAGAGCAGCAAGCCGAAACTCACGAATGCCGCCACGATTTGATTTTCCGTCAGCGCCGAAGCCAGGACCCCGACCGAGAGAAAGAGCCCGCCGAGCAATGCCAGGCCGAGATAGCCCGTGAGAACCGGATACCAATCGAAATCGCTGAAGAGCGCCAGGGTGAGCGGTATGAGACTCGTCAAGCCGAGCAAGCCGAGGAAGATGAGGAACACGCTGACGAACTTGCCGGCCACGATCTCATTGAGGCCGATTGGGGAGGTCATCAAGAACTCGAACGTGCGAAGTTTCTTTTCTTCGGCAAAGAGACGCATCGTCAGGATCGGCAGCACGATCAGCAGAACGAAACGAACGCTTGCGAACAGATTGCGAAAGACCAAATCGTTGAGGTTGATCTGGGCCTGACCCTGCATTTGCATCAGTTGGATGGCCTGAGCACCGGCAAAGACAATGTACAGGTAGGCCAAGAGACCGACGATCAACAGAAACACTGCGCCCACGACATAGACCACGGGCGAGACGAAATACGAGCGCAATTCCTTGCCGATCAATGCCTGGACCGGGGTCATGAAGGCTTCTCCGACAAGGCTTCGGCCGGTTCGACTTGAGGCATACCTTCTTCGTGCCTCGTCAATCGGAGAAAGACATCTTCCAGCGTCATTGAAATGGATTTGAGTTCGGTCAAGCCCCAGTCCCCGGAAACGGCGAGGCGCGCAATATCCTCCCGAATGTCGCGGCCCAATTCGGCTTCAATGAGAAAGCTGCCGCGTGAGTCCTGCTCCGACACGTGTTGGACACCTGAGAGCTGACGTAAACGAGCGGCGGCATCGGCTGACGGCCGCTTGACGACAAGCGAAATCTTTTCCGAGTGGCGCAACCGGGCGGACAACTGCTCCGGGGTATCCTCGGCGACGATCCGTCCGCCGCTGATGATGACCACGCGTTGGCAGACCGCAGTCGCCTCCGGGAGGATGTGCGTGCTGAGAATGACGGAGTGAGAGCCGGCCAAACTTTTGATCAGTTCACGAATCTCGATGATTTGTTTTGGATCGAGGCCCACCGTCGGTTCGTCGAGAATCAGCACGGGCGGATCGTGGAGCAGCGCTTGCGCCAAGCCGACCCGCTGGCGAAAGCCGCGGGACAGGTTGCCGATCAGCCGGTGTCGGACCGGCCCGAGGCCCAATCGTTCGACTTCCCGATCCATTGCCGATGATAACGTGGACGGACTCAGACCGCGCAGTCGGCCGACAAAGCGGAGATATTCCGAGACGGTCAACTCCTGGTACACCGGCGGAGTTTCCGGCAAATAGCCGATGCGCCGTTTGACTTCCAGCGGCTCGTCGGCACAATCGTACCCCGCTACTCGTGCCGTTCCTTCAGTTGCAGGCATGAAGCAGGTCAAGATGCGCATCGTCGTCGTCTTCCCGGCTCCGTTCGGTCCGAGAAACGCGAGCACTTCACCCTTGGAGACGGAAAAGGTGACGCGGTCGATCGCGGTGTAAATTCCGTATCGCTTGGTGACTTGTTGAACGTCAATCATACCGAGCCGGCATGCCTGGTGACTGCATATGGTTTGGAGAAGATCAGGAAGGACTGATCACCGGCATTCGATCCCACGCCCGCGACATCTTACCCAGGCGATGATGGGCAGTCAATATCGGGCGATCACGACGCACCTGACAGATCGCAAACTTTACAGCCGGAAAACATTCCTGCTAAAGTCCCGCCCATTCATTTTGGTCTGCAATGGAACCGGAGACTGTCACACCGATGCCGGGCCGGGTCGCATTGATTCTCGCCGGCGTCATTCTGGCTGTGTGTGCGGCCTATCCCTCGGTTGGCCAAGCCGGTCAAGGAAGGACATACAAGGTCCAAGGAACCGTCGTCGCCATTACGCTGAACCAATCCCCGCCCATTATCGTCGTCAAGACACCGCTGACTCCCAAAAATCACATGACAGTGGGAGCCACGGTGACGGCCCAGACCAAGATCATTCGGGGACAAAAACGGGTCGCGCTGCAGACGATCAAAATCGGAGAAACTGTCTGGTTGACCTACGTAAAGTCAGAGGGGGGACTTTTCGCGCGGACAATCCAGGTGAAGGCTTGAACCGTCTACCTCGAGTAATGTCTACGGAAACGATGATTCACAGCATTCTTCTTTTCTTCACTCGAAAGTAGGGAGCGGGGGCTACGCTGAAGGTATTGTTGGACGGACCTCTCGGGCTTACCGTGAACCCAGTATACGAGTGGTCGCCGGTTCAACCTGGAGTATAGGTGCTCAGATGATCTACCATAGGACGATGAAACGATCCTTGTTGTTCGGTTTGGCCATCGGGACCGGCCTTTCGCTGGCTGCTTGCTCCTGGGTTCCCAAAGGCGCTCCGCAGTTCGATGCCGGAATCAAAGATCGGGGGACGGCCTCTTGGTACGGAGGACAGTTCCACGGCAAACAGGCGGCCGATGGGACAATCTACGATATGGAAGGCTTAACCGCCGCTCATCGGACGTTTCCGCTCGGTAGTGTGGTCCGCGTCGTCAATCTGGAAAATGGCAAGTTCGTATTTGTCCGAATTACCGATCGCGGACCCTATGTGAACGGACGTATTCTTGACCTATCGCATGCCGCTGCGGTGTACCTCGGCATGGAGCGGGGTGGACTCGCACCGGTTCAAGTCGATATCGTCGGTGAACGCCGGCCCGACGCGCTGCTGTCATCGGACGCTCTGACCGTCCTTCCCCGTGCCACCATCTTATGGTTGGGGTCTCTCGCGCCGGGGATCGATCCCCCCCTCATCGTTTCTCCATGCAGATTGCTACGCGGTGACCTCTGGCTCCAGCGGCGAGCCTGGCGCGTGCCTGCGATGCTGGCAGCGGACCACACCGCGCATACCGAGGTCGCGGGATTGGTCCTCGTCTGATCATCCACACGGTTGACACTGTGGGAAAGTCTCCTCTAGACTGACCAGTCTTGCCGGTGCTGGTCGTGATCAATGGGTTCACGACAATATAAATAAGACAAGGATGAGACGGAGGTTCGATGGCGAAGAAGGCGGAGGAGTCGGACGAAGAGCGGCTGAAGAAGAAAATTGCGATAAAATCGAAGGACCAGCAGGCCGGTTCAGAAGAACACGTCGCGTTGAGGGCGCTGAGGAAGCGGTTGAAGCGCACACAACGAAAGCGCCGAGCGCTTGCTCTACGGAAGAGGCATGCGGCAGGAAATGTCCAAGCGGCAGCCGCTACAGCGGGATAGCGAACGACACGTAGCATTCTAAGTGCGAGGCATATCG
>DATFDJ010000117.1:0-43565 GCA_035252115.1 Nitrospira sp. | reverse complement strand
GATCGGCACGGTCCATTCACAGACAGGCGGGAATCGCGAGCAACTAGGGGAATCCCCAGTTATTAGAGATAGGGCGAGGTCCGAATATATGCGCTAAAGTGGACCTCCGGCACGAGATTGAGGGAGGGGTTATGCCTCGCTTTTCAACGAGACCATTCGAACGGCCCATGCTGGACGATGTAGAAGAAAGCCCGTTACCAGGTGAAGATTCTGCGCTCAAGAGCCATACCAAACTCGGGGCGGCTTGGTTGGGCGCGACGGTCGCGGGTGTTGTCGCGCTCGTCTACGCGTCGATGTCGCAATACTCCCCCACCACGACACTGTTGGTCCTGGTAGGAGTCCTGGTGACCTATGCAGGCTACGGGTATGCTCTGACAAAGAAGAACACCGTCCAATTTGCAGACTCTCTCTACTATATGGGTTTTCTCTGGGCCCTCTTTGCCCTCATCGCGGCGTTCGTGATTTGGCCCGCCCCCAAGCTCACGGCCGACACAGTCCTCACGACCTTCGGCTATGCGCTGGTCACGACCTTCTGTGGAATGCTGCTTCGGCTGGTGATGATCCAGTTTCAGGACACGCTCCCCGATCAACTCGTCGATGCCCAGGAAACGATCGACCGCCGCGTCGAGTCGCTCATACAACAGATCAACGATGCGACCATGGAAATGACCTCGTTCCGGGATCGTGTCGCCGGTGATCTCGGCGGGACGCTTCGTGACCTGGTGCAGTCACTCACGGAAGTGCGCGAGAAGATCGCCGAGCAGCATCTGACGATGGCCAACGCGATGACGGCAAGTTTTGAATCGTCGCTCAAGGATATTCTCGGCCGGCTCGCGGCCATACAGATTCCACAAGACATGTTGACGGCGGAAGTGGCGAAACTCGTCGCGGCATTAGAGAAGCGAGGAGAAGACTTTGAAAAGGCGGCCCACCGTCTGGAAAAGACTCTGACGCAAGCGTCCGACACCGTAAGTTCGTTCGGCGAGTCCTTGTATGGATCGGAAGCCGCACAGCGGGTCGGGTTCGCGGTCAATGAGTTGTCCGACAAGATCAAAGAACGAACCGAGCAATTCGTCGAAATGACGTCGGCATTGGAGAAGAATCGTACGGAGCTGGACAGCCAGCTCAACAGCTTGCAGTCGCTCCGATCGGCAGTGTCGGCGGTCTCAACCCAATTGGCGACGTTCGAAACCGAGTTGAGAGACCTCTCGTCTCCTGCGATGTCGGCCGAGGTCAGAAACGGCCTCATGAATGTGCAGAACGCCATCCGCTCGAGCCTTGACGCGAGCAAAGCGATCGAATCCGCGATGCGGGACGTGCTGTTGTTCATGAAGGAGCGAGTGACCGATGAACGGTCCAGTGAGAAAGGTTGAGCCGCGCTCAGACTGGGTGCTCGGCCTGTCGCTCGTTGAAGTGAGTCTCCTGCTCGTCTTTGCGGTGATGATCGTCTATGTGACGGACCGCGTGGAGGGCGGTGGACAAGAACCGGCTCAAGCCGGCGCTCAAGAGCCGCGGCAAGTCGGCAACTCGGAGCCGCCTCAAGCTCCCGACGACACAAAAACTCAGGACGCAGGCCTTCAGGCAAGGCTCGATGCCGCAACGGAAAAGAACCATGACCTCGACAAGCAGCTTCGCGGGATGACGGCGCTTGTCGACGAATTGAAGGTCATGGTCGGCGCCAAGGTTCCTTCGAAAGAAGGCTTTCAAGAGGCCGTTGAAAACTTAAAACGCGGGTATGCCCTGTGTCAGAAGGCGAATAATACGTTGATCGAAGTCACCATCGAAGACGGTGCGGAAACCGTCGAAGTCATCGGAGAGATTCCTTCCGACCTGGAAGTGGGTTTGGTGAAGGGGGACCGAACATCGGATTTCGACCAAATTGTGTCGTTCATTCAAGACGTCTCTCAATACGAGAAAGATCGTAAATGTCGATTCAATTACCGACTGAAGTATGCAACCGACAACGACTACAGGAAGGCAAGAGAGGGATTCGAGAAGTATTTCTATCCTGAAAAAATCATCCGAACCGGATGACAGGGTGTGGCGATTTCGTGTCCAGAGGAACGGGACGCTCTCCTGGACCTAGAGAAGCAAATAGACCGACAGCTTTTCCCTGATCGTTTACTCCAACGAAGCGGCAATGTCATTTCAATCCGCCCCGAATGGGTGATCGACGGCAAGCAACCATTCGCCATTCGGCTGTCGGCGAACCACTTCCACGCTGTGACCTGTCATTTCGATCGGCTTTCCGTCAAGTCCGGTCCCGCTCAGCGTCCACTGTCCCCGCGTCAATGCGACACCAGGACCATGGATGGTGAAGACGGTCTTCACGTGCATCGTTCCCTTTAAAGCCAAAAATTGAAGCAGGGCTTGACGAATGGCCTCCCGGCCCTGCACAACCTGGCCGGGTTGCGGGACGAGGCTCGCCTCTGGCTCGTACAATGCCATGATCGCATCGACGTTCCCTGAGTTGAACGATGCGGCGAACCGGGAATGCATGTCTTCGGGTCGGCTCATAGACAGCTCCTCCTCAATTGCAGAACAGGCGGTTTGAAAAGTCCGGGCATTGTAGCTGTTCAGATCGATCCGGTCTATCGTCTGTGCCACGAAATTGTCATGTGCGTGTGAGCGCCTCGCACGGCCTCTCGGTTTACCAACTGCTTAGACAAGGCTTCGGCAGTCCCGCGTCTTGATGCCGTCGAACATTTCCTCCAAAATAGGCACGGGTCTGTAGGGGGCAGCACGATGCGACGTGTACGACTCGAAGCCCTGTCCATTCTAGGGCTCTTCATGATAGGCATGGAGGGTGCTGCTGCATCCTATCCCATCTCCATGGGACACGATCAGGCTTCTCATGACAAATCTTCCTTTCCAGTTCTCCAGGACAGTCCTCCATCGCTGAACCAACCTCCTGTTGCCGACGGGATCGTCGATCGCTATTTGTTGCACCCGCGCGGCGATGTGAACGGATTACTGTTGGACGATGGGTCGCAAATGCATGTCACCTACCGAGCCGCTCAGCAACTCGTCACGCTCGTTCAGCCGGGCGATCGCGTGCGGGTGCATGGACGGCGTGTGTCCAACTCGCCTCTGGTGAAGCCCGACGTGATCGTCAACGTGACGGATGGGACGACGTTCACCGTGCCTCCTCGGCTGGAACTTCCCATTCCGCCCTCGGAAGAGCGACCGGCAGTCCACGAAATGAAAGCCGCAGGAACGATTCAAGTGTTGCTCTACGATCACTTGAAGGGTGTCGTGAACGGCATGGTCTTGTCCGACGGGACACAAGTCCGGTTGCCTCCCGATGTGGGAGAACAGTTTCACGCCGCGTTACAAAAGGATATGGACGTGGTTATCGAAGGCTATGGCACGGCAGGCCTCCATGGGCGCGCCATGGAGGCGACTGCAATCGGCCGAAAGGGCCGGCCGCTCACCTATCTTGATGCCTCGACCAAGCAACTTCGCTGAGCCGAATTCCACCCACACGAACTACACCAACCTACGCAGCGCGAACCGCGGCATTGTTTAGTGCTTCAGGTCGATCCCGCCTGGAACTCGCGGGACGTAATTGGGATTGATATTTTCCCACATCCCATGATTTCCGTTCGTTCCCCAGCCTCGTATGTACAGAAGCATCAGTACGGGCTCGGTTTTGAATCGCCGCTCGCCTGTCACGCGTCCGACTACCGTCACGCGACCCCAGTTTCGATAATTGGAAGGGAGCCGTTGTGGCTTAGGCACCATCACCCAGTACGAGCCTGCTTCGAGACTGTCTGAATCGACCGGACGGTGTGGTTGATAATCTTGGTCCAGCGGGCGGTTCTTCAGACACAACAAAAGAGAGTCCTCATCGCCTTCCTCCGATGTAATCGTTCCACCCAAGATCACGGTCTTCCCGACGTGCGGTTGTGGATTGGTGCTCAACATGGTGAGGGTGACGCTGGGGTCCGCGTTCCAGGTATATCGACGTGGCACGGCGGCACATCCTCCAACCAGGACTGTGGTCATGGCGGCCAAAACGACACAGGCAGTCCATCGCAGAGACCTGCTGCAAACAGTCATAGCGGTGTCTCAGTTGAGGCGACAAAAACCAAAGGGCACATTCTACGTGCCGGGGACCCCGAGGTCCATCTCCGACTACGAGCCACCGTTTGCCGGCATGCTGTCTCCCGAGAAGCGAAATGCATGTCACTGTTTCTCCCCGGAGCGCCTTCCGGTCTTGCAATCCGAGGGTGACGGTCATGGCGCCACGGTCACTGTGCTTGGGCCCGGCGGGACAACGACACGATATAGGCGGCCGAGCGCGCCGCGATCATCGGATCGGCCGGTTCGATCCCGGGAACCACGGCTCCAGGGACAAAAAGCAATTTTTTCTCAGCGGCCTGGCTGTCGGCCACAGCCTTGGTGATGGCGAGCGTACCCAATTCTACTTTTTTCCTGGTATCCGGCCAGACGATCGTCGGATCGTCCACCTTGTCGTCTCGCTCGGCCACTTGTGCCAACAGTTTGAATTTGACCGCTCCACGACGAACCCGCTCGCGAATCTCAGTGGTCAAATAATCGGGCCCCATCGTCGAAACCTGCTCTTTAGAAAGATAGTGGGTCCCCGCGACCGGTTGCAGTTGATAACGAACGTACGTGGCGGTTCCCTTCGCGTTTGTGAGCTTGAAGGCGTTGATCCCGAAATAGGGCAGGGTGGCGTAACTCGCCGGCGGCGGCTTCGGCGTCTCGACGAAGGCCTTCGCCGCCGGGTGGGAACCCAAAAATGTATCGAGCTCGGTGGGTTTTGGCGCATCGGTTCCACTTGCAGCGATTGCGAGCAGAAAGTCCCTGAACTCTTCCGCGGTCGTGACGGGAAAGCCGTTGAAAGACAGGAGGACGAGATCGGTTTTGGTCCCGTCCGGAAGGGCGAATTTTATTGCGATACCGCGCGGCATCTCGTTCGTATCCGGGACGGTCGGAACACCCCCGCCGGCTGAGAAACGAACCGTCACCGGCACGGAAGTCTTACGTTTCTGGAGATGCGCGGCCTTGCTCAAGGATACCGCCGACGCACTCGGCGTGAAGATCCCCTCCAGCACGACGCCCTTCGCGTGATTGGACCGTATCCCGGGATGAACCCCGAACACCTTGTTGAACGCATCCACGAGTTGTTCGGCCAGCGATTTCTGACTGGTAGATGCTTCCTGAGCGAGTCCGGAAGCAGGGGTCACAAGGGCGGCGGAGAGCATTGCGATCGCCACGAGACATTTCCACATGATCGATCCTCCTCGAATGTTGTTGACCAGGATAAGGCGAAACCGAGACTGTACTCTTTCATGCCTGTCGAGTCTATCGGTAGGTGAGCGGGATGCGATGGAGAAGGAAAGTGCCTGTCTTTGTCTTACTTCGGCGGGAAGTTCGCAAGCATGTCGTGTGCGATGGCTCTGACGCGTTCGTCCCGCTCGCGGGACGTCAGTCCAACAGCAATCGCGCCGGCGGCAGTGCCGCGCCAGACCAGTGTAAGTGAAGCGGCATCGATGATATCCAGCATGAAGGTGCCGGCTGTCTGGGATTCAGAACTGCCGACCGGGGCGGTTGGTTTGCCCGTAGTTCTTGTATCGGCCGAATGCACAAAGGCATGTCCGGCCATGCCATCGGAGAAATATTGAGACGACGTGTCCACGGTCGTGGTTTTCACATGGATGGAATACGCCACGTAAAAATCCGGTTGTCCCTCCGATGGTTTGGCGTATCCTTTCAAAAGCAATTGCCCTGCGATGGCCGAGCGAATCCGAATATCAGTATCCGTCAGGTCAAGGCGCCGGTCACCGGTCTTCTCCTGTGTGTCCGTCATCCATTCATACGTATGATAGGCACTGAAGTTGGTCCCTGGAGCAAAGTCATATCCGATCTTAGTGGAACTACAGGCCGACGCAGCTCCCGTCAGGAGAAGAAGGCCGAGGTAGGCCGTGCGCGTCATCGATCGAGGAGCTCTTCGATTCTTGACCATGACAACGGTTACTTCGGCGGGAAATGCGTCAGCATGCCGCGAACGGCACGAGTGATTCGTGCATTTCGCTCTTCCGGCGTCATACCCATGTCCACTTCTGAAAGTGCAGAGCCACGCCACACCAATTGCATCGAGGCTGCATCCACAATATCGAGCAGCAGCGTGCCTTCCCGATACGACTCAATATCGCTGATGGTGGTGTAGGTGCCGTGCGCCCGGTCTCCGATGTAATTCTGGGTAGAAGTTCCTTTCATCATGTCGTTCAATTTGACGTGGTATGCCACGAAGAAATCAGGTTTTGTACCTCCGGATACGCGGTAGCCTTTCGAACGGAGTTCCGTTCCGATCGCCGACCGAATGCGTGTGTCGACCAGCGAGTTGTCGAGGCGTCTGTCCCCGGTTACTTCCTGTGCGTCCGTCAACCATTCGTACGTGCGATAGGTTTGAAAATCGACTCGTGAATCGAAGTCGTAGCCGATCGTTGGAGAGGAACAAGCCGCGGTTGCGGCGACCATGAACCACAGGCAAAGCGAGAGTGCTCGACTCATGTTTGTCCTAGTGGGCGAGAATGGTAGCACAACCGACCGCTGGAACACACGGGCGAGGAATGAGGGGACAACAAGCGCTGATTAATCTTTTCGTGCGGATAAGTCAACGTTCCAGGCCATGATAGGAACGCCGATGGTGGATCGCTTTCGGCCAAGTCCCAGGTCGCTGCGTTGATAGGAATTACCTAGGGACGCCCCGAGTATCCAATCTTCCGGAGGTCGAGGTAGCCTCTCGATATATTGCCGATCGACTCACCCGTACGTCACCTGGTGCTCACTCTCCCCGGCATGGCTCGACCGCGGCATCCGCTCCCTCACCATGATGACGGCCCATTGGGGCCGCTCACGACCGGTGTGCGACATGGTCGGTGAACTTTGGTTCTATCTCACGACGGTTCTGATATGCACCGGATATGCATGGTTGATGCAACGCTATCCTCAAGGGAAACTCTATGTTTCTCTCGCGCTGCTGGTCTTCATCGTCGGCGGGGCCGTGCTCGTCTACTTCGATGCCAAAGAAAAAGAGGACATGCAAACCAAGATCGAGCAAACCGAGCACATGCTCGACGTCGCGAAGAAAGAAAAAGAGAAACAAGAGTCATTGACCAGAGATGCGACCGACAAGGCTCATGCCTTGACCGAACAACTACGGGTGAAGACCGAGGAAATGGCGAAGGTGCTGAAGGACAAACCCCAAATCGAGGGGGAAATCAAGAGCGTACGAATATTTCCATGGCAGCGCGCGTCCGGCTCACGAAAGCGCCCCGACGATACGGTCACCACGACGGGAATCCTGGTCTTTGCGCGTGTGCGGAACGAGGGCTTCAGCACGAAACTCACAAACTGGGAACTGACGATCACCCTTCCCGATAACACCATTGTGAAGCCGCAGAAATGGCCGGTTCACATGAACATGAAGGTTCCATGCGAGGACGGTCGCATGAGCATTTCAAAAGACCAATCCTTCGATGCGAAGACCAAACAAGCACTCCACAAAACCGGAGAGCGCTCCGGTGCCACAGTATGGATGATGAAAGGCGTGTCGCCCGGTACTCTCCGGACCAAGGATTCCGTCTATACGTTAACAGCGAGGGATGACACCGGCAGGGTCCATGCCTTGGAGAAATACGGCTTATCTTCAGTGCCTGAAAAATGCTTTGGATTCGATGTCTCGAAGGAGTAGCGATCCTGTTCCATTCCACATGCGCCCCACCCGTACTCTCTTTCATACACCCATACGATACAGGCGTATCTCTCCAAGCCTCGGCGTTTCACAAAATCGCCACGTTGTGAGCGCATGTTTCAATGGCGCCTCCTCGGCATGAGCTTTGCCGATAGATCTCCTCGGACCAGTGCGATTGCGGCCTGTTGAAAGGCATGCCGCGTACCCCTTCTCCTAGCACTCTTCCGGCCGAGGGTGCCTTTCGTGGTCAAAAGCACACAAACGAGGAAATATGTGCTGGGTTCCGTCATTGTTATCGTCGCGCTTGCCATCCGCATGCTGCTCACGCAACGAAAACAGGCGGAAGCGGAATTGAAGGCGATCGCCTGGCTGCTACGCGAGACCGGAAAACCCTTCACCGTGCCTGAACCGCAGCCCTATGGGGAATTAACCGAGCTGAACACGGCACGAACGATTCTTCGTACGGTCGGAAAGGAACTGCTCGTCAATGTGGCCGGTGATGCGCTGAATCTCATCGGGACCTCGGGTTCGGTGTGCGAAAAGAACGGAGACTATGCCTCCAGTCTCGTCGCATCAGACTGGTGCCGATTTCTGGACCAAGCCTCGCGCCTGCGCTCTGCCACGACGGACAATCGGGCAGCCTTGGCAAGCGGCGGATGGCATTGCCGTGAATCATGCCGGGAGGTGTCGGCCCGCGCGATGGCGACGGGCGAGCCGGTCGACATGCCGTGCAAGGGCGGGATCAATCTCTACGCCGCGCCGATCCAGGTCGACGGCGAAACCGTCGGGAGCATCAGCATCGGGTATGGCGACCCGCCGAAGGACGAGGAGCGGCTCGCGGAAATCGCCGAGCGCTACGGGGTCTCCTTGGAGAAACTGCGCCGACTGAGCACGAACATGCCGTCACGCCCGCAGTTCATCGTGGCCGTCGCGAAAGCGCGGTTGCGGAGCGAGGCGACCTTGCTGGGTGAAATCATCAAGCGGAAACGCGCCGAAGAGGCCTTGGCCGATCTGACGAAGAACCTGGAAGAACGAATCACCGAACGCACGGAACAACTTAGGGACTTGGCAACGGAGCTGAATCTCGCTGAGCAACGGGAGCGCAAGCGCCTGGCCGTGGAGCTGCACGATCACTTGCAACAGTTGCTGGTGCTGGGCAAGTTGAAGATCGGGCAAGGGAAGCAATACGCCGATCCCATTCCCGCGCTCGCGGATATGATGGGACAGATTGACGACGTGTTGTCCGACGCCCTCCGCTATACCCGCACATTGGTCGCCGAATTGAGCCCGCCGGTGTTGCGGGAATACGGGCTTCCCGCGGGACTGAAATGGCTGGGCAGCTATATGCAGAAGCATTCCATCGCCGTGACCGTCAGTGTGCCGGAAGAGAACGAGCTGACCCTGCCGGAAGATCAAGTGACGCTCCTGTTTCAGTCGGTGCGGGAACTCCTGATCAACTCCTCGAAATATGCGGGGACCGGCGAAGCCACTGTCACGCTCGAACAGCGCGAGGACCGCTTACGAATCCAAGTGCGCGATGAAGGCGCAGGCTTCGACATGACCGCCGCTGCTGCGGTTGGAGCACCGACCGGTGGGTTGTCCTCCAAATTTGGTCTTTTGAGTATCCGCGAGCGGATGAAGGCATTGGGAGGATCGTTCGACATTCAATCAACCCCGGGGAAGGGCACCACGGCGACCCTAATCCTGCCGTTGAGTCAAGGAAAGGCCCTGCCTCGCCGGCGGGGCTAGCGGCCGGTCAGGCACCGCTTTCACACGCTCCATTCGAATGTATCCGCTTTTAAACCGCCGTAGTCACGTCGAATTCAGGCGAGTCCCACCTTCCATTGCCTCTTGCGCCGCCACGCGTCGGCGAGACACGCGGTTGACAGAAGAGCGGGAAAAGATATCTGATGCTTGAGGCGCGGAAAGGAGGACGTATGGTCATCAAATCCTATAAGCATGTTCTGCCAACCGGGTACGAGGGATTGTCCGATGGCGTGCAGGTTCGCGAGATGATTACGGCGCAGGACGGCGCCCCCACCTTCGCCATGCGGGTCTTCGACGTGGCGCCGGGCGCAGCCACGCCGTACCATACGCATGGCTGGGAGCACGAAGTCTATATTGTGTCGGGAACGGGACGGGTGCGAGCGGAGGGAACTGACACTCCATTCAAGCCCGGGGACTCGATCTACATTGCGCCGAACGAGCAGCACTGCTTCATGGCGGATTCCGGCGTCCCGGTCCAGATGATCTGCTGCATTCCCTCGAAAGATCAGTGCCGACTGTGATCGGCGCCAAAGGTCTGAAGTGTGCGTCCAGCAAACGGATGCCCGACGGACGATCCCATGATCCATGTGTGGGTGTTTGCAACACTCCTGTTGTACGCTTTGAATCTTCACTCGGCGTTCATCAGCAGTGATCGGTCCCATCGGTCAACATTTCGAGATACGGTACATTTGGCCAAAAGGGATGCGGTCCCGCCGCCACCTGCATCGCAGGGGAAAATTCTCCTCCGCTGCATGTCTCCCTTGGGCTGCCGAATCACCATCGATGGGGAACCGTTCGGAGTGCTCGACCCACGAGCCAGCAAGAAGGTCACACTGGAATATGGCGAACACATGATCGAGACGGATTCTGCGACTCCAGGTATGGGTGGTGTCGCGGCGCTTTCTTATCGCGTCAACGCGCCTCAACAGCGAATCATAGAAGTCTCGCCGCAACCGCCTACATGGGAGCACATCGCCTCGGGACTGCTCAACAACACGGTGTTCGCACAGATAAAATCCGGTGCAAGAGGGCTTGATCGGGGTAAAAAGCAATGGGTGAATCTGAATCATGGTCAACGTATCACGGCCATTTCAGCGGTTTGTTCCGGCTTCCTCCACCGATTTCTCCTCGCCGATGTGCAAGGCAACGGCGCCGTGTTTATCCTGCCGGAGCAAATCGATGTCGGCATGCCGGATGGCCAGAAGCTCGACGTCGTTCCTCGGGACTGTCGCGGAAAGGAACCCAAGACAGTAGACCACCAAACGACTCGAGACGCATCGACGGAAGGTTGGCTCACATTCCGGACAGGAGGTGTCACCGCGATTTATGACAAACATGGTGTCTTGGTGAACAAGACAACTCGTGAGTTTCCTCCCGCCGTATTTTCTCTGGTGTCGTCGTATGTGCAAATACGAGGAGATCAGAAGATTGAGCTGGGAAGGATCGAGGACTGTCCCCTGGGTGGTACTTTGGTGCCCGTCTCTGTTGCAGACTTCAGCATCTACATCCCGTCCAGCTCCGTACAAGCCTACTTGGACCAGGAAACGCTCGATGCTTTTGACAGCGATGTACGAGTGATCCTCTGCCGATAGCTCTGGCGGTTCCATTGCCGAAGCGCGGCACTTAGACGACGGCAGCAGCTGCTCGGGCACGGATCTCCAAAAAGTCTTGATGCGGACTTGTCGGGGCTAAGGAGTGATCAACCGCCCAACTATACTCGGAGCCGGTTCGCACCGGGATTTGAAGCAGCGTTGGTTGTCAGGATTTGTTCCCGTTTCGCCGGCTTAGACATCCCGCCGAAAACACCCTTAGACCAGACAAATGCGACGATGTCCAATCCCATCGGGTGTGGAAAGAAAGATGGACGATCACGCCTTGAAGATATCAGATTGACAGGAGTGCGGCAATGCTCCTAAGAGGATGTACGTGGCAAGGAGCGCAGAATTTCGACGGAGGACGACCATGGGAGTCGAGCCACCGATGTGGAGGTGGCCGGTGCGCCTGAAAGTGCTTGTCCTGGTGGGCCTCACGTTGTATTGGTCGACTGCGGGATTCAGCTTTACCGCCGACAAACGCGACACCCTACGCGGACTCAGAGAGATTTCCGTGCTCATTGAGTATCTTCCCGACGACGT
This sequence comes from Nitrospira sp., assembly GCA_035252115.1. Lineage (GTDB taxonomy): Bacteria > Nitrospirota > Nitrospiria > Nitrospirales > Nitrospiraceae > Nitrospira_C. Next base: position 31,940 of record DATFDJ010000117.1, on the reverse strand, counting down.
TGAACGGGAAGGGCTGAACCGAGAGCACCTTCAACGCGACATTGAAGCGCGACTGCGACAGGCGGGCCTGCATGTCTTGACGATCTCGGAGGTTGCGAACTCGCCCGGCGCGCCGTATCTCTACGTGGCCGTCTATCCGATCACAGGTCCCTCACTGAATGTCAATGCGTACGCGGTCGCTCTCACATTGAAACAACTGGTTCAACTCTCACGGAATCCCACGACAGAGCTGTTTGCGACGACGTGGGAAGGCCCCATACATTTCAGTTCACTCAGCGACTCCAGAGCGCTCGACATTCGCAACAGAATCTTTGATGCGGTCGGACGGTTTATCGTGGACTACCGGGAGGTGAATTCGAAGTGACGGGTTTCGACAGGGGACGTGAGGCGATCATCGCTCGCGAAATTTGCCTCGCATCTCTTTGATCATTTCTTCGAGATCGGCCTCAGCTCGGCTTCGTTCAGTGATGAGGCGATCCAGATTGTATGGTCGAGACGAGGCGGCAAGCGGCGAAGATGGCGAAGCGGTCGTGGCAGGCGGATTCTCAGCCTGCGCGGTTTGCGGCCCGGGTGAAGGGGTCGCGCGACCAGCCGCTATGTCCTGGGCCGGCCTATCCGATGGCGGCATGTCCGCAAATGAAACGCCCTGATCACGCAACCACCGCTTGGCCACGTTGGATTTCAAAGAAAAACTGATGCTGGTGATCGGCAGTCCATCCGATGAGAGGCGGGCGATGGCCGTATTGATTCCGACCATGCGGCCGTACGTATCGAGCAGCGGTCCCCCGGAATTGCCGCGGTTGAGCCCTGTTTCCGTCTGAAACACCGACTTGCCCTTCGTGGCGTTAAAGTTCTCAAACTGCGCGCTGATGGTACCGGTCGTCAAGGTCCACAGCCCGCCCTGTTCGGGATGCCCGATCGCCACGACGCGGTCGCCGATCTCGATCCGATCGGAATCGTCCAGTTCGAGCACCGGAAAGGGTCCAGGCAGCCCATCGAGCTTCAGCAAAGCCAGATCCAACGGCTGTGAGAAGGCGATGAGACGACCCTTGGCGCTTCGCGACAAATCGATCTTGGGGTCGCCGCTCACGCGCTCCGGCTTCAGATACAGAGTCAAGCGGGGATAGGGTTTGCCTGTCTGTTCCTCAATGACGACGTGAGCGTTGGTCAATACGAGCCCGTCCTGTCGAATAATGGAGCCGGTGCCGCCGCTACCCCGTTGGCCGCTGTTGGAATATCCGATGATCATCACCACAGCCGGGGAGTCGAGCTCGTAGATCTCGCGAGGCGTCAGGTCGCGGTCTCCCGCCAGCCCGGCACCCGGTGACAATCCCAGGATCACCAGTAGGCTGAGCAAAACACGCTTTGGCAAGATCCCTTCCTCTCTCAGCAGGCTGCGGTCTCGTTCACGTGCCGACGGTACACAGCATACCCCCCGCCATCGATTCCTTCAAGTTTATCCCCCTGCAGTCTGCGGCACGCACCCAGTCGTTATGGTTTATCATTGAGGTATCGAATGGCTGTACCGGATAAATATTCGGTCAGTGCCGTCTCATCCGCCGACCCCTGCGCGAAACTCCAACGGTCATAATAAAAAGGCCACCACCCTCCGGAGTTTCCCCCTGCAGGCCCCATGGTTGATTGAGGAACCGTCCCTGTTCCGACCGATTCCAAGACATCGGACTTTCCGATCACGACCGCATCCGCTCCGAGCGTGGCGGCACGGGCCAGAATCTTTTCGCGCAACTCGTCCTCATCCGCGCTCTGACTCGTCGCAATGATACGGGCCAACTTGACGTGCGGAGAATCAGGCTCCGATTCCAGCCATCGCACATGTTTCGCACTTCCGTTGGGAGGATACACCTCACCGGTCAATGGCTCGACACGTACCGAGACGCAAGCAGCCAGTGCGAGAAGGCCGGACAGCATGACTCCAGAAACAGTTTGGCGATATGGAATTCTCATACGCGACCGCCGTCTATCAATCCAGCGTCGTTTTTGATTGTAGGAGCCGTTCAACCGCAGTGCGCGGAATATGGACCGTGCCGACTCCGGCAATTTCGGCTGTTTCCACCTTGACGACTCTGGCATTGACCTCCACCGACTCTGAGCCGAGTTCCGTATAGCTCCCCATGACGACTGCATCGACTCCCAGCAGTCCACCGATCCTCTTCACGGACGTGTCATCGAAAGCGCCTCGCGCCGTCAGACTGAGCTCGTCGGTAAGCTTTTGCAACTGCGGCCGCTCGATGACCGTCAAGGATCCCGTTCGGTAGAATTCGTTGGTCAACTTGTCCGTGAGATGATTGCCCACCGGCGTGTCCGTACGTTGTACGGCATCGGCCAATGGCAGGATGGCGATCCGGTTGATACCGCGTTCTTTGATACCGATAGACAATTGAGTGGTGAGATCCTTCATTAGTGGCTGAACGATTTCCGGCTTTCTCGGCTGCCCGTTGATTGCTGCAGGTAGAGTCGGTATTTCGGGAGCTGTTTCGTTAATGCCGGCGACTCGGCCATCCGCTCCGTAATAGATTGGGAGTCGTTTGTTTTCGCCGGTCATCAATTCAGCAGCCGTAAAAACGATCTCGGAAATACCGAACGTAAATATGTCATAGATCAAGTACATCACGGCCCGCGCGCCGCTGGGCTCGTTGTTCACCTCATACTCATAGAAATCAGTCCGGGCGCCGTAATCGGTCGGATGTGTCTCTTTAGGCGGACCCAACTGGAACTCAACCTCTTCCTTCGTAGAGCCAACGTGAAATGACGAGAGGTTCGGATCCTTATGCCCGTTGAGTGCCATCACGATGGAACATCCGCTTGCGCTGCCGGCCAATGTCAGAGCGAAAACAATCACGAAGGCGCGATGCCGGCCAAGTCTAATCATGACACGCGAAGTATAGCTTTTGCCCTGTCCGAAAAATGCTGCCCAAAGGTAGGGTGAGAACGAGGACATAGAAGCCCCCGAGACGGGTCAAATTCTAGGAGAGAGGGAAAACAACCGCAAGAGACGAAATACAGAGGAGAATAAAACGGTCGGGCCGCGCATTGGCGATTTTAGACCGATATGGTAAGACAGTCCGATGAAGAAGGGTGGGCCCCAGAAAAGCACTTCTCCTTCTCAGCTCATCGACGCGAAAATCAAGGAGCTCGGCGACTGGCGGGGCAGGATGCTCCGCCGGCTCCGTGCGTTGATCAAGGAAGCCGATCCCGAGGTCGTCGAAGAGTGGAAGTGGAGAGGGGTTCCGGTGTGGGAGCACGACGGAATTATCTGCACCGGCGAGACGTACAAGCACGTCGTGAAGATGACCTTCGCCAAAGGGGCCGCGTTGAAGGATCCTGCGGGCCTTTTCAACGCCAGTCTCGAGGGGAACACCAGACGTGCCATTGACATCCAGGAGGGCGAGAAGATAAACGAGGAGGCGTTGAAGACGCTCGTGCGCGCCGCCGTGGCTCTCAACAATTCCAAGAAGATATCGAGGAAATAGACCCCTAGAGATTCCCCTAGCTCTCTCGCTGAGGGTATGCATCTATGGTGGCCCTGCATGACCCGGCGAGAAGCATTGAGTCACCTCGTCGGCTATCAATGGAATACATGAAACAACGCCATGTAGCCGACGTGGAGGCCTAGGCCGCTTCTCTATGTTGCTCATATTTTTGTCCGTCGTGCTCTGTTCACTCGTGTCGCTCGTGATGCTGGCTTACATCGGATTCGCTCTGATGAGGCCGTCCAAGGCGCTCCTGTGCCCGTATTGCGGGTCCGCGGTGTGTGAGCGAAAGGGTCGCATGGCCAAAGATTTCGTTCCCAGGCTATTCGGCTTTTACCCATGGTGGTGTAGAAGTTGCCGGGCGCGGTTCCGATTGCGACGACGCTCCTTGCCGGCGCATCTGTATTCACAGCAGCGCCCTCCCGTTCCGGTACGATTTGCACCTGAGCCGGACCACGACGTTGAGGATGATTATGTTCATCGTTAAGAGTCTCGTGGATCCCGCGACCCACCGCGCACCGTGAAATGGTTCCTGATTATGGGTCTGCGGTGAAGAAAAACACCCTGGGCCAACAAGAACTCATTCTGCATGGCGTGAAAATCACGCATCCTGACCGTATTGTGTTTGAAGAGCGGAACATTACCAAAGGAGACGTGGCCCGATACTATGGAGCAGTGGCGCCGTTGCTCTTGCAAGAGATACAACGCCGCCCCATCACGGTCGTGAGATGTCCAAGCGGCGTGAAAGCGGACTGTTTCTATCAGCGCAATGTGGGCTTTGGTTTGGGTCCGGATGTTCATCCATTTGTGTGGAATTATAAAGGGAGCCGCTACAAGTACATCTATGTGGACGACGTCAAAGGGATCATGGAGATGATCCAGATGGGGGTCATTGAGATCCATCCGTGGGGTGCCACGATCGACAACATTCATACGCCGGACCGGATGATCTTTGATCTGGACCCAGACCCCAGCGTGCCGTTCTCGGAGGTCAAACAGGCAGCACTCCAAATCAGACAGCGGCTCAAAAAGGCAGGGCTTGAAAGCTTGTTGAAATGTACGGGCGGCAAAGGGTTGCACGTCGTGGTGCCGGTGGTCCCTACAAGCAGCTGGGATGACGTCAAAGGCTGGGCTTCTGCGTTTGCGCATAACATGGTCGAAGAGGCGCCGGACCGATACGTCGCCACCATCACAAAGTCCAAGCGCAAGGGGAAGATCCTCATCGACTATTTTCGCAATGATTATACGGCCACCGGGATTGCCGGCTATTCGCTACGCGCACGGCCGGGAGCGCCTGTCGCCGTTCCCATCGATTGGGGCGAGTTGACACAACTCGAAAGCGCCGACCAGTTCGACATGAATTCTGTTCTCACGAGAATTCAACGGGGCCAACTCCAGAAGGCGCTGCCAATGCAGCGGCTGCCGAAGGCGGGGGCGGAAAGGACTAACATGCATGGACGTAAGAAACGATCTCTTCCCAATGGAGGCGTCGCTCGTCGGTCGATTGCCTGAGGGGGAGGAATGGCGGTATGAACCGAAATGGGATGGATTCCGCTGCCTGGCGTACAAGCGAGGCAACACGGTCGCCTTGCGATCCAAATCCGGCAAGCCACTGGAGAGATATTTCCCCGACATTGTCAGCGTACTTGAGAAGCTGGCTCCCAAGAACTTTGTCATCGACGGCGAATTATTGGTAAAGGGTGAGAGCGGCTATTCGTTTTCGGATCTTCAGATGCGCCTGCACCCGGCGGCAAGTCGGGTCAGCATGCTGGCAAAGAAACAACCCGCCACGTTTGTGATCTTCGACATACTGGAGACGGACGCAGGCGTGAACGTCATGGGGGCGCCTTTTGCTGAACGCCGCCGCATCCTCGAGGACTTTTGGAGCAGGTATTGCTCAAACGAGACGGCATTCAAGCTGTCGCCGCAGACGCAGTCCATGACTGAAGCGATGAAATGGCTCCGCTCTTCCGGTTGGGATATTGACGGCATCGTCGCCAAAAACAGTACCGATGTGTATGTGCCGGGAGAACGCCTGATGCAGAAGTATAAGCCGATCCGTACCGCGGATTGCGTGGTGGGCGGCTTCCGTTACGGAAAAGATTCACAACACGTGGGGTCCCTTCTGCTCGGATTGTATGACGACGCGGGGCGTCTGAACCATGTCGGCTTTACATCGAGCATTGCCAGGGCCGATAAGCCATCCCTGACCAAGCAATTGGAAAAGCTGATTCATGAACCGGGCTTCACGGGGAATGCGCCAGGGACGCCGAGCCGATGGTCGACTGAGCGCTCGACTGAGTGGAAACCGCTCTTGCCGAAAATAGTGGTAGAAGTCAGTTTCGATCATGTCACGGACCATCGCTTCCGCCACGGCACGAAACTCATCAGGTTTCGGCCGGACAAGTCACCCAGGCAATGTACGATGGAACAGCTTCACGATCATTGAGGCCAATCGCCCAACGACAGGGATCCTTGACAATCCGCAAGGCATTTATTGGATCTGCATGTCGCTTCGTCGATTTCTTCAGCGTATGATTCAACAACGTGTTCGAAACGAATCTTTATGCCTTCGAAAAAGCCCTACAAGGGAATCGGAATGGAAGGGAGGATAGCGGCGTGGTATGCCAAGAATACGCTGAAGGACATCGCGGAATTTCGAAGTCTCGCAGATCGGCTCTCCCATGAGACTCCCGCAGGCAGCAGAATTCTTGAAGTTGCCCCGGGTCCCGGTTATCTCTCGATTGAGCTTGCCAAGCGCGGCCGGTTTGAAATCGTTGGACTGGATATCAGTACATCCTTCGCTGAAATCGCCAAAGAAAATGCCCGCAAGGAGTCCGTCACCGTAGAGTTTCGGCACGGTAACGCGTCAGCGATGCCCTTCGCAGACCATTCATTTGATCTCATCGTATGTCGAGCGGCATTCAAAAATTTCTCCGAGCCGGTTGAGGCTCTGAATGAGATGTTCCGGACACTCACAGCCGGAGGACGTGCAGTCGTCCTGGATCTGAGAAAGGACGCCGCATACAAGGACGTGGCCGCCTACGTCGAGAAATTGAATTTGGGCTGGTTCGACTCGCTTCTCACCAAGGGAATCTTCCTGCTCCTACTGATTCCACGGGCGTACTCGAAAGACCAATTTAAGCAGATGGCTTCACGTTCGAGGTTTGGAGGGTGCAGCATCACCGAGTCCGGGATCGGACTGGAAGTACGACTCACAAAATAAGCTGTGAGCGGACAACCGCGAAGCGTCAAGATCGCTGAATTGATCTGCGGCTGTCTTTCTCTACGGAGCGCGTCTCCAACTGGGGTCGGGGTCGAACTCGGTCATCTCTTCAGCGAGCGCCGCTGTATTTTGGCCGAGATCTTTCTGGTAGACCACGCCGTCCTGGTTGACCATGAAGCTCACCACACCGGATGTCCCGTAGCGGGCCGGATAGGCGAGGACGGCAAATCCACCGAGCAGTTTGCCGTCGGCCCGATAGTCATAGGCTCCCCCCGGCGCATTCTTGCCTTGCCTGGTGAGCATTCGATACAAATACCCGTGAAAAGGCGTCAAAACGGTCGAATCGGATGTGGCGGCCCCTTCGTTTGCTGCGGCTGCGAGTAAGGGCCCGACCGGACTCAAGGGCTCATCTTCGCGGGTCTCCCAATACAGGCCGTCCCGCTTGCCGGGCGAGCTGACAAATTGTGCGGCGAATCCCGGAACGCCGTCCCCATCGGCATCCTGCGTCGCATACTCACGCTCGGCGTCGACGATCGCCAGACACACCTGAATGGCCGCCAGCTCATTGCGGCCGATGTGTCGGTTCAGGATCTCTTCTGCGGCATGGTGCGTATCGAAACGCCATCCCTTCTCCGACTTTACGAGGGAGATCGGCATCGGCCACTTATCGCGGCCGACGATTAAGGTCGCGCGCGTGTCGTTCTCTTGGAGCACCACTTTGCTGGCGTCCTTATAGGCTTGAAGAAACCGTTTGCGCCATTGTGCATCCGCCGCCGCATCGCCCGAGTCGAACAACGCCGGACCCTCGGGGCCTAAGAGCGTTTGCAAGACAAATGGATCGTTCAATTTGATGGCTTCCACGAAAGCCTGCATTCCTTCATCAGCGGAAGAAAACGTTGTCTGCACGAAGAATTCATTCGAGGCCGCGGACGGCATCGCCGACAAGAGGACAGTCAGGATCACGAACGGAACTCGTCCGAAATGAACAAGAAGTCGCATATTACCTGCCGTGATGCCCGCCGCCACGATGGCCCCCGCCGCCGTGAGAGAAGCCCCCGCCGCGAGAGAAGCCTCCGCCGCCACCGCCACGGTGAACACTGGCGCTGCCGCGCGCCCCGAAGTTGGACGCCGACGCTCCATGGCCGACACCTTCAAAGGCATGCGGCCGGACTTCGCCGCCGCGAAACCCGGACGGAGAAGACGCCGGCGGTTGGCCGCCCGCGAAGTTGCTGCGCCCGTTGACACGGCCAAAACTCTCGCGTGTCCCGCGATAAACCGGAGAGGGACAGTGTCCACGGAAATCCTGTCGGACCAGCGGCGAGGCGGGCGCGCGCCCATACTGCTGACGCAACGCGGGTTCCCGGTAGGCGACGCCCCGGCGATGAGCAGGGTCGTGAGTCCAGACTCTGGTGGCGGTATTCTGATAGTAGAAGTTATTGACGGTCACCACATTGACCTGTCGGCGCGGCCAGTCGAACGCGCCGAAGAAGAAACCGCCTCCCACCGTGATGCCCGGTCCCCACACATACCCGATAGGGCGGGGACCCACGAAGTAGCCGGGCCAGGGCCTCCAGAACACCGGGGGGTAGGCCGGCCACCACCAGGACCCATAAACGACCGTGGGATCGTAGTAGGGGACATAGACAACCTGCGGGTTCGGGGATGTAATGGAAATGTTCTGTCCCTCCTGGTCGATATGGACTTGCTCGGTCGACTGAAGCGTGCCGTTGGCCGACGCGCGCTGACGCAAGTTCTGGACGGTATCCATGACCTCTTGCTGCTGGGACAGGAATGCATCGCCGAGCCGTTCCGTCCAGTCGAGTTTCTCATCCATCATCGCCAGCACATTCGGGAATGCGACGAGCGACTTCACGCTGGGTTCCCAATTGTATTGATCGGTCGCTTTCACCGCCTGGTCTCCCTGAAGCGTCGGGTGTGCTTTCAACCAGCGAGCCGCCTCGACAATTTCCAGTGGATAAGTCGAGGCCATCAAGATCTGTGAGAGCAGCGAGTCGGGATACAAGGCAATCGGTGCCAGCATTTGATCGAGTTCTTGCTGCTTGAACAGCATCTTGTCTTTGGTCCCTCGCTCCGGCGTTGTGAACTCCATGGCTGCGCGTTGTTTCGCCATCGGCGGCGCCGCATCGGGGTTATAGATGCTGTCATACTCGCTGCAATCGTCGGATTCTTTCGGTTGGGTGGTCCAGAAGTCCCCATGGGGGCTGTGGCAACGCCAGACGTAGGCCGAGACGGGACTTGTCCACAGGAGCAACAGATGAACGGCAAGCACGAGAGCGACGAGATGAGAGATGCCGCTCTCCTTCTCCTTTTCATACATCGAGCATGCTGTACGCATGCCCTTACTATACGCCACGAAGTGCTTTCGTCATAGTTTTGCGTTAGAGCGCCTATCTCGAACCAACTAAGCTAGATCAACGAGACGCGTCACGCGTCCGTGAACTTCGAGACCCCGACGCTCATTATGACGGGACGTGAAGATCCGGCTGCCACGCCCGCACAAGCGGAGTTTATGGCCGCGCACATTCCAGGCGCAGAGTTGAACATCATTGAAGATGCCAGTCACTTGGCGGGCATCGAAAAACCGTTGGAGATTGCCACATTGGTCCGCGCCTTCCTTACCAGGAACCTCGCCTAGATTCTGGGTTTCCTCGCCATGCGCCCAGCAATAGACTCCCCGATCAGGCGGAGTAGTGGTCCTGCAGATGGTCGCGTTGGAACCGTGTGATGTGGCGGATCAATACTTCACGGTCCTCCGCCGGCATGCGCACGAAGCGGGCGTGCAGGCGATACGTCCCGCCCGGATAAGGAAGGGGAGTGAGTCGCAGGACTTCGACGAAGGCGGTGAAGAGGCCGTGCTCCGGGAGACGCAACGCGACGGCGAGAATCTCGTTGGGTTGATAGACCTCGGTAATCGTCACGCTGATGCCGCCGCCGCTCAGGTTGACCGACTGTTCGGCGAACGCGCCCTCCGTCTGGTCCGACTCACGTTGAATGCGGGTCGGCAGCGTGACGGTGATGCGATAGTATTCACGGCGATCTCTGGCGGACGGCGACTGACCGTGGTTCTTCGGATCTACCATGCGCAGGACTATAGCAAATTTTCAGAACGGCTTCGGCGTCTATCTGCCGATCACCCCCTTGATTTCAGGCTCCTGTGTGATGTCAATATGCCACTGTAGACCGGTTCTAAAAGATGAATGTCGCCATCGTTACAGGGACGTTTCTTCTCGTGGTGGGCGGCTGCATGCCCGCATTTGGCGAAGAGTCGTTGTTGTATGAGACATGGCGTCAGTCTTCATTCGATCCGATCCATCTCGACGAGTTCTTGCAGACACACAGGGCTCAGTACACGGACGACTACTTCCGCTGTTCTCAGGAAGCACAACGTTTGATAGGCGACGAGGTGAACATACGCAACCGCCGATGCGATTTTTCCGGTGATTCGGTCCAGCGCAATAGCTGTCGCCAGGAGAATCTCTTCCGTGGCGTCAACAAGCACTTGGCGGAGTTGGATCAGGCGATTCAACACCACAAACCCTGGCTCGATCTGGAGTCGGGCCGCAATGCCGCCGCCGCGCTCCAAGCCGCGGAAGAGTTCGAGAAATCCTGCACACCGCCGGCCTGCGACATCGCAAAAAGAAAAAAGAGTCAACTTCTGCGAGATCTCAAGCCCTATCTCCAATGCCCGCCGGTCGCCGAGCGTCCAAGCGACGTAGACCCCAGCTTCAAAACGTTCAAGCTTCCTGAAGACCCCGGCGGCTGAATTCCACCAGCCCGGCGCTACAAAGACTGTAGCCACGCGCCGAGAAATGGCTCCCCACATGGTCTTGGAGCGCCACTCACTTCGCTAGAATCTCGATGCCGTCAAGGTCACATCCGTGCTGGCCCAGGCACGGCGGAAACGCTCATCCGCTGCGGCCGCTTCGGCGTCCTTACCCTGTGCCCGGAGCGCCTGAGCGAGCCCAAAGAGGGACCAACCGTTCTCGGGAAAGCGCCGGAGGTCTTCTCGATACACCTTTTCGGCTTCAGCATGTTGTCCCGCCTTCACCAGCGCGGCGCCCAACGAGTGACGAATCGGGTAGTACCACTTGGGCGGTTCGAAATAGAGTCCTGCGTCCTCCATCTTAGCCGCTTCCCGGAAATGATTCGTGCCGGCGTCAAGGTCGCCGCGACGGGTCGCGATCTCACCGGACAGCGCGTGCACGGCGATCGAGAGCGCCGTCTTGCCATCGGCGCCTTCGGGCGTCGCGTCGTTGATTCCCGTCACCGTGTCGAGCGCGGCTTGCGCCTCCGCCCACTGCCCCTTGGCGGCGTGCGCGACGCCACGCGCGTACTGGGCCATCGCGTACGAGAACCGGATGTCAGCCGGTGGGAGCGGTTCCGCAAGCACCTCGTCCCACTTTCCGAACGTCGTGAGCGTGAGCGCGTGATACGGCAGCATCTCCTGCAGCAATCCGACCTGGCGCGCGACATCGAGGTTCACCTTGGAGATCAGGGTATTGGACGCCTCAATCGCCTGCGCACTGCGGCCCGCCATCGTGGAGGCGAAGGCGAGGAAGTGGATGTTGTGCGGGTAGTATGCGAGCGGATAGACGCCCATTGGATGCTGCCCCTCGATGAACACCTCGTCGGTGTGGATGGCGTGTTGGTTGGCCTGCACGGCATCGTTCCACCGTCCGACGCGGATGTAGATGTGTGCAGGCATATGGACCATGTGTCCTTCGCCCGGCATGAGACCAGCGAGCCGCTCGGCGCATGGCACCGCGGCGTCGGGGTTCACCGCTTCGACGGCATGGATGTAGTAATGGCATGCGCCGGGGTGGTGCGGGTTGCGCGAGATGACTTTCTCGAGCTGGCGTACGATTTCAGTGGTGCCTGGGTACGGAGTCCCATCCGGTTGCCAATAGTTCCACGGACGGAGATCCATCAGCGACTCGGCGTACAAGGTCGCGGCGTCAAGGTCGTCGGCGTAGGTGTTGGCGACCTGCTCCATCGCGCGCGAGTACAACCGGTCTAACCCGGCACGATCGGTCCCCGGGACCGCCTCGTAGCGTTGTGCGACTGCGTCGATGTACGCGCGTTCAGGTTCCGTGGCGTGGGACTTGACCGCCAGCGCTTTTTGCGCCGCCGCGTAGGCGGCAACTCCGCTCGCCGAGTCCATCGGCGCGTTCACGTGCGGGCCATAGGCGAGCGCGATCCCCCAGTAGCACATGGCGCAGGCAGGATCGAGTTCTGCGGCTTGCTTGAAGGACCGGATGGCTTCCGCGTGATTGAATCCATAGACGAATCGCAGACCCTGGTCGAAGTACTGCTGCGCAGCCGGAACTTGGGTGGAGATGGCTTTGTGATGGGAGCCGAGGTTTGTGTAGAGAGGGGCCGCCTCGGAAGGGCTGCTCTGCGGCGCCGGCACCGCCACCGACTCTGCGCCAGAACCGGGGACTGCACTGGCAAGTAGCACCGCCGCCGCGAATCCGATGATGTGAATGGGTGTCATGTCTGTCCTCCTTTGTATGTGTGTGACGCCTCCCGCTTCAGTGCGCAACGACGGCCCGCACTATAAGGAGTATTTGCGGGGGGTATCTTATCCGGAAGTCTGATTCTCTTAACAGAGGCGTGCGAGGCTGCGTTTCCTTGCTTCGGCGTCCTGATTCATTTGCTGAAGCGCCGTGGCGGTGGGCGAATGGTGCGTTAACGAGCTGGAGCTACTGGGGCAGCTTCTGCTGTATACGGGTGAGGTAGGTGGACATGAAATGCTCAGGCAGATCATGCAGGCTTAAATTTTTCAGATCGTTCCATACCGAGAGAATCGAAGCATCCTGGGCCCGTGGTGCGGAAACATACTGATAGGTAGGGCCGTCCTGCAGGACCAGTTCGGGACCGAACTGTTGATAGGGTCCTTCAGCGGAAAGGGCAAACACTTCGATGGGGGGCAGGAACGGCACCGGATCTTTGACGTCCACAACCCGCAGCAACGGCAACGTGCCATATTTCTTGGCGCCGTCCCGATTGGTCACTTTGGGTTGACCGAATGTGATCGCCTGTCCGAGCTTCGCCCCGTCTTCCTTGAGCAACATGAGAACAATGACCGCCGTGGCGCCCCCAAGGCTGTGGCCGGTGAGACGGATTTCATAGCCGGATTTCAGGAGCGGCTTGGCAAACTGATAGACCTGTTGGGCCGCCTCTGCAAACCCCTTATGGAGCGGGATTCCCAGTCGAGGGGTCACGCTTCGGGTGTACTCGTCATCCAACTGGATGTTCACGAGATTCGACGTGCCTCGAACGACGATCCACTGAACGTTTTGGGCATCGTCCTGCTCAACATAGGCTTTAATGCCGGAGGACAGCGGAGAGCTGATGCTCACCACGGCCTTGCCGCTCTGCTGCCGAATGGTGGCATCCTGCTCGTAGGCAAGCGCCGCACGCTGAGCGTACTGTAAAATTTGCGAAAAGTTGATCGGGGTAGGGGGCACCGATGGAGTCGGTTTTCCTCCCCCGCACGAGGACGCACCGAGGACCGCGAACAGTAAGAAAAACGACACGAGCACGGATCGAACACTGGTCCTATGAAAAGATCGTATGGTCATATGTCGGTCTCTTCGTGACACATTGCGGTATTCACTTCTTCTACTTCTGTCATAGCGGGAAGTCAACCCGCGAATATACGGGGAAACATCGAGTCTGATTTGAACACTTCAACATAGTTCAGCCGACCCAGGCCACGCGTCGTGAAATGGTCCCTGACATGTATAAAAACAGAATGTGGAATGCGTGGCGTCCGCGGAGGGCGTCGGGGGGCGAGACCTGTCTCTCAAGCGTGAGAGTACCTCATGGCAGATTCAGAATGTCCTGGCGAAGCGCGGCGCAGACCGCGAGCTCGTAGATCCTGCGCAGTTCCGCGAAGCGCTTCTCGTCCAGACCAGGCGTGATTTGCCCGTTGATCGAGACGACGACAGACCGCCTTCCGTCCGCTGTGGCGGCAATAAACTGCGTGTAGCCCGCTGTGTTGCCGGTATGGCCATAGACGGTGCCGCAGGTGGTCTCGTAGCGGAACAACGCGAGGCCCGCTGAGTTCATGCCGGGTCCCGGCGGTTCCGACTTGCCGTCTCGGAACTGAAACTGTGCTGCGCGTGTCTTCTGGTCTATGAGCGCACCGCCCACATACCCGCGCACGAAGAGGATCGCGTCAGCCGGTGTCGAGACGATCCCGCCGGATGCCCAGGTCCAGCCTGCGGCGAACAGCTTGCTCACATCTGACGGCGGATTGTCTTGCACGTCGTAGCCATGAACGTATGGCCGCGGCATGTCGGAGTCGTTCGGCAGGCTCGTGCCCGTCAGCTTGAGCGGGCGGTAGACACGGGACTTGAGCACGTCTTCGTACGGCTCGGAGGTCGCGGCCTCGACCATGAGACCGACAATAATATTGTCGGAGTTGGAATAGCGATACTGCGTGCCGGCATCGAAGGACGGCGGCTTGCCGCCGATGAAGGCAAGCAGTGCGCGCGGTGACGGAGGGACCTGCAAGGACATGCGGAGAGCGTCGAGGAACGCATCCTCGCGGCTGAAGTCAAGGATGCCGCTGGTATGGTTGAGGAGTTGGCCGAGCGTCACGGGCCACCAGGTCTGCGGCAGATCGGGCAACCATCGTCGGATGGTATCGTCAAGGGAGAGTTGTCCGCTCGCCACGAGCGAGAGCGCAGCGGCCCCGTTGAACGCTTTCGCCACGCTCGCGAGACGCATGTGATCGTGGATGCGGATCGGCCTTCTCGATTCGAGGTTCGCGTACCCAGCGGTGTGCACATCGATCGATTGCCCTCGAGCCACCACCACGATGATGCCGGGAGGGCCACCCTCTTGGGACACGAAGCGCTCCAGCGCGTGTTGCAGCGGATCCTCGCCCTCATCTCCTGCCGAGGCCGGATCCATGCCGAATGTCAGACACGCGGCGGCAGCAAGTACGACCAGGAACGTGAGCGCGGAACGTGATGGGATGTGCATCCTCTCCATCATCATAGATCTTTTGTGACAGCCTTCTTTCCCTCGATTGCTAACCAGGTGGTTCCCGTTTGGCGACATATCGCCGGATATCGCGTTCCGGAATCACCGTTTTCACGACTTCGCCATCTTCACATATGTCTGAAACATTGAGCGCGCCGCGAAGCATCAACTCTCCAACTTCCTGCTCGGTCATATTGAGGCGTTTCGCCGTGTCGGTGGGAGAAAGGCCGCGCAAGCCGGGATCCTGCTCAGTGGCTTTCATCCATTCTGAGGGCGTGTACTGTTTCCGCATGGGATAAGGAGTCTAATGGAGGGCTGGGCGCGATTTCAAATCGCGTCAGCGTTGAAGACAGGAAGGGATAGGGCGTATTGCCGGTCCGCCACGCGCTGTAAAATAGTTCCTGGCACGCCCCATCGCCGATTACTCTTCCCTCGAACGCGCCACCGGTTCAGGGTTCGTCTTTCGGAGAATCTTCACTCTGTTTTAGCCAGAGTTCAAGAAGTCTTGTCTCGCGTTCAGACTGAGAAATGCGCTCCAAAGCGAACGCACCCGTCAAGCGATCCTCATAAAAAGAGCGTTGCTTCGCGTAGGCTTTCTTAAAGGCTTCGGTCTTGAGGGCTTTCCAATTGGCATCGGATATTCCAGCATGCGACCGCAACAGGCTGATCTCGATGGCTTGGAAAGCAAAGACTTTAGCCAAGGCCTTGATGACAGTTGCACTCGAAATGACTTTTGGAATTTTATCAGCCATGACTCATCGTGTCGGTTATGCCGGCACACAGAGTATATGTTCTTCTTTCCGCACTCAGCCGCGATCAGTTCCGCACGCCGCTCCACACTTTCGTCGGATCGATAGCCTTGTCAGGATTGAGTTTCCTCGCCTTGTCCAGCAAGACATCCGTCGTTTCCGGATAGGCAGGGTCAGAAATGCAGCAATTGTCGACTGGACAGACAGCCGCGCACTGAGGTTCGTCAAAATGGCCGACACACTCGGTACAGCGATCATGCGTAATCACATAGACACTGTCTCCCACTCCCTGGCCGTCGCCCACATGATTTCCCTTCGCTTCCGCGTCGCCCCGAGTTTCGAAGATGGCCTCGTTCGGACATTCCGGCAGACAGGCTCCACAGTTGATACATTCGGCGGTTATCAGCAAAGCCATGACGCTCGCCTCCTTCTTAGCCAAAATAGATGAATATGTAGCGCCCAAAAGCACCGGTTGCTCAGTGCCATTATGGGCTGCGATGGTTCAATGATTCAAGGTCGACGGAATGAAGGCGCTAAAAGCCGCCCGCCACGCGCCGCGAAAACGTTTCTTACTACTAGTTACTCTGCATTCATCGGGGCTAGTTCACCAGCGGAATTCATTACCTTGTCTACAACCTGATCAGCCAAAGCTTGATAGGCCGCCAGCATCTCATCATGAAAAGGAGCGCCATTATTTTGTGACCATTCGAGATAACTCCGTGGGCTACTCAAATAGCCTAACTGCCGTTGATCAATAAGGCTTCCATCATTCGCTCTCAAAAGCTTCGTCTGTACCAGCAAGTACAAGCTGGATCGAGACTGCTGAAAAATTGCACTGATTGCCCTTCCCATAAGGCGACCGTTTTCATCCGGCTCCGGTAGTGCATTAGATGAGACTTCCACTAAGCCGAACTGCAGTACATCAGTTTCAAGGATGTTATCAGTGATTGTGGGAGCAGAAGGCAGAGAGCTGCTGGTCTCTGAAAGCTCAGCGTGTTGAGGAATAGCAATATGCTGCTGACAACATAAAGTGAATGATTGATATACATAGTTCTGGAATGTGGTCTGAATTTTTAAGCGTTCTTGGATCTCACTGCGAGCCTTTTCAAGGCTCTCAATTTCTGGTCTAAGAAAAACCGAAAATCCTTCTTGGAGTCCCGCTGTAAAACTGGCAAGCGGGGGGACAGTAACTAGTGCAAGGAGGCCCATTACGGGCATTTCAACTAAAAAGATCTCACAACCACCACGACGATACTGGCGATGGCATTCGCTCACCATGTCCGGGGTGTTTTGGACCATGAATTTGGCTAACTCCATTCCAACATAGCTGCCCAGAACCGCTCCATGCGTGCCGCCACGAAACAAACCATCAATGAATCCCTTCGGTGGTTTCTTGTATAGGATGAGTGGGGATGTCTGGGCAGCCCTCACAACAACCAGGCCGATTCTTACTTTGTTTGGTGCTTGGTCTTTGGGAATAGTGCCAGTATTGGCGCAACCGGACATCAGAGTGAAAGCCAAAAAGCATGAGACCAGACAGGATTTATTTCTGGCCCTCCGAATGTCCACAGCGCTCATACCTTCATCCCCGTTTGGCGAAAGTATCATCGATTTTGAGATTAATGTCACGAATCGGGACAAATACGCCATGGCGCCCTAAAGGAGAGAGGCTACTTTGTCTTGCACTCTGAAAATGTCGGTTGGGCCTACCGCCCGCTGTTCATGCTCCCGATTCCATGAAACAAATTGGAATGGGCGGGTAAGGGAGGGCCGGGCGAGGTCATCCGCGTTCAGTCTTCTACGCCCACGCCGATCACGATGAGCACCGCATAGTCCTGCTTCGTGCAGCCCTCGACCGGAGGCATCGCTGCCCCCGGGGCAACCGGAAACGCCGTCTTCGGCGCGTTTGCCGGCGAGCACGAACCACCACCTGCTGCGGGTCTATAGCGCGCGGAGCGGCAGGCCAGATGCGTCACGTCGTACAGCGTCGCGCCTTTATCGAGTTCCCAGCGCCGGTCGCCATTCCTGTCGGCGGGATGAATGGTCAGAACAGCCGTCACGCCGCGAGCGCCCGTGACCAGGTATTTGCCGGGAGGGAGCGGAAAGGTCGGCTGCTCCATGATCAAGCCGTGTTCCTCCAGCCACCAATCCGTACCGTCGAATTTCCAGCGCGCCGGGGCAAGGCCCCCTGCATCCTTCAACCGTGTATAGCTCTCCAGCTCGACGCCCCGAGGACCCGGGTCTAGCGGCCACAGACCCCACGATTGCGCGCCGCTTCCTGACGTTGCACCTGGATCGCCCAACGCCGCAATGTACTGTGTCGCGATGCGTTGGAACTTCGTCCGACCTCCGCCTGCGGCGTGGGCTTGGCTTCGACTCAGATTGAATGAGAGGAGCACGAAGGAACCGAGCAGAAGGAGAACCAGGATGAGCAGAAAAAACGTAAAACGGGCAGAAAAACCACCCACTTGTTTTGTCATCCTTACTCCTGCGTCAGAAGGCTGTGAGTACTCTACTCTTTCCCGACCGGCAGATCCATCGGTCTGTGTTGTAAAGGAGAAAGGTAAAGGCGCTGGCCCGCCACGCACCGCGATTTTGAAGACTGTCTTTCTGGTGCGACGGTCTGTCTTGTCTATCTCGTTCTTCTGAACTAGACAAACCAAATAGACCAGAGGAACTAGATAGACCAGACAGATTTCTAGTTCGCCTATAGCGGTTTCCCTGGTAGCTAGGCCAGTAATCTGAGGCTAGTCTCCAAGAAAGCTCTCGCAACCGGCGGTATCACGAAGGCAGTTCGATCCGTTCATATTGTAAGGACCCGAGGAGGAAACCCCATGAACACGATTGTTGGTCTATTCGAAAGTCGGGCTAAGGCGAAACGGGCAAAGAGCGAACTCATTCGCGCGCATATCGCGAGTCCGAACATTGTTCTTCACGATCGTTCGGCGGCCGACTCCTCAAGGGCATCAGAACAAAGCCTTGGGGAGTCTCTCAAGGATGCTTCGGGCTTCGCAGAGGACCGCAGCTTCTATGAAGAAGGTATGCGCCGCGGGGGAACGGTGATCAGCGTTCGCGTCAATGACGAACAAATGGATCAAGCAGCCGAGATCCTGTCGAGACACGGAGCTATCGACCACGCCGTACCAGTGGGCGAAGACAAAGCTCAAGGCGTCCAGCGGGAAGTCGGGAGGAGAACAGTCCGCGTATATAAGCGAGCGGCTTGAAAAAAGCTTTACTGAGATGGGATCGGGGCTGCTCCAGGTGGTTTAGCTCCGGCTTGATCTGATCCAACACAAGGAGGACTGCTCAGCGGGTTCAAGGGATTCAGACCATGGGAACAGGGTCGGAGCTGAGATGGTGATGAAGATGCACCAGCATTTGATGGAGGCTGCGAGCGAATCGCTGGATCTTGGTCGGCAGGCCGGTTAAGGGTCATAGGCGGGACAGACGGTGTCGGAGGTAGCTCGGAGTCGACAGATGGGGTCGAGCCCTGTGGCGTCATGCTGGCGCCAGGTGGTGTCGCAGCTGCGGGAGTCTCCTGAGTGAGGACCCGACACTTATGGAACTCTGATTGTTTGTTTGAGAGTACAGTTTTTCCCTCTGCATCGAGACACTGATAGACTGCGGCCCAGGTGAGGGACGAAGACCCCAGACCTACCGGCCCGCTTAGGAGGAACACCGTCAGAGTCAAGCGATGGACAAGACCATGCGCCGTCCGATGAGGTTCGGTTCCCTGTCTTACTGAACGACATAACATCAAAATGCGAACCTCTCATGAGATGACCGGCAGCAATCTCTAGCCGGAATTATAATAAAAATAATAGAGCAATCGCTGTGCCAAAAAGGTTCCTCTCCGGAACTGATCATGGACTTTTTCAAGAGCAATCTGAGCAGGAACGTCCTGCCCAGCCACGCGCCGCGAAATTCAGAATCTTTCCCGTAATAGCGAAGCTTTTAAGACGGCGCTGCGAATGTGTTGCATCGCAAGCAGACATAAGGGCATCATCGTCAGTATTGTAGTGAAACCTTCGGTGAGGAGCCGGGTCCTCATACTACGCTCGCCGGATTATATTTAAAAGGCTCGCCGTGCCGTCTTGGCTTCTTCCCAAACATGACTACTGGTCGACGCCCTTCGCTGAATCATTGCTGAAACACCTTCATCTCTTTCCGGGAGCGAGCATTCTGGATGTGGCATCAGGACATGGGGTTCCTGCCTTTTATCTTGCCGAGCAGGTGGGCCATACCGGACAGGTATTGGGTATCGACCTCAATGCGCACCAGGTGAGGAGCGCGAGGATCATTCAAAAGCAGCAACTGCCTTGGTTACGGTTTGAGTGTCTTGATATGCGCGCGTTGCCGCCGGACCTGCCCAGTTTTGATCGAATCACTGGTAATTTATCGGTGATGTTCTTTCGACCCGATCGGTTCGCGACGCTACAGGGTTTGTCGGCACACTTGAAGCCGGGCGGACAAATCGTATTGACGTTTCCATCCTTGGGGACCTTCGATTCTCTGTGGCGGAGAGTCGATCAAGAGATGGCGGTACGGCGGTTGCGTAAGGAACGACGCCGGTTTGAAGCTTATCTCGCTGAACGGCCGTCTGCGGAAGAAGGGCGTGGGTGGCTTCACAAGCTCGGCTTCGAACGCATCCTCGCAAACGAATATCCCTTGGAAGTAGCCGCCGGTCATGGACGCGCGTTGTTGCATGATCCATTGTTGCGCGGCGGCTTTCTCGACGACGTGTATGAGTGTTTTGAGGATTCCCAACTCGCCGATGAGGTGATGACAGCCGTATCCGAGGATGTACCGAGCTTCGCGCCTTTAATAGCTCAGCGGTGCGTGCTATCCGGATGGAAACCGTTAGCAGGTGAGGAACGATCATCCAAACCCTAGACGTGCATGTCCGCTCACGACCTGCTGCTTCGTAGAAACCTTCTGCCACCCGCGGCGATCATAGCCATCGCCGAACGGAAGACTTGTACGCGGTAAATGCATCTGAGAATTTCACGGCCAAGACTCGTTCCTCCGGTATAATTTGAAAACGATTGATGTACCACACGAAGAGAGGAAGGAACGCGAAGGCCAGTACGTTGGAGAGATACATCGCCCACCCAGCAAGAACCAGGAGAAAGCCAAGGTACATGGGGTTACGGGTGAGGCGGTAAATGCCCGATGTGACCATGGTCGTGGTCGCTTCCGGGGTGAGCGGATTGACCGTCGTCTTCGCCAGGCGAAACGTCAAGACGCCGGCCAAAAAGATGACGAATCCCACGCCGCCAACAATAAGGGCGAACACCGCGCGCCATGGCAGTGCGATGGTGAATGAAGAATAGGCAGAGACGAGCCACATCAGCACGCCGAACAGCGGTACGAGCAAAATTGGGGGGACTTTTATCTCGAGCGCGTTGAACATGTGAGTCGGAAACGGGGCAGGCTCATCACAACCCCACCAATTTTACGTTTTTGGTACGGGCAGGTCTATGGCGTGATGTGAAGGTCTCTACATCCAGTGTATGGTGATGAGAATGTTACTGTACAGGAGTGTTGCAATATGGTCCGGTGAAACCCTGCATGCATGTACAGGCGCCAACATAATTCACTGTGCCATGTCCATTGCACGTCGTCGCGTTACTGTACTGACAAGCAGGACCGACATATCCACTCGCGGGATCGCAGGTACAGGTTTGCGTGGATTGCATGGATGTGTCGCACCATCCGTGATTGTTACAAATAGCGCCTCCCACGGTCGGACATTGCGACCCTCGGGAGCTTATTGTTAGCGGCGCCGTTTTCGTTTGGCCTCCGACAGAGGCGGAGATCATCGTTGTGATGGAATTCATGCCACCTGTGGCAGTGTTCTGTACTGGCGCGGTTTGTATCGGAAATGTGCCTTGAGCCTGACCTCCGCGAATAATGAGACCTGCTGGAACCGATGCAAAACCCGAATTGGATGATAAACCCACGATAACGCCGTTCCCTGGAGCGGAAGGCTGCAGCGAGACAATACCTGTCACTGGTGCACCTCCCATTATGCTGTTCGGATTCAAGGTGAGAGATAGCGACAATTTGAAGTAGGGCGGTAGTGTCTGTGCGGGGACTGGGAGAAATGCCGCACGTGACCGCACGCCGCTGTATGTGCCGACTGCATCAAGAGCCTCCCCGCCCGGCATCAGCAAGACAACATGATGTTCATCTTCCGTGTAAGGAATCGACAGAGCGAGAGGGCCACTGAGCGGTGCTTCATGTTCCGTTCGCATGGCTTGGACGGCAATAGTGTGCTGGTTTCCTTCTTCGCCCGGGATGAGCTTCAGGACAGTGGGTCCAGTCTGTTCCACTCGATAAGCTCCTGGCGAAGCCACGGCATCCGAGCCATCAGGCGACGAGAAATGCACTGCCTGGGTCAGTGGAACACTGGACGGCTCATGCGACATTGGGACAGTCGAGCAGGCGCTAAGAAGACCGACCAGCACGATTATGTAGTGTCTGAGCATGAGACCTCCCTACGGGAGTTTTGTGGTTGCCGATTGTCGTGTGACACCGCAAAAAATTCAAGTCATTAAACTGAGCTTCTACGTCTCAGGGGCTATGCCGGGTCAGTCGGAGGAGGTAGGGGAAAGGTTCAAAGATTCAGAAGAACCAGAGTCCCGCCGCGCGCCGCGAAATGGTTGCTGACACGTGGTTACATTCTCGCAGCGACGCTCTGGCAGAGCGCCTTCGCGGCGGACTTCGCCTTGTCGATCTCGAACCCGTAGACCCGGATTTCGAACGCCGAGCTGCCTTTTTTGACGACCAGCCCCAAGCCGGCCCGCGTCGTATTGCTGAAGAATATATAGTACGCATCGTCGCCGACGCCGCTGACCGGTTCGGTTGTGATGCCGGGCATTGTGGAGGTTTTGCCGGCGTTGAAGCGTTCGAGGGGGCTCTTACCGGCGAGCGGTTGGAAAATGGTCAGCGTCGCGAACCTGCCTTTCCCGGCCCATTGACACGCCGTAGGACGACCAATAGGCGTCCCAGCGCCGACCGGTAGTTCCAGCGCGGCGCCGACTTGCGTCTGCGTGAGCAGCGTGCAGGCCTCGTCGGCTGCAAACGATGGAGGGGTATCGGACATCAGAATGCCACCGATGACGGCAACAGTGAATGTGATCGGGCGCATCTCTATCTCCCAGATGAATTTCATTCAGTTCCTACATGTGACGGGGGGCACGGTGCGGTCAGCGTTCGACCATTCCGTAAAAAGGAAGGCTAGGAGTTCCATTCAAGAAAGTAAAGCCCCGCCACGCGCCGCGAAAATGTGTGATTGCAAGACCTGAGGTGGCCCGGGTTTGTATTGGAATGCTGAAAACGTGTACTATTTTCCGCCCTTCCAACAAGATCCATAGCAGATCTATGGCTGCTACATAAAATCTACTTAGCAGTCTGCAGTCGTGAATAGAGTGCCGACTGAGTCCTAATGCGATTGTGACTTTCGCAGAAATACTTTAGTCAACGGAGGAACGATGCCCCGTAAGGCCTTCTACAGCTTCCACTATAAACCAGATAATTGGCGTGCTTCCCAGGTAAGAAACATGGGCGTAATTGAAGGGAATGCCCCGGCTTCAGACAATGACTGGGAAAGTATCACTAGAGGTGGTGATGCCGCGATTGAAAAATGGATTGGTGTTCAGATGAATGGAAAATCGTGCGCAATAGTCCTCATTGGAACGAACACGGCGGGAAGGAAATGGATCAACTATGAGATCATCAAGGCGTGGAACGATAAGAAAGGCGTGATGGGCATCCATATCCATAATCTAAAAAACGTGGAACAAAATCAATGTTCGAAGGGCGCGAATCCATTCGATAACATCTCTGTTGGCCAACAGAAAATGGCTAATATCGTGAAGGTATATGATCCTCCCTACTCATCGAGTTCCGACGTATATAAGTACATTAAGAATAACCTTGCTGGTTGGATCGAAACAGCTATTAAGATCAGAGAGCAATACTAGAGAGATCAGTAGTAATGATGACCAGGGACTTTGAATCCGAATTAACTAATTGAACGCCAGTCTTGTGCGTGAAAGCCGTCCAAAAAGCGTGACCTAACAGTCAAGAATGAATCCTGTCCGATATTGGCGCCGCGTAACGCCATGTCCTCGATGGCTTCCTTGTCGTCAAGCTTGATCTTGGTTGGGATGTGTTGATTCACCCGCAAATGGCGGGCGAGACTCAGGAAGCTGTCTGCCAGCAGTGTTGCGGCGTGTTCCTGAGCAGCAAAGAACAAATCAACACTTGTCGGTGCCCAACCTGCCTTACCCTTGCCAAGTGATTCAGTAAAGTCAACCTCGTTTCCCATCGTCCCTACACTCAACACATCAATTCGATCGAGCGGGACCTTCAGATGGCGCACAGCTTCCGCAATCGCCGGTAGAACGGGATTGTTCGCCCAAATTCCTCCGTCGAGGTAACTGGCCGCGGCAATTGGGTTTGTAACCACAGCTTCATCGAAATATGTGGGAGCCGCAGAGGATGCCAAAGCAGCATCCACTGCTGAAATTTCAGAAAATCCAGTGCGATCGGGGCTGTGAGGTGTGACAATTGCCTCCGCTTCTCCGTGTATCGCCCTTACAGTTGGAAGAACAAGCCGGCAACAAGAATTGCGCAGAAGTTTATTTCCAAATACATCTTCGAGCGTGCCGCGCAATGTCGATGATTCGTGTTTAGATTTTAGCCAATGCCGAAGAAGGCGATCTTTGGGAAAGATTTCCGGTCCCTTGGTCCGATAAAAATCGAGAATTTGAAGCGGGGATAGCCCAAGCCCAAGACCAATAGCCAAGATGGCACCGGTCGAGGTGCCGGCAACTAGGTCGAAGTGTTTAACGATTTCGTTGTGTCTCCCGCTCTTTATCATGTTATCCCACTTCGCAAGTACGGCAGCTGTGAAGGTCCCACGAAGGCCACCTCCATCTAGGGCGAGGATGCGAAACAAGCGGCCCCCCTGGACATTTTCGCGAATGAGCGGCAAAAGCTGTATTTGAGAGATGATTCTATTGACCAATTGATCGATATCAGTACTGGCAGCGATTGCCCGATTCTCGTCTTCAGAAACTCCATTTCGCAGTCTGGAGAAAATGGTGTTGTGGTCTTGGATGTATCCAGCGATAGCTCCTCCGAATGCTCCGAGGACAAATCCAGGTTTGCCCCGTGCCAGAGCTTCCTCCAACTCTTCTGGGACCCCAGCTGAGTTTTTGTTTACGTCCCAATGGCGGCCTCCAATTGCCACGACCACATCGCAGTGCTCCGCCATCCATTCCCGCATTGGAACCAGGCCTCGGTTTATATCTCCGAATACCGCTGGCACGATTTGAACCGTGGAATACTGCCGTTGCGCCTCTATCTCAATGAGTTGATCACTCGTAGTTGCAAACTTCTGAGCGCGAACAAGAATGAGTGCATCCCTTGAGCCGCCGGCCAAAACAAACCGGTCTGCCGCGACCTTCAAGGGTTCGTCAAAGCTTGGGTGGCTGCCGTGTATAAGCGTTCCCCCATCTCTCAACACTGCCTGGGCAAACCTTTCCACGAATAGAGCTATGGTCGTAGATTGCTCCCGAGTAGCGTCCTCTGGAATCGAGCCTGAGAGATGAACCCGTATTCCTCTTAAAGACACTTTAATAGCTCACTTGCTGTTCTACACGTGTGAGATTGTCAGGGGTTCGCCTACAGATGAGAATTGGCCGTGTTGTAGGCCCGTTCTATCCATTCGCTTAGCCTGCCGTATTCCCAGTTGTAGATAGGTGCCCCCGCTTTAATCAGAGCGTCTGGAATCGGACCAGGGCTATCGGTGTCGCCATTCCTGTCTTTTATATTGTTAATGCGAATGCCTAGAATGCCATTGCCGCGGGCAACGCTCCGTTCGATTTCATAAGAGACGTATGCTCGATTGGCCGTGAGCGACCCGATCAAGACGATTGTCACCGTGGTACCTTCCAGGCCTTTGTCGATCATTTTCTTGATGGCAGCGTCTCCCTTGTTCTTTGTTTCGTCCCATAGCCGAGCATCATGAAAACCCGCAGCGGAGACGCCTTCCATAACAGCGCTATTCCGGACGATATTGACTCGCCAGAGATCGCGTGCGTAGTGAAAGCTAAAAAACACTTTTCGCGCCATGTAAATTATTCCTTACACTCAAATATCACACGGCAATTGCCCGAAGGATATGCCCGGTAGCTTCCCTATCAATTGTGCCATCCCGATGATCGACGATTGAGTGCAAAGTAGGATTCCATTTGACTGGTTGAAGCGTCAGCTTTGCAAGTTGCTCTGATCCAGCTAGGTGTTCAAAGAGAATGTTGACGCACGATGCCACATCATTCGTACCGAACAGTTTTAGATTTGCGGAATCCGAGAGCGCGTTGTTGAGTCGTGACGGGTGTAATTCTTCCACAAGCTTTTTCGTAATCCCACCCAATCCTCCAATCAAAAACCGCGGGATACCCTTTTGCTCAGCCAAGCTGATTTCCTCGGCAACGCCCGGCACAATCCCGTCCCCAGCATGCAACAATCCACCTATCGCAACAGTCACGTTCTGAGCGCTAATAAGGACACGGCGCATGGCAGACAGGCTGCGATTGCGTGTCTCCACGTCCTCGGGCCCCTTATCTCCAACTTTCTTTGTTACGACGAATTCTGATACGTCGGTCATGGATTCAATGTCAGCCGAACTTAGATCTTGTGCCCATAGTTGCGACATAATCAATGTCACGGGCTTTCGCATGCGATTGCCTGCCTGCAGGCGTGCCTGGCGTAGAATCACTGGTGTGAATGTTGGGTGGCTGCCATGGATGATACGGCCACCATACTTGAAGATTATGCCGCTGAAAAGCGCCACGAATTCTAGAATTCCTCGATCCATTGCAGGTTCGGACCAATCGGCGCGGTTCGGAATGGCGCCCGAAATACCCACCTCATATCCTTCCAATGAAATGTCGAGCCTCGTAATGCTCACGTGGTAGCCAATTTCGTGAAGTTCGAATCGATCAATGCTGCCAACTCTTGATGATGCAAAATAATCACGTCTTCTGGTTGATTTTCAATGATGTCCTGAAGTTGTGGAGGTGGCAAAAGTTCGCCATCATAAATGAACAGAGAATAATTAGCGCGACCGGTCGCGCTCACGAATCGGCAAAAGCGTTTGATCGCCGGTGTGTAGATTTGATCGAAGAGAGAGCAATGGCTTAGAACCTTTGTGTGTATGCGCATGCTAAGCGTCCGAGATGATTCGAACATCAGCAGGCGTTTGTCCAAGACCGTCCAGGCAAATCCCTTGGAGACGAACTCCTTCTCAACGATGAATGGTACGCGACACTTTCTGCGAAATATCTCACACAGGTAGGTTTCTGCCTCGTCTATTATCCTATCAAGTTGATCGGGAGTGAGCATTGATGTAGCCCGAAGCGCTGGTACTTGAATCGATATCCACCGCTGCAAAGCAAGCAGTGATCGGAACCGAGGACCCCGGCGAAGATCGGTAATATCCTTCAAACATACGGGGAGGATGGGGAGCAGTAGGGCGTCCGCAGTATCAACCTCGTGCTTTATCCACGGCGAGTCCGGGGCAGCAGGTGTATCCAATAGCAGTACGAGATTCGCGTTAGCTAACGCATCATCAATCTGCTTCTGTACTGCGCTGCCTGGGAGGATCGCGGTCTCTCCGTCTATCTCCTTCGCTTCGTCTAGAAATGGCCTGTGTCCCAGTGCAATCAAGTGATCGTAGAGCTGCTTTGCTACAGTTGACCCATCGCTTGCCCTATAGGAAATGAAGATTTTGCTGTCGCGGCCTTGGAGGCGGAAGCCCAACATTCCACCAACTCGGATCACGAGTCGCCCGCATGTTGTCGCATCGTATGGCAACGCTTTGATAGCGGCGGCTGCCTCTGGCGGCTTTGGAGAAGTCGTATCGACAGCAACGGGCAGAAGGAGCGCTGTGTCCCCACGGTTTTGGAGATACTGTGAGATGAATGTGTTGCCTGAGTGCGGGAACTCCTTCTTGTTATAGAGGACGATGAGAAGGTCATCCCACGAAACATCGTTGGGCCAAGCCCCTGCGGAGTCGGCACAGATGCATTCGACAGCCACGTGGTCCGCGAATGCCGTTATGAGATCCTTGGCAGTTTTCTGAGCGATATCTTTACAATCGTCCTCATATAAAATGACAATCATGTCCGTGGATAACCTATCGCTTGAGTGATTCCAGAAGTATGCCATTCTTAGTCTGGCCGGGTTGCCAAACACCTAGCCGCCTATCTCCCGAGAAATCTAGGTGCCGATAAAGACCCAGATATTCGCTGCCATAATTGTTGTAACCATCCGTCGTTGGAATCAATAGAATGCGGTCATTATCCTTTTTGGTATCAGCAAAGCCGATTTCCCACGGGCACCAACGTGATTTTAGGGAATTGGGCGTCGCTAAGAAAACGAAGTAATTCATTTCCACGATTTTCTTCTTGATTGCCTGTGCTGTTTCGCTGGTGGGAGACTCGGGCATTGAAGCATCCTCCCAATCCACATAGACTTCCCAACCTGCTTCTTTCCAAAAAACCATTAGACCCTTCACGATGTCTTGATCTAGATGGCTATGACATAGAAAAACGGTTGGCAGTTGGTGGACGCGAGCCTCGGTAAGTGATTTAGCTAAGGTGCTCCTATATCTGGCAGCGGCACTCCGAAGTTCGAGCAGTGACAGCATAGGGCCTCCGTCGTTATCGTCCTGCGGCGGATGCCGCGTCTTCTACCCAACTTGCAAAATTGTTGTAGCCGTCGTTACTTACCCAATCATAGGTTCTATATATCTGTGAAAAAGGTACATTCCGACCGTTTCTCTTAATGGTCCAGTAATCCAGAGGGTTCTTGCCCTGTGCGTCAGTTCCAGTTTGCGGATCTTTTACATTGTGTATATAAACGCCAAGAATGCCCTTCTTGAGTTCATAGCTCCGCTTTATTTCGTGAAGTACCCATTCCCGATAGTAAGTCTCAGATCCTATGAGCACGACTGTCACAGACGTGCCGATGAGTTGCTCTTCAATCCATTTCTCAATGCCCCTTTTTTTAACCTCTTCCCATTCAGCACTGTCACAAAAGGGTTGAGCTTCTCCTTTCGCACGAACGATCCACGAATTGCGGATCTGGACAACCCTGCGCACATCTCGGTCGTAGTGAAAACTGAAGAAGATTCGTCGAGCCATGGCGCCCCTCCGTGATTAGAAGAAGACTAATGACTGCGACACTTCCTACGCTAAATAAGTTTGAGAAATCAATTCTCTCCTTAGCGGGGCATCCTCAAGAAATGCGTGCTAATTTTCACCGTGGCTGTCCCTCTTCGTCCCCCGCACCGTGTATTGACGAGGTGAGACTTGGCTGTTCGAGCGGGCATCAGACCCCTGACGCGTTCGCCGCTCCTCTTCGTCTTTTTCCCTCCTGTGAGTTGGAAGGGAACCCGGGCTGCCTGAGCGGCCTTGGACCTTGTGTTTCTGCCATTGACGGGGAGCATGAAAGATACCCTCTGCTGTCGCGAGTATTACCGGATGAGCGAGGTATCCGCCGAGGGTCAGCCACTTTTCCATTCTTCCCCTCTCAACGTGGGCGGGGAGGGCCTGGCTACTTTCGCGGCCATTGTGGCTTGTGTTTCCGCCGTCAAGGAGCCAGTCCCATCCTAGCTCTGGAGACGGCGAGGACTGTCTGCAGTTCCATCCTGCGTAGCATCGGATGGAACAAGTTCCGCAGCCGAGCGGCCGCGACGCCGACGGCCGCCAACAAGACACAGGCTTAGCGAAAGTAGCCAGGCTGGTAAGACTTTCCTGGCTTTTCGCGTTCTGCTAGAATCCGGCTATGAGTGAATGCCATGTCGTTGACGATGAGAAGCTACGGTGACGTATGAGCAAAGTAGAATCGATTGAAGCCCAGATCGAAAAACTCTCCCCCGATGAACTCGCCGCATTTCGGCGATGGTATGCACTCTTTGATGCAGAAGTCTGGGACAGCCAGTTTGAGTCTGATGTGAAGGCCGGCAAGCTTGATTCGCTGGCGGACAAAGCGCTTCGCGCCCGCGCCTCTGGGCAGTCGAAGCCGCTTTGATTCATCAACTTTCTCACCCGCCCGCTACCTCAGAGCGCCGAGACGCCCTGTTTTCCCAAGCCCGACTTCTGGACTTGCTACAACGCGCTGCCCGCTGAGATTCGTGAAGCGGCCGATCGTGCGTTTGAACTCCTGAAAGCCGACCCTCGCCACCCGTCATTACACTTCAACAAGTCGGCCGGTTCTGGTCAGCCCGGGTAGGGCTTCAGTACCGAGCTGTGGGCGTTGATGCACCGGACGGTATTGTTTGGTTCTGGATCGGAACACATACCGAGTACGACAAATTGATCCGATAGAGTACGCCTACTACTTTCGTGGCCATTGTGGCTTGTGTTTCCGCTCATCGATCTCCCTCTTCCCCTCAGTCATGGAGGGTAGACGGGCTGTTGGAGCGGGCATCAAAGCTTTGCTGCATTCGCCGTTGCCGAAGACAAGCGTCCGCGAAGCGGGTGTCACATATGTTCGAAGGACCGTTCAAGCTCGCTTAGGGATGGAACAAGTTTATGGGACACAGCGCAGTCAAGGCTTACGGCGACCAGCAGGGATCTGGCCCTAAGCGAGAACAGCCCGTTTACCTTCTCACATCACCGTATAGCGCCTGTTGGACGGGCTTTGGATGAAGTGCTAAGATGCCTTCATGCTGATTACGACAGGAAAGGTTCTCGGAGGGACAATCAAGGTCGATGCCGACGATCTACCGGAGGGTACTGTCGTGACAGTGCTCGCTCCAGAGGGCGATGAAACGTTCGAGCTTGGTCCCGAAGAAGAGGCTCAACTTCTTGCCGCAATTGCCGAGGCCGACCGAGGCGATGCCACCCCCGCATCTCAGATTCTCAAACATATCCGCCGATCGTGACCGGTCCCTTCTCCGTTCGGATCGTCAGGAGCGCTTCTCGAGCCATTCTCGAAGCGGCCGAGTGGTGGGTGGTCAACAGACCAAAGGCTCTGATGCCTTTTCAGTGGAGCTTGAGCGCGCACTGCAGCTTCTTGTTTCCCAACCATCGATTGGAGCGCGGGCTCGGAATGTTAAACTCGGCGGTGTTCGTCGCATCCACCTTCCCCGAGTCCATTACTATCTCTACTATCGAGTGATTTCAGACCCGCCAATGGTTGAGATTCTCGCACTCTGGCATACGAAGCGTGGTTCTCATCCCAAGCTATCCTAGTCTTAATTTCCGCTAGCATTGTCGATTGCGTTTCAACAATTCAAGTTGCGGCCGCGTCGTGGTTTGCAGGCACGGAACACCGTCAAAGCCTCGTCCCAGTTACCAAGGAATGTCTGGCTGCTTGAGCGGGCATAGGGCCTTGTGTTTCTGCTGTTGACGAGCTGACGCGTCCTGCTCTGGCAGGCGGCGTCGATGTCTGCTTTCCCAACCTCACTCGCATTGTGATAGGGGAGATCCCGCTGCTTTCGCGGCCATTGTGGATTGTGTTTCCGCCGTCAAGGGGCGGCCGCGTCCGGCTCTGCGGGCGGCGAGGACTGTCCGCAGTTCCATCCTGCACAGCATCGGATGGAACAAGTTCCGCAGCCGAGTGGCCGCGACGCCGACGGCGGCCAACAAGACACAGGCTTAGCGAAAGCAGCGGGACTCCCATCCTCCTCCTCCCTCTCTTGCATATCCTTCACAGCCCCCCTTACAATATCTCTTCTTTGAGCCTAACTCATTGGCTTTCTTATTACTTTGAGCCAGTTTGAGGGAGGATTCGGGCCGGCATGCGGATCGAATATACGAAAGGCCAACGGGCATCCGATGAGCTGATCCAGCTCCATCGAAAAGCCTCTTTCGCGTCCAGCGGCCGAAAGATGAACGTTTTGCTTGTCTTCCCGCCCGATTGGTTCCCCTCCGAACCCTATTTGAGTCTCCCGTCCCTCACCGCCGTCCTCCGCAAAGCTGGCCATACCGTCATCCAGAAAGATGTCAATCTGGAGATGTGGGACTGGTACTTCAGCGAAGATTTTCTGAAGAAGGTCCTCCGCAAGGTGCCACAGCAGCTCGACCGCCTCCGCAAGCTCGCCAAGAAGCGCGAGCTGGCCGACTGGGAGATGGACGTGCAGATGGCATTGTGCGACGTGACCCGCCAGCGGATCGATGAGCTGATCAAAAAAGCGGAGAAGGCCAAGGCCATCGTGCGCGGCGAAGTCTTCTACAATATTGATCAGTTAGAGTGGGCGATTCAAGTCTTCCGTGAGGTCACGTCGGTCATTTCGCTTGTCTATGCGCCGGCCCGCATCTGCATGCCGCCGATGGAGACCGATCTCTCCTACAAAGTCTATGCGTCGAACGAAGTCATCGATTCGGTCCAGGACGAGCAGGTGAATGTCTACCGTGATGTGTTCGAGCACATCCT
>DATFDJ010000116.1:0-38664 GCA_035252115.1 Nitrospira sp. | reverse complement strand
GATACCCAATTCGAGGGAGGCAGTCGCGACGACGACGCGCGTCTTGCCGGACTTCAGCCTCTCCTCGGCCGACAGCCGGATATGGCGGGATAGACTACCGTGATGCGCCGCTACGACATCGGGTCCCAAATCACGAAGGCGCTCCTCCAAATAGTGCGACACCCGCTCGGCCAATCGGCGTGTGTTGACGAAAATGAGCGTCGAACGGTGCTCACGCACCAACTCCGCCAGGCGATCGTAAATGTCGGACCAGATCGCGTTGGTCGCCACGGCGCTCAGCTCGTCCTTTGGCACCTCCACGGCGAGATCCATGGGGCGGCGATGACCGACATCCACAATTTTGCAAGAGCTGATGGCTGATGGCTGATGGCTGGCAAGGACCGGGGACCGAGGGCTGAGTGCCGAATCGGAAGCGATTGACGATTGACCATTGTTGATTGACCGTGGCCGATTTCCTATCAAAAATTCGGCGACCGTTTCGATGGGACGCTGAGTAGCCGAGAGACCGATCCGTTGCGGCCTCACGAGCGCCAGCGCTTCCAGCCGTTCCAGCGACAGCGCCAAATGCGATCCGCGCTTGTTCGGCGCGACGGCATGGATCTCGTCCACGATGACCGTGCGGACGGTCTGCAACAACCGTCGACTCTTTTCCGCCGTGAGCAGGATGAACAGCGATTCGGGAGTCGTCACCAAAATGTGCGGCGGACGTTTCAACATCTGCTGGCGATCGGCCATCGGCGTATCGCCGGTCCGTACCAGAACACGGAGCTCGGGCAACAGCAGACCGGCTTGCAGCGCAGCTTGGCCGATCTCGGCCAACGGTTTCTGCAGATTCTTTTGGACATCGTTGCTGAGAGCCTTGAGCGGCGAGACATAGAGAACCTGCGTACGGTCGTCGAGCTCTCGGGCCAATGCCTGTTTGAAAAGATGGTCGATGCAGGAGAGAAACGCCGCGAACGTTTTGCCCGACCCGGTGGGCGCGGCAATCAGCGTATCCGCGCCCGACTGGATCGCCGGCCAGGCCTGGATCTGAACGTCCGTGGGCGCTCCGACCGAAAGTTGGAACCATTCGGCGATGAAGGGATGGAAGCCGGCAAGAGACATGGCGTGAGATTGTAGCATGCCATATCGGCCGGCACTATGCGCAGAAGAGCTCCTCAGATTACGGATGTCCGGCTGTTGCAATGGAACGCGGCGTCACACCGACAGGAAAGGGAGAAGCGCTCAGCGTGTTCAGTGCGCCGGAATTGGCGTTGATCGCGAAGCCGAACAGGTCGTTGGATCCTTGATTCGCCGCATAGAGAAACGATCCATCGGGCGAGACCGCCAATGCCGTCGGCGTCGTGCCGGCTGGAATCGGACCACCCAGTGAGGTCAACGCGCCCGTCGTTTCATTGATGGAGAAAGCTGAAATGTTGTTGGTCGTCTGATTGGTCACATAGAGAAACGCTCCGCTCGGCACGATCACGATGCCGGTCGGAGAGAATGCGCCACTGGGGATGGGAAAGGGACCGGTTGCGAGCGGCGTCAACTCCCCGGTCGACTGGTTGACGGAAAACGCCGACAGGAAATTGGAGGCCTGATTGGTCACATACACGAACGATCCATTCGGCGACACCGCGACATCGATCGGCGTCGTCCCCACGGCGAAAGGAGAATTGTTGACGGGCGTTAATGCCCCCGATGTTTTGTTGATGACGAAGGCCGACACATTGTTCGAACCCTGGTTCACGACATAAAGGAACGATCCATTCGGCGAGACGGCGATCCCTGTCGGACTCGTACCGGCCAAAGACCCCGAAATCGGCGCGAGGACACCCGTACCCGATTGAATCTGGAATGCCGAGATGTCATTGGATCCTTGATTTGCCACGTAAAGAAACGAGGCATCCGGTGTTACGGCGAGACCGATCGGATTCGTTCCGGCTTTAAAGGGTGAGTTGGCCACTTGCGTCACAGTTCCGGTGGTCTTGTTGATCACAAAGCCTGCAATACTGCCGGTACCTTGAAGCGCGACATACGCAAACGATCCGTCCGCCGACACCACGGCTCCCACCGGAACGGTACCAGGCGCAAAGGAAAAGGTTTGCACAGGCGTGAGGGTTCCCGACGCCTGGTCGATCCGAAACGCCATGACATTGCTCGTCCCCTGATTGGTGACATAGGCAAATGTGGGAGCAGCAGCGCTGCCGCCCGGTGTTTGGGAGCCGCCCTGATTGTCCCCGCCGCCGCAACCGGCCCATACCGCTAACATGAACCACGCGAATGCGAGTTCGGGCAGCCGTTTGATGTTCATGGCATCCCTCGCGAATAAACCGGCGATTGAACGATGAAAAAAATATGCCGACCGAACCTCGCGATATTAAGGACGAGTGCCCGCGCGCCGCTGAACAACTGTGGGTGCAACCAGACGCTGGGAGAATTCCTAGGTAAAGATGGAGAGCCGATGCTACCACTCGACACGGAGCTGTCTAGCTAGGGATATCACTAGAGGAGTTGGCGACTGTCGCCAGGGTATGCCCTAGCTGAGAAGAAGTCGTCCGTGGTACCGGTAGGCTTATGGTATGGCTCGGACGTACACTTGTGAACCGACATTGGAACCCGAAACAAGTCCTGATGCGAGCGAGGCAAACGACACGAACCCGTCGGCGCCGGCAATGGCCCCACCGGCACCGGCAATGGAAGGCGCACTACTCGCACCGTTGCCGGCATTACCGAACGCGTCCTGAGAGACCAGGCTCGTCGTGTTGCCGCTCGTGTCGCGAAAAAAGATCTGCGAACCGCTGCCGCCCGGAATGGGCGCCAGATTCGGAGCCAGCGATGTGAACGCCACAAATTGCCCGGTCGAGCTGACTGCGGCCTCGCTGCTCGCACCATTGCCGGCATTCCCGACGGTGTCTCTCGACACGAGCAGCGTCTGATTTGTCTGTGTGTCGTGCAGTAAGATTTGCGTGCCGCTTGCGCCGATAAGCGAGGCGAGATTGGTCGCAGAGGACGTGAAAGCTACAAAAAGCCCGTCGGCGCTGATCGCTGGCTGGCTGCTCGCGCCGTTGCCCGCATTGCCCAGTGTGTCGCGGGACACGAGCAGAGTCTGATGAGTCTGCGTGTCACGGAGAAATATTTGCGCGCCGCTGGCCCCGACAAGCGAGACGAGATTAGTCGCGAGCGACGTGAAGGCCACAAAACGGCCGTCGGCACTCATCGCCGGTTGACTGCTCGCGCCGTTGCCCGCATTGCCGAACGCGTCCTGCGAGATCAAGACCGTCGTATTCCCGGTCGTGTCGCGAAGAAATATCTGCGAACCGCTGCCGCCCGGAATGGGCGCCAGATTCGGAGCCAGCGATGTGAACGCGACAAATTGCCCGGTCGAGCTGACTGCGGCCTCGCTGCTCGCACCGTTGCCCGCATTTCCGACAGTGTCTCTCGACGCGAGGAGTGTCTGATTGGTCTGTGTGTCTCGGACAAAAATCTGTGCGCCACTTGCGCCGACGAGAGTAACGAAATTAGTCGCAAGCGACGTGAACGCCACGAAACGGCCGTCGGTGCTGATTGCCGGTTGGCTGCTGGCTCCGTTGCCCGCATTGCCAAGACTATCCCGGGAGATCAAGGCGGGCAGAGTGGTTTGACGATCGTGCACAAAGATCTGAGAGCCGCTACCTCCTGGAAGTGGGGTCAGACTCGTGGCTAATGACGTAAAGGCGATAAAGCGTCCATCCGTGCTGTTTATGACCGGTTCTGTGCTCGCCCCGTTTCCCGCCGTTCCCGAGTTATCGACCGACACACGGTCTGTTTTGGGGTGAACTGCAAATGCGACTGAGCCGATGGCAGTCTTGCCTGTACTGTCTCTCACGGTAAATGTCGGAGTAAAAGTTCCATTAGCTCCAGGGGTCCCCGTTACAGCTCCCGTTGAAGATGTTAGCGTGAGGCCGGTCGGCAGAGTGCCGCCGAACAGCGTCCAGGTGAACGGTGCCGTGCCGTTGGTCGTTGTCAGCGTGGTACTGTAGGGGCTCCCGACGATCCCGAACGGCGCCGTCGTCGTGGCAATGGCGAACGTCCCACTGCCTCCTCCGGAGCCGCCACCGCCGTTGTTGATGCACCCGCTTGCGGTCGCCGCGAGAAAGAGGACGAACAGGCGTAGGATATGGCTCATCACGTTTCTCCCTCGGAGCAGTCCTTAGTCCATGTGTGCCATTATAGATGTGCACCTGGCACTTGCCCATAAGTAGTTGCTTTTATGACTGTGGCGCCTGACCGCCGGAAACGAGCATTGCCGTGCTTGTGATTCTCGGTTCCGGCTATACCGGACAATACGTCGCGGCAACGTTGAGCCAGGCCGCACGGCCTTTTGTCGCCACCAGCCGTGCGCCGGAACGCCATCTCGCGTACCTGCCGGATCATCAGCGCCTCGGATTCGACTTCGCGCTGCCGCGAACGTGGTCCGCCATCCCGAAGGATGCGGACCTTCTCTGGTGCTTTCCCGCCGTACCGCTCGACGCAGTGCAGCAATTTGCCGCGACGATACAGGGCTCATGTCGCCGATTGATCGTGCTCGGCAGCACGTCGGCTTACGATGTCGGAGAGCCGGATCTATCCGCCGCCGTGGCTGGATGAGACCACGCCGGTTGACTCCAGCAGACCACGAGTTCAGGGTGAAGAATTCCTCCGGCAGGCGTGCGCAGCGATCGTGCTGCGCGTGGCGGGAATATACGGCCCGGGACGCGACCCGTTGGAATGGATCAAGAGCGGTCGCGTCGGCCGTTCACGGAGATACGTCAATCTCATTCATGTGGAAGATCTCGCAGGGATTGTCCTTGCAGCATTCGATCGAGGCACGCCCGGGGAGATCTATAACGTCGCCGACGGCACGCCTCGGACTTGGGATGAGATCTGCAAGACCGTTGAAGAGCGTTGGAAGGTACGATCGTCGACGTCAATGCCGCATCAAGGGCCAGGGAAGCGGATCGACACGTGCAAGCTCATGCGGGAGCTTCAGCCGCAGTTGTCTCACTCGGACCTGTACGAAGCTCTCGCGGCGTTGCCTCGTGGATAACCAGAACCAGCAGACTGGTTGATGTCCACGGC
Source organism: Nitrospira sp. (assembly GCA_035252115.1). Taxonomy (GTDB): domain Bacteria; phylum Nitrospirota; class Nitrospiria; order Nitrospirales; family Nitrospiraceae; genus Nitrospira_C. The sequence goes on along the minus strand of DATFDJ010000116.1, from coordinate 33,582 downwards.
GGATCAGCGAAGGAGGGCCATGACGGCCAAACAGACCAGCAGATTATTGATGGAATGGGCCAGCATGCCGGGCAGGAGGCTTCCGGTCTTCTCGTAGATCCAAGCCCATAGCACGCCGCTCCAGCAGACACTGATCAACCCCACCATGCCGTACCCGTGCGCAATGCCGAAGATCCCCGCGCTGATCAGCGCGGCCGGGAGAAAACGGAATTTACGGCGCAGAATGGCAAACAACAGTCCGCGAAACGCCAGTTCTTCGAAGATGGGGGCGAACACCACATATTCCACCAAGCTGACGAACGTCTGTCCGCTGGAACCCCATACGAGATCCGCATCGAACCACTCGGTCCAGTGGCTGGTCCAATGCCAATGCTCAGACACGCGTTCCATAACCCATTCGCCCCACAATCCGGCCGCCACGACGGCCAGGACAGCGGCGGCGAGATGACCGCCGCGCCGCCATGAGACGTTGAGCCCGAACCCTTCGACGAAATTCATGCCGGACGGGCGAAACAGATGATGGTAGGCCAAGAGGAGCAGCGGCACATTGGTCATGGGAATCGCGAGCGCTCTCAAGGAAGTATTCTCCGGAGGCAGGTAGACCAGGAAGATAGCGGTGAGGATAGCGCCGATCGCCCCGCCCCTCAGCAGGACTGCCGCCCCCACACCGCCTGGCCAGGGTGGAGGCACGCCGATGCGATGAAGCCGAAGAAACCCGTCCGGCGTGTTCCTGCTTCTCCACACCTGAATGAGGACCAGCGTCCCGACGAGCATGGCGAACAGTTCGATGACCGTGAGATTCCACGAAAAGGCGAAGATCTTATCCGCTCTCATGGCGGCACTCTGCCGTATCGTCTCCAGCAGCGGAACATTACCGGCCCGCTCGGCGAGGCGCCCTGCGAGTCGTTCGTAAAACCATCCCGCGGGCAGCAGCTCAGCGGCATCGGCTTGCTCCAAGTCGAGCCGCTCGTGATCGAGAGCGCCGGGATCGCCGTAGGCCGCGCGAATCAATGCCGCGAATCGGGGAAACGGAGCCTCCCGTTGCTCCCATGCTTCCGCGATCAGAAGCGGCTCCGACTTCTGACCAGACTCGGCCCGAAGGATCGCAAGTTCAAGCTGGACCACCGGATCTTCGGATGTCTCCGCCAATTCGCCATACCACTCGATCGCTTGAATTCGCTCTACCGTCTCGTCGCCTGAAATCCAGCCGAGAAGTTGTTGTTTCCAAGCCGGCGCGCGCCTGAGACCGACTTGGGCATCCATGGTACGGCCGACCATGCGGGCAAGCGCTCGTTCCGGAGCTTCCATGCGATCCAACTTGGGAACCGATGCCGATAGCCAGACGACAGAGGCCAACGACGCGATGAGGAAGAGGGCGGCCAGCAGACTCACGAACGGTGAAAAGTGTTCGGCATACGAGCCAACGGGCTGCGGCGCGTCCGTGGCCCGCCACCAAGAGCGCGTTTCGGGTTGTCGCTCGGCAGTCTCTACGCGGTTTTCCACGGCACTGACTATAACACGGCCATTTTTCAGCGAGAAACCCCTCGAAGTAGGAAGGGCGACTGCGGCGTTTCCCGTGGCCGAGCGTCACCCAAGTTCGCTATACTGTCGCACTTCGATCAGCTAAGGATTATGGTCATTCCGGATTTTAGACCGCCCCGTCGCTTGCTCCTCGGACCTGGTCCGAGTCAGGTCCATCCACGGGTGTTGCGCGCCCTGTCCGCTCCATTGATCGGACATCTCGACCCGGCGTTCCTGACAATGATGGACGACGTGCAATCGATGCTACGCAACGTGTTTCAAACCTCCAATCGCTTTACCATCGCCGTATCGGGAACCGGGTCGGCCGGCATGGAAGCGTCCATCGTCAACATCGTGGAGCCCGGCGACGCCATCATCGTCGGCGTCAATGGCGTGTTCGGTACCAGACTGGCCGCGGTCGTGGAACGATGCGGCGGGAAACCTATCCCGATCGAGGCTCCATGGGGACGGAGTATCGATGCGACCGCAGTGGAACAGGCGTTGCGCCGATCGGGACCCGTCAAGGCCGTTGCTCTCGTTCATGCCGAGACATCGACCGGCGTCCGGCAGCCGCTCGATGACATCGCGGCACTGGCTCGTCAACACGGAGCTTTGTTCGTCGTGGACGCGGTCACGTCTCTCGGCGGTCTTCCCGTGGAGGTGGACCGCGTCGGCATCGACGTGTGTTACAGCGCCACCCAAAAATGCCTCAGTTGCCCACCGGGGCTCGCGCCCTTTTCGATGAACGAACGGGCCCTTTCCTTGGTGAAGCAGCGGCGCGCGCCTTGTCAAAGCTGGTACTTGGATATGCGGCTGGTGGCCGACTATTGGAACGACGCCAGCCGGGCCTACCACCACACCGCGCCGATCTCGATGGTGTATGCCCTGAGAGAAGCGCTGCGCCTGATCGATGAAGAAGGATTACCTGCCCGCTTTGCGCGCCATCAAGTCAACAGCGAGGCCCTCGCGGCAGGCATGGAAGAGCTGGGCCTCGTCTCTCTCGCACCGCCCGAGGAACGACTCCCCACGCTCATCTGCGTGACGGTTCCCCCGCACGTCCGGGAGGCCGAGGTGCGCGCCAGGTTGTTGACGAACTACGGCATTGAGATCGGGGGCGGACTCGGTTCCCTCAAGGGCAAGGTATGGCGAGTCGGCCTCATGGGAGAATCGTCGACGGAGTCGCATGTCCTGACGCTGTTGAACGCACTCGAAGAACTCTTTTTACGGGAAGGCTGGTTGACGACGCCGGGTGTCGCGCTCGCTGCGGCGGCTCGTGTCTACAGCCGAGGACTGCCCAGTTAAACGCGGAGGACGATCGCGCATGCCGGAGAACAAGCCTCTGCTGTGGGTGTTGGCTGCAGCGACGTTTGCCTTCGTCTCGGTCACCGCCTACTGGATCTTCGCGCTCACGCTCGTCAACCAAATGAAATCCGACATGATTGCGCCCGAGAGGGCCGCAGCTTACGTCAATGCCTTGATCGAGGCCAATCGCAAAAATTACACGGAAAACGTCGTCAACAAGTTGCACCAAGCCGGCATCGCAGAAGCCATCGAGCACTGGAAGGACGAAAAAGGTGTGCCCTTGCCGGCCCAGTTTCTCCTCGAATCGGGTCGCCTCGTGGCGCAGAAAGATCTCAAATTCTCATTCCGGCTGGCGAGTCTCAGTCCTATTTACGCCTGGAACGGCGCAAACACCGATTTCGAGCGACGAGGTCTCGATGCCGTGGCCAAAGATCCCGCCAAGCCGTATGGCGGCTTCGTGAAGCTCGAAGGAGGGCGGTTTTATCAGGCCGTGTACCCCGACTATGCCGTCAACCAAACCTGCGTCGCCTGTCACAATCAACATCCGAACAGCCCCCGCCGCGATTTCAAGGTCGGTGATGTGATGGGAGGCATCATCATCACCATTCCGATCGATACCCCATGAGCCAAACGGTCGCGGTGAGATCCGTCCGCCTCATCGATGGAACCGGCCAGGTTCTCGAAAAAGCCGTGGTGACCGTCCGCGGCGAGCGCATCACCGCCGCAGGCTCCGTAAAGCACGTCACCATTCCACGAGGAGCGACCATCGTCGATGGGCGCGGGATGACGGTGCTTCCGGGGCTGATCGATTGTCATGTTCATCTTTCTCTGGGGGGAGAGCCGGATGTCGTGGCCGCGGCGGAGCAAGACAGTCCGTCGCTGACCGCGCTGAAAGCAGCACGGTATGCGAGGCAGACTCTGGAAGCGGGCATTACGACTGTCCGCGACGTGGGCTCGCGCGATCATTCCATTTTTGCGCTGAAGCGCGCGATCGATGAAGGGATCCTGCCGGGTCCTCGCATCGTCGCCGCCGGGCTCGCGATCTGTACCATCGGCGGGCATGCGAGATTCATCGGACGGGAAGTGGATGGAATCGAACAGGTCCGCGCCGTGGCTCAGGCCCAAATTGCCGCCGGCGCGGAGTGGATCAAAGTCATCGCCTCCGGAGGCGTACTGACGCCCGGCACCTCTCCGCACGAGGCCCAGATGACGGTCGAAGAATTGGCGACGGCTGTCGAAGTCGCTCGACAGTCGGGCAAGAGGGTCGCGGCGCATTCACATGGATCGTCCGGCATGAGAAACGCGGTTCATGCAGGCGTGCATTCGATCGAACATGCGACGCTGCTGGATGAAGACACTGGAGCACTGGTGAAACAACGGGGCTGCTACATCGTCCCGACTCTCTCCGCGTTGGCGACGACAGCCGCAAGTCGGCGGGGATGCGGCGTCCCCGACAGCGTACTGGAGAAGGCCAAGACGATGATGAAACGCCATCATCAGAGCTTCCGAGCGGCGCATCGCAACGGCCTGCTCATCGCAATGGGAACGGACGCGGGCACGCCGTTTAATTTCCACGGAGACAATGCGCAGGAACTCGAACGGATGGTCGCCCTCGGCATGACGCCGATGGAAGCCATTATGGCCACAACAGTCGTTGCCGCTCGTTTGATCGGCCTGGATCGCCAGGTGGGCACGATCGAGCGGGGCCGGCTCGCAGATCTGCTCTTCATCGACGGCAATCCGCTGAAACGAATCGAGGTGCTACGGAATCGCGATCGCATCCTGGGAGTCATGAAGGGCGGGCGATTTGTGGCAGGACCACTGTCAAATTAGGTTTCAAGTTTTTAGTTTTGAATCTTTAGTTGGAGTCCGCAACTCAACACTCAGCACTCACAACTCAAAACTGATTATTCGTCACCGTCTCTCGTAGAACAGTTCCAGCGCGGATGCGAAGCCATGGATTCGGCCCTCGCGGAACTTGCCTTTGAATCGCGCGCGGAGAGACCGGACGCCGTCCTCGTCGTTCTTCCCGACCACACCCTGTGAAATCATCATCTGAGTTGCGACGTCGACCAGCCGCCCGGCTCGTTTCTCCATGTCTTCGTTCACCAGTTCCTCCAATACCTCTGCCGCACGCCTGTAGATCACTTCTTCTTTGAACGAATCGTATCCCTGCTCGGCCACCGTGCGCTCCCGGATCAACGCCAACTCGGTCTTGATGCGCCTGACGTCTTTCACGAGGGCGGCAAAAAGCTCTTTCCGTCCCTCGTCGAACAGCTTCTTCTCCATCTCGTCGAGGATGATAGAGAGATCGACGACGTCTGTTCCAAATTCCTCGCCCCAGTTGAGCCGGTCGTAGTTGCGCCGCGCTTCGGGGTCTCCGATGATCTCATAGGCGGCATTGATTTCGCGGATCTTGGCTTCCGCTTCCTTGCTGTGCGGATTGCGGTCCGGATGGTGCTCGAATACCAGCTTGCGGTACGCCTTCTTGATGGCGTCGTCCGAGGCCTCGCGCGAAACACCCAACACCCTGTAGAAATCGACCCGCGGCATGGGGCCAGACTATATCAGGATGTTGAAAACCGCTTCCAGGTTCGCTCTGCATTGGGAAGACCATATCGACCGCCTGCGTGGCAATGGTGAGTGTCACACCGATCACGCTTGACACCCGGGCCGTAAAGTTCCTAGCCTTGCGCCGCATGCCGCCGCTTGTGACTCGTCCCTCGTCACTCGAAGAGAAATCCTGCGCCTGGTACGCCCGCGTGACTTCCTACCAATGGCTGGTGTTGTTCGTGGCGTGGCTTGGATGGGTCTTCGATGCGATGGACGCCACCATTTACGCGATCGTGTTGCATCCGGCTCTCCACGATCTGCTTCGCACTTCCTCCGGTACCGCGGCGTCGGCCGAAGACATCGGTTGGTACGGCGGCCTCATATTCTCGATCTTCCTGGTCGGTTGGGCGATCGGCGGCATCGCCTTCGGTATCCTGGCAGACCGGTTCGGCCGCACGAGAATCTTGATGGCCACGATTCTCCTCTATGCCCTCTTCACCGGTGCAGCGGCGCTGGCACAAGACTGGTGGCATCTGGCTGTCTATCGGTTTCTCACGGCGCTCGGGATCGGAGGAGAATGGGCGGCAGGAGCGGCGATCGTGGCGGAAACTTGGCCGGAAGAACAACGCGCGAAGGCGGCGGGCATCCTGCAATCGGCCTGGGCTGCAGGCTTCTTTCTTGCGGCGACCTCTAATCTGCTGCTGAAAGATGCATACGGATGGCGCGGGTTGTTTCTCATCGGCATCCTGCCCGCATTCGTGGCGTTGCTCGTCCGCTGGTGGGTCAAGGAACCGGAACGGTGGCAACAGGCTCCGCACCAATGCGCACAGCTTTCCGCAATCTTCGAGGCCGACTTGCGGCGAGCGACCGTGATCGGCTCCGCACTGGCATTCGTGGCCGTGTTCGGACTCTGGGGTTCGACCAACTGGGCTCCGACTCTGATACGCGAGTTACCCGACCTCCGCGGATACGACCAAGCCGCCATGACTCAGTACGTCAGCTACGCGATCATGGCGCTGAACGGCGGAGCGCTATTCGGCTATCTCGGTTTCGGGCCGCTTGCCGACCGATTCGGCCGGCGCCCGATCTTTGCCTTCATGTGTCTCGGCAGCCTCGTTATGCTTCCCGTAACCTATTTGCTGCCGTCCACGTATACCGGTGTGCTGATGCTGCTGCCGGTTCTCGGATTCTTCAACAACGGCATCTTCAGCGGTTTTCCTATTTATCTTCCGGAACTGTACCCGACGAGGCTCCGTGCGACCGGGGCCGGCTTTTGTTTCAACGCCGGCCGAATCCTGGCTTCCGCTTCACCGTTCCTGACCGGCTGGCTCGTGGCTGCTCTCGGTACGTTCGGTCGAGCGGCCAGTACGGTCGCCCTGATTTATCTGGTCGGCCTCGTGACGCTGCTGTTTGCACCTGAAACGAAGGGCAAGCCTCTTCCCGATTAACTCGTCGGACGACGCTGCGGAGTCTGCCGGCAAAGAGGATTTGTGCGAACCGAGCCTTGACTCATGGCATCTCATGCTTATCGTTTGTTGTTATGGATGATCATTCTCCCATGGAGATCCTCACCAACGACGAAAAGAAGGCGGCGGAGGCCGCGTTCGCCCGGCGTCCGTTCAACCCTGCTTGGTCTGAAAAGGCTCGGCTGGTCTATGAGGGGATCCTCCATGCCTTGCCGGCTTCGCGGGAACTTCTGCGAAACGACGGAACAGAAGGAAACGCTGAGGAGGTCTTGATTCCGAACACCACCGACTCACCGTCAGGCTTGAGCTCCAGCGATCAGCCGACGAAAGAAGAGAACGATGCAGTCGCCGCCAAGATTCCGGTTTGACCGGGCATTGGAAGCCGGTGCACTGATCGATGTGACATCGACGGCACGGCAAGTCGGAATTTTGTTTGCTGTGACTATCACAAAACCGCTTTGGGACCTCGCGATTGCCTCTTCGGACACCGCGACAGAAGAACAGCGATCGTCTCGGCTCCGAGACCTACTCATGGCCTTTAGGCTTCGGCTGACCTCACAACCGACCGTCTCCCCGCTGATGGATTTTCCTGCACTGCTGATTCTGCCTCCGAATGCCGTCCCGCAGCCCGTCTCCTTATTCGCCCTCATTCAGCCGGACGTAGACAATCGTGCGGCCGCGACACTGTTGTTGCCGAACGAAATATCGGTCGGCATCATTCCGCTCAACAACTAATCAGCCGGTGCGGTTCCATCGGCCGCGGCTTAAGCTCCATCCGAGCAAGAACAGCGCGCAGGGGAATCCGACCCACAACGCCTCACTTTTCAGCACGGCGATCCCGGCAGGACCCATCACGAGGCTCGGCTCCAGGGGGGTGACTCGGATGGGATGAAACGAAAAAAAGTATCTTGTATTGTCGAAGGGCGCAAAAAATGCGACCCCCAGCCCGCCGGTCGTCAGCGCATCCATAATTCCATGCGACAGCGTCGCCAGAAACAAATACGACCAAAGGCGAGCACGGGGGACAGAGTCCCAGCGGCCCGCCCACATCGCAACCATCCCACTGAATAAGGCCGCGAACAGCAACGAATGGCTCAATCCTCGATGTCCGAGGATTGATTCGTACGGGATACCCAGCCAGAATCCGATGACGTCGAAGTCTGGAACTTCGGCACAGAGAATCCCAAGGAGCCAGTATCGAATGGGAACGGAGGGAATATGAAAGCCTACGGCTACCGTGACGGCGACGACAGCATGAGCCAGTGGAGAAGCCATGATCATTCACTGCGCAGTTTATTCGACGTCATAGATCACGGGGCAGCGGCTGGAGCTAATCCTCAACGGTCCATTAGTCAGATCGAGAACCACCGGACTTACCCCGGCCGCCCGCCTCGGCGGCGTTCAACGAGACGCGCTGCCAATCGGTGCTCATCCGCCTCGGTCGTCACTTCGCCATCCATTCGAGCATCCAGCAACCGATCGAGGATTTCCCTGTACGCTGGGCCGGATGGCAGCCCGAGACGAGCCAGATCGTCTCCTGTAACGGCGATCGATGCGTACCGGTCGACTTTCAGATAGCGAGCGATCCGCCGCCGGCACCGCACAGATCTCCTTGTACCTCTTAGCGAAGCCGCTTTGGCGCACGCCAACGCGATGGCCTCAGGCGTCAAGCCGGTTAATACGCGATACACGCAGGAGGGCGAGACCGCTTCACGGTGCGACAACATTTCGACGATTCGATCCGTGACCGAACCGGCTTGGCTGACAGCACGGCGCTGTGCGGAGGAGAGCTGCAGCCGGTCTGCAACTCCACACGCGACTGTGCGACCGGCATCGGACACGAGAGCCATGACATACGCTAACGGACGATCGATCGGCTCGGTGGGTCTTTTCTTGCCCCATCTCCTCAATACCGCACGGAGAGCCGTGATCAGGCGCCTGACCTTCGCGCCATATTGCAACTGGGGATGCAGAAACCGTAACAGGTTCAACCTCACAATCAGCTCGATCGTCCGAGCCGGATCGCGTTCGCTCAAGAGTAGGAAAATTTCATTGCGAAGACGGGGCCCCGAAAGCCGGTCGATGATATTCATTGCAGCGGCTTGCTTGAGCAAGCGCCGACTCTTCGAGTCCCACTTCAATCCAAACCGCTGCACAAAGCGGATTCCTCGAAATATCCGGGTCGGGTCGTCCAGAAAACTGTTGTCGTGCAAGACACGCAGCGTTTTGGTTCTCAGATCCCGCTGCCCCTGATAAGGATCGTGCAACGTCCCGAAAGCGGCCCCGTTGAGTTGGATCGCCATGGCATTGATCGTGAAGTCCCGGCGGTAAAGATCGTCTTTCAAGGACGATGGTATGACAACGGGCAGAGCTGCAACTTTGGGGTAAGACTCGCTCCGCGTCGACGCAATATCGACTTTCAGACCGTCCGGCAGTACTAAGCGCGCCGTGGCAAACCTTTCGAACACTGCCAATCCTGCACCATAGCGATCGGCCACAGCGCGAGCGAACGCCGTTCCATTGCCTTCCACTGTTAAATCCAAATCCCACGTCGCCCTTTTCAAAAGAAGATCTCGAACCACACCGCCGACCAAGTAGAGAGAGATACCCGACTCCTCTGCGAGGCGGCTCAGTTCACGCAGCAACCGGAGTTGAGGACGGGAAAGACTCTCGAGAAGGTCACGTCTCACAGGGGAAGGTTTCAAGAAGCCCCGGGCATTTGAGCAGATTTGCACAGCGTTTTGCCGTTTTTTTTACGTTCTCTTCGAGACGACGGACTTAAGAATTAGTGATTCTTCTAACCTACTGAAATTCCATGGGTCCAAGACCGTCACATTCGGCACATGCTTTGCTGAGGCGTGTTGGTTTGTTGTCAGAATTCCATAAGGAGGCTGAGTCATGAAGAAAGCGAAGAAGAAAAAGATTCTTCCCCAGATGATGATCGCCCTTGCCGTGGTGGCGCTGGTCGCCGCTCCGGCGATGGCCAAGAGCTCCAAGAAGTCGCAGTCCTACTCTTCGGCTGCAGCGGCGGCTTCCTCAATGGGGTCCGTGCCTCAAACCCAGCCTGCTCCGAAAGCCGGTCAGCATGATGAAAAACCAGGGCCGGCCTGGAAGACCGTCGGCGGTACGTTGAAGAGCATCGATGGCAACGCCTACACTGTTGAAGATTACGAGGGGAACCAAGTCAAGCTCTATGTCGGCCAGGGCACCAAGCATATCAAGCAGAAGAAAGTGGGCGACAGCGTCCGCGCTGAAATAACGCGTGGCGGCTTCGCAAACTCGATCCAGTAACTCCCTCTGAATGCGCGTACCGGACCGCGCGCCGGGGGTCCTCGGGAGGCCGACCTGAACAGGTCGGCCTCTTTTTTTCTGCTCAGTTATCCCCCGCTCGCACAAAATAAATGTCGCCGTAGTAGGCCACCGCCCGTTCCTTCGTATTGTCCGTATCAGTCATAATGGCGACACCATTGATGAGCGGCGGCTCATCTCCAAACGCTTTCTTGTAGTCTTCGTAGATATTTCTCTCTTCTTCCACCCATTGTCCAATTTTCCCGAGCCCGCTTTCGACGACGATCATCTGCGCAAAGTCAGTATAGGCGTTGCCAATGATCGTGCCGACCGGAGTCTTCGTGTCCCAAATATAATTCAAGGCCGCAATGGGAATGTCGCCGAAGAGAGCCCGCCCGGCCTTGTACTTCAATTTTTTGGACAAGGGCACTTTGTCCGGGTCGTATTCGAATGTGATATAGACCCGCGCCGGGTAATCGTCTCCGTCCTTGCGTCGCACATCGCTGTTCTTCAGCACATTTTCGATTTTCCAGCGCCAGCGGATCACCGGGTATTCATGGGGACTGATCTTGAGCGCCTTGGTCAGACCGGATGCCGACGCGTCGCTCGACGCCTTCACGACTACGGTGCCATTGTCGCTGATGAGTTCGTACTGAGTGAGCTTGGGAATCTTTTTAAAAGTCAGCGGCTTCCAGCTATCCGGCAGACCAGAACCGGCTTGGTTCGCGGAGAACGGACTCACATCAAGGATGACGGCATCCTCCGCCCACACGAAGCTCACTGCTGAAGCGATGACAGCCGTATAGAAGACCGCGCACATGAACAATGGCTTTTCCATGCGCCGCTCGGGAGATTAACGCCGCAACCAGGCAAACAACTTCGTTAGAATCCGCTTCGTACGAGGGGTGAAATGGGCTTTGCGCCAGAGAGTCACAACCTTCTTGCTGATTTCTGCTTGCGTCGGATACGGGTGAATCGTGCCGGCCACGGTCTTGGCCCCGGCCCCCGCCTTCATGAGCAGAGAAAATTCACTGATCAGGTCTCCGGCATGGCTGGCGACGATTGTCGCCCCCAGGATCTTGTCGGTCCCTTTTTCGATATGGATCCTAGCAAAGCCCTCCTCTTCACCGTCTAGGATCGCACGATCGACCTCGTCCAGCCTGTACGTGTAGGTTTCCATCTCGATCCCTTTCGCCTTGGCCTCTTTCTCAGAGAGTCCAACATGGGCGACTTCGGGCTCGGTGAACGTACACCACGGCATGATGAGAGAATTGAGGCTGGCATAGCCCAGCCCCAGGGGATGGGGAAAGAGCGCATTCTGAATGACGATCTGGGCCATCGCATCGGCTGCATGGGTAAACTTGTAGCGCGAGCAGACGTCGCCTGCCGCAAAAATCTTCGGGTTGGTCGTCTGCAGACGATTATTCACCGTGATGCCGTTCTTGTCGCTTTCGACACTGACGGCTTCGAGTCCGATCCCCTCGACAGTAGGCGTCCGGCCGACGCCGACTAAAATTTCATCAATCGTCAGCTTGTTGTGCTGTCCGTGTGAATTGACCGTAAGATACTTGCCCGTATCGGTCGTCTGGACGTTCAGGTCCTTGGCGCAACATAGGAGTTTGACTCCATCGCGGTGCATCCGCTTCTCCACGATGTCGGCGGCGTCGCGATCTTCGTTTGGCATAATGCCGTGCAGGGCTTCGATCAGATACACTTGGCTGCCGAACCGGGCGAATGCTTGAGCCAACTCACAGCCGATCGGGCCGGCGCCAATAACAGCAATACGTTGCGGTAGCTCGGTGAGAGAAAACACTGTCTCATTCGTGAGATATCCTGCCTCTTTCAGTCCGGGGATCGGCGGATCGGAGGCCCGTGCTCCGGTGCAGATGGCCGCTTTGACGAACCGAAGGGTGCGGTCTCCTGCGGCGGTCCCTCTGATCTGAATCGTATCGCTTCCGGTGAAGCGCCCGCTTCCGATATAGACATCGACACCGAGCTTTGTATACCGGTGAGCCGAATCGTTGCGACTAATCCGCGCCCGCAGCATCCTCATGCGCGCCATGACGGCTCCAAAATCATATTTCACGCCGGGAGGAATGTGGAGGCCGAACGCTTCGGCATTCTTGAGTTCGGCCCAGGCGCGGGCGGCACGAAGGATCGCCTTGGAGGGTACGCAACCGACGTTCAAGCAATCGCCGCCCATGAGATGTTTTTCAATCAATGCGACCTTCGCACCAAGACCAGCGGCAACGATAGCCGTAACCAAACCGGCCGTCCCCGCTCCCAGCACCACGATGTTGTACCGGCCGTCAGGCTGCGGATTCACCCAGTCTGACGGATGAACGTTCTCCACCAGAATACGGTTGTATTCCTCATTCGGCAGAACAAGAGCCTGATCAGACTGTGTCATGTGTCGAAACCAAACTAGAGAAATACCGCGATCGTGCAGACAATCAACACAGCGATTAAAGGTACCCGGCATACAGGCCAGCCGCTTGTCCCGCCGCCTGTATCCCGTTCGCCATGATCACCTCTCGCGTATCATGGGGAGTCCTTACCAAGGTGTCAATGCGGTTCCACGCAAACGGTCAGTCTCCCACAGACTTCTTGCATCACACTCTGCAGAAGGCAATGCAAACGGTACCGTACTATGGCAAGGAAATGTACTGATCGCGAGAGAGGAGCCTGTTACCGACGGTGGTCGTGGAGGTCCCGGTCCATATCCAACCGGCTGAATGCGCGCTCAACCGGATCGATCCTGCCGTCTTGATTCCGATCCAGTTCTTGGAAGTGCTCGTATGACACGTGTTGAAGTTGCGGGTCTTGGAGTCCCGACGTTCGGAATCCGAGGCGTGAATCGTAGCGGCGTGAATCCTGTAACATGCCGTGAGGCTTGGGATCGAGATCGGATCCGAGAGTCGCTTTAGGAAGGACTTTTTTGCTTTTGCTCATCGGGTGATGGGACATACGGTGTTGGGCCGGCGGCTCGGCCGTATTCTGTCGTCCTTGCGCGTGAACCGGTCGAGGTGGTCTGCCGGGCTGGCTCTGCCTTCCGGCTTTCTTGACGGCGGGACCGGACGACCTTTCACTTCTCTCGGCCGGCATCTTGGAAGTCTTCCTGACGTCTAAGACAGAGGACGGCTCCTTGCTCTTCTCTTTGGCAAGAGAAACTGGATCAAAGCTGCCGTACCAGAGCGTCGCACAGAATAGAATCAAGACATGGCGTGTGAGAATACTCATCGAAGATCCTGACCTTGCATAAGTGTAGCAGGCGATAAATGTCGAAGATCACAGGGGATATGGAATTGGATAGCATCAAGGACCTCGGACCGCGTCACGATCCTGTTGGAATCATTGCAGTGATGTCGACTCAGTTCAACGGAACTCGGTAAGCGAACGGTCTCACCGACCATGTTCTCTTGTAAGATCTTGGCCTGCCGCCCTACTCTCTGTTAAAAAGAATCCATATGGAAGACAGTCGCTTAACCAAAACGAAAGAACAGTGGGCGAAAGCACGGCGAGGGGGAGAAGAACGGGAGGTCTTCAGTGAGGGAGACGACCGGTTGCCGCCCGGACAGCACTTGGTCGAAACCTGGCCGGTGCTGGATCTCGGGTTCAAGCCCGATATTCCGCTCTCGGAATGGACGTTGACGATCGGCGGCTTCGTCGCAAATCCCATCACATGGACCTGGGATCAATTCTTGGCACAGCTTCAGTTCAAGGACGTTTCCGATTTCCATTGCGTCACGTCGTGGAGCCGCTACGATAACGCATGGGAGGGCGTAAGCTTCAGGCACATCATCTCCGTGGTGAAACCGCTTTCGCTCGCCAGATTCGTACTTTTCAAATCGTACGACGACTACACCACCAATCTTCCCCTCGAAGCATGCGACGATGCCGATGTGCTGTTGACCTACAAGTGGAACGGAACAGCGTTGAGTAAGGAGCATGGCGGGCCGGTCAGAGTCATTGTCCCGAAACGATATGCTTGGAAGGGCGCCAAATGGGTCAAGGAAATCACGTTTGCCGACAAGGATGAGAAAGGGTTCTGGGAAGTACGGGGTTATTCGAACACAGCCTTGCCATGGCTCAACGATCGTTACGCCTAGACAGTGTCCTCTCTTGCCGCCCATTGATTGCAATGTCTGCTGATCCTGTATTTTTGTCCAGCCACCAGTCCCGTCACAAAATGCTCGGAAGCACTCCCGGCTTTGTTTCGTTTCTCTGAAACGTCGCTTCTGCGACATCTGTCCATTTTGCGGCCGCACCGGCTTGATGCTGGCTTCATTGAATATGGCCGCGGTACTATGGCGCACGTCATCTATTTAGAGTACCCGCAATGCTTGCTATTCAGCAGATCGAGTTCTGGCCCGTCGATATCCCCATCACTGATCCGTTCGTCGTCGCCACGGGAGCTCGCATCAGGGCGGAAAATGTATTTGTTCGTATCGCGTTAGGCGGCGGTGCGCATGGCTATGGCGAGGCCGCGCCATTTCCGGAAGTCGGGGGAGAAGATCGGCTTTCTTGCATGAATGCGCTGAATCGGCTGTGTTCAATCATCCTGCATCGGCCCGTCGATCGGTTTTCGGATATTGCTGAAGAGATGCGCGTCATCGCACCCGATCAACCGTCAGCTCGCTGCGCTCTTGAAACGGCAATGATCGACGCCTATTGCCGGGCCCGGAAAATACCCATGTGGGAATTGTGGGGCGGGTCCGATGTGCGAAAACGAGAAACAGACATTACGATCCCGATTTGCGACCTCGCAAAGACCGTAGAACTGGCGCGCTCGTGGCATCAGAAAGGATTCCGCATCTTCAAAATGAAAGTCGGGAGAGATGTGGAAGAGGACATCAGACGACTTCGAGCCGTACATGATGCTCTGCCGGGGATTTCGTTCATCGGGGATGGAAACCAAGGTTTTTCCCAGAAGGAGTGTCTCCGCTTCACAAAAGGCATAGTGCAGTTTGGGGGGAAGCTGATCCTACTGGAACAACCGCTGGATCGTGAAGATTTGGATGGCCTGGCGGCGATCAGACGGGAAACCGGGGTACCCGTCGCAGCGGATGAGTCGGTCCGCTCGCTTGCAGATGCAAAACGAGTCGTCGCGCAGGCAAGCGCCGACTACATCAATATTAAAATTATGAAGACTGGCGTGGTCGAGGCCCGAACAATTGCCGATTACACACGTTCCAGAGGGCTGAAACTGATGATCGGAGGGATGGTGGAAACTCGGGTCGCGATGGGCTGTTCATTCAGCCTGGTGCTGGGAATGACCGGGTTTGAGATTTTGGATCTCGATACCCCGCTGCTGCTGAATCAGGACCCCGTCAAGGGCGGATACTCCTATGCCGGCTCCTTCCTCATCCCGTCTGACGGACCTGGACTGAGCGTAGATCTGCAGCCTCAAGCCGAGACGGTGGTTTGCATCTCATAAGCCGCTCATCACTTCTTCCCGTGATTGACCACCCTGACGCCACAGGGCGACGCGTTAGATGTCGCACCAGACTGCAACGATACTTCTCCCTCGATATGGCCTCCTTCCATGGATTCCCAACCAGTCCAGATTCCACAAGCTGACGGCCCTGCTGAGCCTCCCACGCCCGGGAGATTGCTTTTAAACTGGCCCCCCGGAGATTGCGCCACGGCCCATCCGCCTTGATTGCCTGTTCCGACACCGTTCAACGGCATCGCCATCGCAATGTAGCTCCATCCCTTGCCGTCTTTCTGCACTTGGACGAACAACTGGTGATATTGAAGCGGCGAGGGCAGGCTGAACCCGATCTCGCTGAGATCGGAAGAATAGGTTCCAGTATTGCCTTGATAGAGCTGCTCGAGTCTCACGACCTCCGCAAGCGCAATCGTTGCCTCAACGGCTTTAGCCTTTTCAACGCTGTCGAGATGAAAAAGTCCTCCCAGGACGGCCAAGATAGAAAGAATCGCCAGACAAATCAGGATTTCGATCAGGGTAAAGCCCTGTTGTGCCGTTCCCGCTCGCATTGGAATTACCAGGGGAAATAGTACCATCGGAACTTATTCTCACCAACAGATCAGGCATTTTTATCCCTCTCATCGTCACAGCGCAGGCAGTTCAACATCGTCCCCAACTTTTGGGCTCGGCCCGCCTCCGTCAAGACCCAGGGGCGCATCGTCATCGGTGGTCGATGGCGTACATGCTGTTTATGTCCGCAGCCTAACTTCGCCACCCAGTCTCCGTGCTCGTCCTGATGGTATCCGACAATGGGTTGATTCATTTCCCTCGTTTTGGAATATCCGTGCCGCAACAAAAACCCGGGCCATCTTACGCCCTTACTTGGCGCTCCGGTGGAAATCCGATGGAGGATGAAGTCTTCGCTAGGATCTTTCGAACGACTGTTCTGACCGGACGGCAGCCGGAAAAAAGGTCCAGTGACGAGCCTCATTAACGTCGAAGACTCCGACATATTGCATATGTTCGCCGAGCGATCGGAATTCGCGTAAAGTAATGTCACAGGAATCGGGATCGAAGACGCGGACATCGAACTGCCCAATGACATAGACGCGGCCGTCTGCGCCAAGGTAGAGATTGCGTCGACTTACCCCTCCGGTGTCCGGAAAAAGATCGCTGGAGGTTGCGCAGCCGGCAGGTCCGTTCACTTGTAACTTGAGATTGAATCGGGCCAAGAATGGGTGTGTCGCCACGCGCGTCACCGTGACGGTGATGCCCAACGGAGGCACCCGTGTGGTGGCGGACACGGGGATGTCGCTGTTGCAGCCTAGCGGAAGGACGAGCGATACGGCAGCAAAAATTCCGAGCCGGCTCACCGGGCGGCGGGTACCTTCGGCGCAGCCCCAATCGAGTCCAACCCCGCCTGCGCGCAGGCATCGTCGAGGTGAGCTCCCGGAGCCCCACCAACACCGATTCCACCGACGACGTCGCCTCCTATTTCAATCGGGAGCCCACCCCCCAGTATCAGGATATGCTCATTCATATCGCGCAACGATTGTAGAGACGCCATCTTGTTGATCAACTCCGCCAGTTCGGTCGTCGGCCGGCGCAGGCTGGCGGCCGTATAAGCCTTCTTCCTGCTGCTGTCGATCGTATGGGGGCCCGCTCCGTCAGCCCGCCCCAGGACGCGAAGCTGCCCAGCCCGGTCGACAACGGACACGCTCACCCGATATCCGTCCTTTTTACAGGCTTCGAGAGCAGCGTGGACGGCCTTATCAGCCATCGCCCATGGCAAGACACCTTCTTTGATCAATTCATCGGTTGCATGACCTGACTGCACCGACAGGAGACAGATCCCCATGCCCGCCGCTGCCGCTAGGGTCACAAGTCTCCTTCGCATCACGCGCATTTGGTATCTCCTTGTGCTTGTGTGGGGAAAAGAACAATGACGGACAAAATGCAGCCTACGGGGATTTTCAGAGACCTGTCAAGAGGAAGAGACGCGAGGAAAGAATGGACGGCGGGGTTAGCTCCAGATGACGCGTTCTTGATTCAGAAGATAATCGATAACTTCAATGCTGTCCCGCATTTGCGTTTGAGCCCGCTCTGACATGGGAATGACGGCCCCGACAATCTTGCCTGGTTCAATATCATCGAGCGACGGGATTCCATCGTTCCCCCTGCGCTCTAATTCCTGTCGATAGCTTGCCAAGTCAACCTCCAGATCGTCGTATTTCAGCAATTATTGCGCCACGTTTTTTCGTCTGATCATCTCGCGCGTACTGTTAGCATAGCACATGATCTGCCCTCCTCAGGAAACCGGAGGATAAGCGTTTGATTAGACTGAGCAATTAGAGAGGCTCAGCGGGCAGAGGGCGGAGCTGGAGGCAGTGCACCGAGAAAAGGAAATTCTCCGACTTGAACAAGCGGCGTGTCGCCTCGTAAGCGAAAATCGTCATGGATCGGGTCAACAAAGTACGGGTCACCGGAAATATCTGACTGGGACTTGAGATCAGGAGCCGGCCGGTTTGGATTTTCCGCACGTATATAGTCACCATCTGTATTGTAGAGGGCGTTGTATGAAGTACGGGCTCGGCTCGAAGAGGCGACGAGGAATCCTACTCGGTTGAATCCCACCACATTGCCGCTCACTTCACTCTGGGATTGACCCAGAAATGCGGCTCCTCCTCCGTTTTTCACGAGTGTGTTGCTGATCAGGACAGCTTTGGCCTTATCGTTCACGACAACGGCCTCGAACAAACTCCGTGTGATGACATTCCGTTCCAGCCTGACTTCCGACTTTCCTGCCACATTGACGCCGTGATCGTTATCGTGAATGAAATTGGACAGAAGCACCGCTTGCGAGTCGGCAAACTGTACACCGGTCGTCTCGCTGCCGCCGATCATGCACTGCTCGATCCGCGCATCCTGGACTTGTTGGCTGAACAGCATGCCGTTGATGATCAAGCGCTTGAGAACCACACCGCGGCCATTAAAGAGCCCCACCGCATGGCCCCCGTGTTCATTGATCGTCATATCGCTGATTTCAATATTCGAGGCTCCGTAAGGCCATTTACCGACATGCAGAACACCCACAACGTCTTCGCGGCCGAGTAAGATCACCTCTTCCCTGCCGGCCCCAACCAGTTTCACATTTTCTTTGCTGTGAATAGTGACGTCCTGCGGATAACGACCCGGCTTGACAAAGACGGTGTCGCCTTTTTGGGCATGGTCGACTGCCTCCTGAAGTGACGTGAAGTCTCCGGAGCCGTCGAGGGCAACCACAATGGTTTTCGCACCGGCGGCGACCGGCTCCTGAGCCGACAGAGAAACATCCAAGGATGCAAAGAAGACACACACGGCACATGAAAGACGAACCAGCATGGGATAAGGTTCTTACAGGCAGCACCGGCGGGAAGTCAACCGGTCGCGCGCGACAATTACCGCTCGCCCGCCCGTCTCAACCTCGACCTTCTTCTTCGTGTCATGTATGCTCCGCCGCCATGATCCTCGTTGGATTGACCGGCGGCGTTGCGACCGGCAAGACAACCGTCGCCGGTATGTTCAAGCAATGCGGTGCACTGCTGATCGATGCCGATCAACTGGCCCGAGACGTGGTACAGCCCGGCACGCCGGCCTGGCGTGCCATCGTGGAGATATTCGGAAAATCGATACTCAATCCGGATCGAACGATCAATCGGACTGCGCTGGGTCGCATCGTCTTTCGTCATCACGGCAAACGACGAGTGCTTGAACGCATCATCCACCCGCGTGTCGCGCGCCGGCAAGCCGGCATTGTCAAAGCCGCCGCCCGAAAGAATCCTCGGGTGGTCGTCGTGTATGAGGTGCCGCTTCTGTTCGAAGCCGGAGTCGACAAACGAGTCGATCAAGTCATTGTCGTCACGGCGGACCGTCGAGCCCAGATTGCCCGACTGCGGAGACGAAACGGCCTCACGAGAGCCGAGGCGCTTCGCCGGATCGACACTCAGTTCCCACTCGCAACGAAAACCGCCCTTGCGGATGTCGTCTTGAACGGCATGGCACCGCGGGCAGTTCTGAGAAAACAAGTCCGGCGACTGTATTCGACGCTCCGTCAATTGGCCTAGCCTCGCGATCATGTATTCGCCGGCTTTCCTATGCTAGATTGAATCGGATGCATCAGATCACGATCATCGGCTCCGGTCCGGCTGGTTTGACTGCCGCGATATATGCGGCACGAGCCAATTTGGCTCCGTTGGTCATTGAAGGGTGGCAATCGGGCGGTCAACTGACTACTACGACGGAAGTCGAAAACTACCCGGGATTCGCGAAAGGCATCATGGGACCGGAATTGATGAAGGAGATGCGTGTCCAGGCAGAGCGATTCGGAGCGATCTTCCAGACCGGCGATGTCAGCGCCGTGAATCTTGAGCGGCGGCCGTTCACGGTCACCGTCGATGCCGAGCGCACCATCCACACACGGACTTTGATCGTTGCGACCGGCGCGTCCCCCATCACGCTTGGCCTCGCCAACGAACGTCGTCTCTGGGGGTACGGCGTGTCCAGTTGTGCCACCTGCGACGGCTTCTTCTTCAAAGGCAGAGAGCTCGTCGTCGTGGGCGGCGGCGACAGTGCGATGGAGGAGGCGACGTTCCTTACGAAGTTCGCGACCAAAGTATCGATCGTCCATCGTCGCGACAAACTCCGCGCATCCAAAATCATGCAAGACCGAGCCATGAAGAACGAGCGCATCGCATTTATCTGGAATACGGTCGTGGAAGATGTACTCGGACAAGATGTCGTGACCGGTGTGCGGCTGAAAAATGTCATGACGGGGAAAATTTGGGATCTGCCCTGTGCCGGTATGTTCCTCGCCATCGGCCATCGTCCGAACACGACCTTGTTCACCGGCCAACTGGAGATGGATCCGGATGGATATCTCCGGACGATTAAAGGGACCGCGACCAATGTGCCTGGAGTCTTCGCTGCCGGGGACGTGCAGGATTCACATTACCGTCAAGCCGTGACCGCCGCCGGTTCGGGCTGTATGGCGGCGATGGATGCCGAGCGCTTTCTGGAAAGCGGTGAGGGGTAAGACGTCGGTTCAAATTCGTCTCTCACACCTGACGCTTCACGTCTTACGGATTCACGATGCGTTGTGCCATTGTTCACTATCACGAGCTTGCGTTGAAAGGACGCAATCGGGACTATTTCGAGCAACAACTGGCGCATAATATCCGGGCGTCGCTCAAGGATGTCGGCATCCGCAGAATCGAAAGCCTTCGCAGCCGCATCCGTATCGTGGTTCCTCAGCATGTTGGGGATCACATCGTCATCGAGCGGCTCGGCTGCGTCTTCGGTGTGGCGAACTTCTCACTCGCGCAGTCCGTTCCCCTCACCCTCTCTCACCCGGATTTGAATGAGCTCATGCAGGGAATCGGTACGGCGGTCCGCGACCGATCGTTCGAAACCTTTCGCATCACGGCCAAGCGAGCGGACAAACGGCTCACGATGACGTCGATGGATGTCGAGAGGGCCGTCGGCAAGTATTTGTGCGACCTCACCGGAAAAAAAGTCAAGTTGACCGACCCGGATATGACGGTCTACATCGAGCTCCTCTCGAAAGACGCTTACTATTCGATGGAGAAACACGCGGGGCCCGGAGGTATGCCGGTGGGCGTCAGCGGCACCGTGGTCTGTCTGATCTCGGGCGGGATCGATTCTCCCGTCGCGGCCTATCGGATGATGAAACGAGGTTGCCGGGTCGCCTTCCTGCATTTTTCCGGCCGGCCTCTCGTCAGCCGAGCGTCGGAAGACAAGGTCAGGGAGCTGGTGCAGACCCTCACCGTGCATCAGAATCGTTCCCGTCTTTATGTCGTACCATTCGGTGAGATTCAGCGTGAAATCGTTGCCAACGCTCCGGCGCCCTATCGCGTCGTCCTCTACCGCCGTGTCATGGTCCGTATTGCCGGTGAATTGGCCCAGCGGGAACAGGGCTGGGGACTCGTCACCGGCGACAGTCTTGGACAAGTGGCTTCCCAGACGCCTGAAAATCTCACAGTCATCGAAGACGCGTCGGAATTGCCGATTCTTCGTCCGCTGATCGGCATGGATAAAATGGAAATCACGGAGCAAGCACAACGGATCGGCACCTTTTCCACGTCCATCGAACCGGATCAGGATTGCTGCTCGCTGTTCGTTCCGGCCCATCCCAGCATCAAGACCCGCATCGACGACATACGAAAGATCGAACGGAATTTCGATGTCGCCGGCCTGGTCAAACAGGGATTAGAGAAGACGGAATCGTCTGAATTTATTTTTCCGTCCTAGCCAGCGCCCGCAGTTTTTCCTTCACAATACGGAAATGTGATTCAAGCTCTCGCCTGGTCGCAAGTGAGACCAGCCAATCCGGCACGAGGGAATCAATGGCAACGGTCAACTCAAAATCCGCTACGGTCTGTTCGCCTCCGCCAGCCGGTGTGAGCGTCCACACTCGGTGGTATTTCTTGAAATCCCCACCCACCAGATCAGTCACAATGCCGCTGTCCGACACGATATGTGACTCCGTCACCAATCGTTGTTCGCCCGGCAGCAAGGCATGATCGATTCGGAGGTCCACCGTCGCGACACCGTCTCTGATCTTCACATCGGCCACCCGCATACGAACCTCGAAGAGATCCGGCCAATGCGGATAATCCGTGAGCAGGGTCAGAACGGCCGCAGGCTTCGCTGCAAATCGGACGCGGGCTACGGCTTTCACACCGCCGCTGGACTCGGTTCTGATTTCCAACGTTTCCTGTTCGGCGGTGATGGACGTTAGAGGGTCAAGGAGACCGAGCAGGAAGAGGGAGACAACGAGGGCAAGGACTATTCCGACACGAGATCTCGGGCCATTACCCGACGATCGTATCCAACAATCGCTGGTGAATCTTGCGAACTCGCTCCAGTTGTCCTTTCGCCGGGAATCGTTCATAGAAACCTTCCGCTCGAAATTCTTTCGCGAGCGCCGCCCACGGCTTGAGGAGTTCTGCGAACGGCTTGTGGGAGCGTTGCGCCTCCCAATCGTTGATCAGTTTGCGATCCACGACAATATCGTCCAGGACACGAACGAGCGCCTTCAGCGTCACGTCGCGGGTGAACATATACCGGTCGTTGTGTCCCCAGACATCCCCCATCACCTCTTTGACGCCCTTGAAATAATCGCGGACCAGTGCGTAACAGCGGTCGGCCTTCATTCCCAGGTGCGACTCCATCCACCGCTTATGCGACGTCACGACTTTGAGCAGCTCGTTGAAGAGTTCGGACTGCAACACCCATTTTTCCTGCTTGCTGCGCCCGCCCAACCGATTGATCTTGTACTGCAGCGGAGAATCTTCCTCGCCGTACAGTAAATTGACTACCTTGGCGGCAAACTTCTTTTCCGGGCTCTCCCATGATACCTTCTCGTACAAGTCGACCAGATGCGAGCGGTTGATCCTCGTATGCGTGCTGTTGATGATGACGAACATTTCGGTCGCGAATTCGCCGCTCCGGCCATCGAAGAGCACGCACGGCACTTCGACCTTGTCGATCTGATCGGGATGTCGCTGTTGGAAAAAATGGAGCCCGGCCAGCCGATGCTGGCCGTCGATGATGAGATACTTGCCTTTCGGCTCGCTTAGATGGCCGATGGATTCGCTCTCGCCCGACCGCTGAAAACGAAGCGTTTCGTCGGTGAAGAGCAGCACCGTACCCGGAATCATGGGCTGAGCCACCACCGTCTCATAGAAATTGACGATCTGTTTGACCTTCTGCCGGTTCAGAAGCCGTTGGAATCCTTTCTCGCTTCGCTCGATTCCCGCAATAAATTGCGCCACATCGTCATGCTCGGACAGCTTCGACTGAGCGATCTCCTCTCCTTCGAAGTAATACCGACTGGTGAATCGGACCTTCGTCAACAAGTCGGCGGCGTTGTAGCTGATGAAGTAGAACATGCCTTCCTTTTGACGGATGCGCGTCGCGAGCATGAGCTCCTCCTTTGACGTCGTCTCAGCTCATCACCAGCAGGCTGAACCCGACAAAAGTCCTGATTGTGCACGTTCCTTCAGCGCCGTGGCGGTGATTCTACGCACCCTGCATCGTAGCCGCAAGCGGAGGGCCTATGCTAGCATGATCGTCATGCGTCTCTTCTCACGCCTTCTCGTTGTGGGCGGTCTGGTGCTCGCCGGCACCCCGGTCCTTGGTGCATCGGACACCAAAGACCAGAATCTCTACGATTTCAGCGCGACAACCGAACAGTCCTGCAGTTTCGGCATGACCAAAGGCGAAGCGTCGCACCAATGTCAGGTGCCGATTCCCGGCGGCTGCCTGGTTGCCAACGTCCCGGGCACCGACAAGCCCTGGACCACCATCTCCAAGGGCGGCAAGACGTTCTGCCGGTTCGACGAGAAGGCAACGGACTGGAAGACCAGAATCACCGGGACGTGCGGCCGTTGCTCGTCAGGTCACTGTTCGGTTCAATTCATTGTCCGATTCGACTGCAGCCCTCACTAATTCCATGTCTCTGACCGACACGATCAAGCATGAAGCCCGGATGTTGGGCTTCGACACCGTCGGTATCGCGGCCGTCGATTCGCGGCTTGCCGACACGCTCTTCGGACGTCTGCAGCAATGGTTAGGACGTCAGTATCACGCAACGATGCGCTGGATGTCGCATCATCCATCCCGTCGCGCGGATCCCGGACAGGTCTTGTCGGGCTGCCGGTCCATCATCTCCGTCGGCATGACGTATGATACGGGACACCGCCCGACGGAAGGAGCGGGATACGGACGGATAGCCCGCTACGCATGGGGCCGTGATTACCATGTGATACTCGGCGAGCGACTGAAACGACTGGAAGATCGAATCGCCACAGCGGCCCCGACGGCGATCACCAAATCCTATGTCGATACGGGACCGATTATGGAGAAGGCATGGGCGCAAAAGGCAGGGATCGGCTGGATCGGCAAGCACTCCAACCTCGTGTCCCCTGAATACGGCTCTTGGCTTGTGCTGGGAGAAATTCTCACGACGTTGGAACTGGTTCCGGATGAGCCGGCTACTGATCTCTGCGGAAGTTGCCAACTGTGCATCCGAGCCTGCCCGACCGGTGCGATCGCCGAGCCCTATGTGGTCGATGCGCGGCGTTGTATCTCGTACCTGACCATCGAACACCGCGGTCCAAGCGAGACGATCCCCGACGAACTGAGATCCCGGATGGGGAACCATATTTTCGGCTGCGACGATTGTTTGGACGCCTGCCCGTTCAATCTGCGGGCTGACCAGACGGCCGACGCCGCCTTTGTCGCCTCAGCGACCGCCCTGGCGCCTCGCCTGGACGATCTTGCGGGGCTGACACAACAGGAGTTTGCCGATCGATTCACGAATAGCCCCGTGAAACGAGCGAAGTGGGAAGGCCTCCGCCGGAACATCGCGATCGCACGAGATAACGAAGCACCCCGCTCGAGACAGGTCCATGCCCCTCTTCCATCCTTAACGAAATAGGAGTAGGCTCATTTTGAATCCGAACGGTGGGGAGGAGTCCTGTGAGCCGGAGCGCTCCGCTGCATCCTCCGATCCTCTTATTGATCTCCTCTGTTTCGTCCTCCCGATCCCTTCTTGAGGAAGCGCTGCAGCACACAACATGGACCCTCCTCTCTGTCTCATCGCCGGATGAAGGATTTCGACTCATTCAACAAAAACGGGACATCGGCTGTGTGGTACTCGACGAAGCGGGCACACCGTCGCCGACCGAACCGCTATTGTCCCGCCTCCGACAATTGGCGCCGGCGGCCCCCGTCATCGTGCTCGGGACAGCCAATTCCGCGAAGGTCGCCCTGGAATCGTTACGCCAAGGAGCGTTCGATTATCTCCCAACTCCCGCGAGCCCACCCGAAGTCCGTGCAGCACTGCTGCGCATTGAAACCTCTGCAGGCGCCACGGTCCAACCGCCCTGTGCCGGCTCATCCCCTTTCGATACCATCGTGAGCCGTTCGCCGCAGATGAAACTGGTGAAGCACTTGGCTGCGGAGGTCGCAGCGACCAATGCCACCGTGTTAATTACGGGTGAGAGCGGCGCTGGGAAAGAATTGTTCGCCCGCGCAATCCATCTCGCAAGCCCTCGGTCGAAAGGTCCCTTCGTCGTCCTCAACTGCGCCGGGATTCCGGAACAACTGCTTGAGTCCGAGCTATTCGGCTACCAGCGAGGGGCTTTCACCGGCGCAACACAATCCAAACCAGGCCGCTTTCAGCTTGCGCAAGGAGGGACGTTATTCCTCGACGAGATCGGAGAGATGAGCCCGGCAGCCCAGGCCAAACTCCTGCGCGTTCTGGAAGATCACACGGTCAGCCCGCTCGGCGACACGCACGACGTAGCGGTCAATATCCGCGTCATCGCCGCGACGAACGAGGATCTGCCCGCCAGAATCAAGTCGGGTCACTTTCGACTGGATCTCTACTATCGGCTGAACGTGTACCAATTGAGGATCCCGCCGCTCCGGGAGCGACTGGAGGACATTGAGCCGATCGCTCATGCCTTTTTGGACGAGGTCCGGCATGATCGCGGGCGTCGTATTCGCGACATCAGTCCAGAGGCGATTGAACAGCTCCGGCGGCACGATTGGCCTGGCAACGTCAGGGAACTGCACAATGTCGTAGAGCGGCTCACCATTACCTGCACCGACGATGTCGTCCGGCCCGAACACCTGCCGCTGTTGGAGGAAGCCATGCCCCCGTCTGAGCTGGAGAAATCCGACGAGCGGAACGAGGACACGCCTTCGCTGCTGGCATTCGGACTTTCATTTCAAGACATGGAAAAGAAGCTGTTGACTGAAGCCCTCCGTCAAGCCAGAGGCAATATTTCACAAGCCAGCCGCCTCTTAAAACTGACGCGAAATACGGTCCGCTACCGCATGGCCAAATACGGGCTGGGTTGACATTCCTCCGCACTCGTTTTCTTCCCACACAGACTCTTCACTAACCTGCATCAATTGTGACGGCCGGCGAACAACCGTCGCCGGAGCTGTTCGCCGCGTTGCTCTCGAATAACGGTCATTCTGTGTCGATGAATCCCGTCATCTCGTGCTATTGCATTCGCACTCAAGTCGCCGTCAAAATCTCCGACAGGATGGAGACTGCGCTTCCGGACGGAATCGGAAAAGCCTGCTATGCGATGTGTGGTATTGGTGGTCGGAGTCTTCTCGGTCTGTGCCGTACAGGCGTTGTTTCTTGATGCGCCGGCTTTAGCCCAAGAACAGCTCATTCCCATTCTGAGCGTCACAGGCGAGCAACAGCCCACCGGCTCCGTGAGCTATGTAGTGATGCGATTCGAGGAACGAACGGACCACGACGGCCTCATCCTCCGCTTCCATGACTCGCCGGGTCGATTTTCCATGCTCGCAAAGGATTCCACGGAGCGAGCGATACGACAAGCAGCAGCCAGCTTGGGGCTGTCGACCGATTCGTGGACGGTCGATCTCAAAGTGCCCTATGAGGGCGTCACAGTCAGTGGAGACAGCCTCTCGGCCATGGTCGGCGTCACCGTCTCGGCCCTCGCACAAGGAAGAACGGTGCAGACAGGGCATGTCCTGACGGGTACCGTCAAGGCCGATGGCGCCATCGGACCCGTAGGGGCGGTCCCGTTGAAAGTGCAGGCGGCTCGGTCGGCGCGGCTTCGACTCGTGCTTATCCCCCACCAACAGTCCCTGATACAGGAAGACCAGCCTGCCGCGTCCGATTTGGTCATTTCTCCTGTCCGATCCGTTCCGGAAGCACTCGAGGCTCTGACAACTCGAGCCCTTCTGAAGTAGCACGGACCTCTCATTTCAACGTCACCACCGTCACCCCGTCTCCGCCTTCCGAATGATGCCCCGGTCGGAAATCCACAACATAGGCCGAGTCACGAAAGTAATCGCGCAGAGCGGACTTCAAGCGCCCAGTTCCATGTCCGTGAATCACGCGAAGCGCCGGCACGCCGTTCAACGCAGCGCGGTCCAATGCCGCGATGACATCCTCGATCGCGTCGTCTGCCGCTTTCCCGCGTACATCGACGACCGATTGGTCCTCCGATCGATATGGGGTGGAACCGGATACTGTTTTGCCGCGCCTCGTCTCCGATGGCGCAAGAGCCGATGAACCGGCACGACTCGTCAACCCGACCAGATTTGCAACCGTCGCCGACACCTCGCCTTCTCCGACTTTGACACGGACACGCTTCTTTCCCTGAGGGGATTCCAGCAGGATTCCGACCATGCCGAGGGCTCCGATTTCGACCTGATCACCCGCCTGCAGTCCTTCGACTGGCACAAGTCCGCCCTTGGGCTCTAACATGGCTCTCGTTCGTGCTTCCAATTCAATCAGATGCTCCTTTGCCTCCCTCGCTTTGAATAGTTTCTGCTCACGTTTCACGGCCTCGACAGTGGCTTGAACCTCCGCCTTGGCCCGACTGAACTGTTCTTGGAACTTCTTTTTGATGCCGCGACGCTCCTCCCGTTCGGTCGCCTCCAAGCGAGCCAACTGCTCCTTTGCCGAACGAGCCGCTTCCTCAGCCTCGCTCCTTGCACGGACGGCGTGGGACAGCTCGTCAGACAGCCGGCGTTGTTGGGTTTGAAGATTCTCCAGCATCTCGTCCAGCACACGATCATCTTTTTCCAGCTTCTGCCGAGCCTCTTCCAGTAATGAATCATCCATGCCCAACCGCCGGGCAATCTCGATGGCCGACGATCCCCCCGGCATGCCCGAGAGCAACCGATAAGTGGGGGAAAGCGTTGTGACATCAAATTCGACACTCGCGTTGGCAAAGCCAGACGTCGTTTGGGCCAAGACCTTGAGCGATCGATAGTGCGTCGTCGCGATCACCTTCATGCCCAAACGGGCGAGCCGGCACAGCAGCACTTCCGCCAATGCCGCGCCTTCCGTCGGGTCGGTCGATGTGACCGGTTCGTCCATCAAAATGAGCGCCTGTCCAGCATGCGTCACCGGTTCGTGCAAATCCGTCTCATGCGCTTCGCGCAACAATGCCACGATCAGCGTCATCTGCGCCGAAAAACTCGACAGATCGCGGGCGAGATCCTGTGAGTCGCCAATATCGGCATAGACGTTCGCGAAGAGCGCCATTTCAGACCCGGGTGCGCACGGCAACGGCAGGCCGGCTCGCACCATCAAGGCGAACAGTCCCACCATTTTGAGTGTGACCGTTTTCCCGCCGGTATTCGGACCTGAAATGATGAGGACCCGGATGCTCTCATCCAGCACGACATCATTGGCTACCACGTGCTCCTTCGCCATAGCCAACAATGGGTGACGCGCCTCTTTGAGGCGAATCACGCCTTCGGCGTTCAATGCGACCGGCTTCGCCCGCAATAATCTGCCGAACGAAGCACGAGCGGCGACGACATCCAGCCGCGCCAGCGCGTCCAGCCTCGCACTGATGAACTCGGGACAGGAGCCGACCAAGCCGGATAACTCCCTGAGAATCCTCGTGACCTCCCGATCGACTTCGCGGTCGGCGACTTTAATGGCATTGTTCAGGTCGACCAATTCACGCGGCTCGATGAAGACCGTTGCTCCACTGGACGAAACATCATGGACAATGCCGGGTACCCGTCCCTGCATTTCGGCTTTGACCGGAAGGACATAACGGCCTTCTCGCTGGTCGAAATAGTGCTCCTGCAACACATCTTCGTAGCGACGCGACTGGAGCAGATGATCGATTCGAAGGCGAATGTGCTGCTTGAGCCCGCTGGCGTGGTGCATCAGCCGGTGGAGTTCGGGCGTGGCGGATTCCTTCACGGACCCGTCTGCGTGAATCGCCGTCTCCAATGCAGACCTGATCTCCCGCAGAGCGGCGACGGGTTGGAGCGGCTCCATGAAGGCCGCCAGCGCAGGCGTCTCACGAAAGTGCCGGCGCAGGTACGCATGAACCTCGTCGCAGAGAATCAGAACCGATGCGTGGTCGCGCAGTTCATGTCCTTCGAGGACCGCACCTTTGCTCGCTCTCGACAACGGTTCCCGAATGTCGGGAAAGGAGAGGGCCGGAACGGCGTCGGCCGATTCCTGCAACTGGGCCATTTCGGAGGTCTCTTGTTGCCAGCGTCGTGCCTCTTCCAGTTGAGTGGTTAACTCCAAGGCTCGACAGCGGGCAGCGCCGAGCGATGACCGGGCATGCGACGTCAGGGCTTCCAAGAGGTTCGCCCACTCCAATACCCGAACCGTGTGCGAAAATAAGTCGGATGCCTCTCGATCGTGCATCATCCGCGACTCTACCGACCGCGAAACCTCGGAGGCAAGCGGGTTTTCCGGTCGCACGTAGATTCACCAAGATCACTCTTCAAAATGTCTCTATCCACGCGGGTTTACCCCTTTGGTATAGCTTGACAACACCATGAGCCGCCGATAGTATCGCCGAGCATCAGGCCGGTACTTTCACCGGCTTCTTTTTTTGTTGAGGCTCCTAGCCATGGCTATCAGAATCGGCATCAACGGATTCGGTCGGATCGGACGAAATGTCCTGCGGGCTTCGCTGGGAGACCCCCAGTTGGAATTTGTAGCCATCAACGATCTGACGGACGCGAAGACCTTAGCCTATCTACTCAAATACGACTCGGTCCACGGCACGCTCCAGGGCAGCGTGGAGGCCAAAGATGATCAAATCCTGGTGAATGGCAAGGCGATCAAGGTTTTGGCCGTCAAGGATCCCAAGGAACTTCCCTGGAAAGACCTGAACATCGACATCGTGATCGAATCGACCGGCCGCTTTACCGACCGGGAGAGCGCGGGCAAGCATCTGTCCGCCGGAGCCAAGCACGTCATTATCTCGGCACCGGCCAAAGATCCTGATGTGACGCTCGTGCTGGGCGTCAACGACGAGACGTACGATCCCAAATCCCATCTGATTATTTCCAACGCGTCCTGCACGACAAACTGTCTCGCACCGGTCGCCAAGGTTCTCCTCGAAAACTTCGGCATCAAGCACGGCGTGATGACGACGATTCACTCGTATACCAACGATCAGCAATTGCTCGACCTGCCTCATAAGGATCTCCGGCGGGCCCGCGCCGCGGGCATGTCGATGATCCCGACCAGCACCGGCGCCGCCAAAGCGCTGCACCTCGTCCTGCCGCAGCTCAAGGGAAAAATGGACGGATTGGCGATCAGGGTCCCGACTCCGAACGTCTCGCTCGTGGACTTGACGGTCGAAACCGAAAAGGACACCGACGTGGCCTCGGTGAACGACGCCTTCCGCAAGGCCGCACACGGGCCCCTCAAGGGCATCCTCGAGTACTCCGAAGATCCGATCGTGTCCATCGATCAGAAGGGCGACGATCATTCCGCGACCGTCGATGCTCCTCTGACGACCGTCATCGATAAGCGACTGGTCAAGGTGACCGCCTGGTACGACAACGAGTGGGGCTATTCATGCCGGGTGAGAGACCTAGTGAAGGTGATCGGCCACAAGGCCAAGGCTCATTGATCGCCGCCCCGACCCACATCCCCGAACGCTCGCGCACGCTCCCATCGCCGCGACAAAGGACTGGCCCATGAACTTGCACAAACAAACGATCGACGATCTCTCGCTTTCCGGAAAACGGGTCATCATTCGCGCCGACTTCAACGTCCCGCTGGACGATTCTCTGCAAATTACCGACGACACGCGTATTCGCTCCACCTTACCGACGATCAATCGTGTCGTGGACGACGGCGGCAAGGTGATCGTCTGCTCGCACCTGGGCCGCCCGAACGGAAAGTTCGACCCGCGGTACAGCCTGGCTCCCGTCGCGAAACGGCTAGGGCGCCTGCTTGGGAAGAATGTCATCTTTGCCCCCGACTGCATCGGTCACACCGTGGAAACGCTCGTCGCCAAGATGAGCCCTGGAGACGTGATGTTGCTCGAGAATCTGCGCTTCCACCCGGGCGAAGAAAAGAACGACGAGGCGTTTTCCAAGGCTCTCGCCTCACTCGGTGATGTCTACATCAATGACGCATTCGGCGCCGCACACCGTGCGCACGCCTCGACGGTCGGCATTACGAAGTTCATTCCTGCCGCCGCGGCCGGCTTCCTTCTGAAGAAGGAAATCGAATACCTGGAAGGCGCCGTGGCAAATCCGGTCCGGCCGTTCGTCGCGATTCTTGGCGGAGCGAAAGTCTCCGGAAAGATCGGGGTCATTGAAAACCTGGGCAAACGCGTCGACAAAGTCATCATCGGCGGCGGCATGGCCTTTACCTTCTTAAAGGCCAAAGGTCTGGAGATCGGCAATTCGCTGGTCGAAAACGACATGTTGGATTTTGCCAAGGGCATTGAAGACCACGCTTTTTCGCGCGGCGTCAAATTCTACCTGCCCGTCGATTGCGTCGTGGCAGCCAGCCGCGAGCCGGGCGCCGAATCCAAGATCGTTCCCGTGCAGGAAATCCCGAAAGGCTGGTACGCGCTCGACATCGGCCCTGCCTCCGTGAAATTGTTTACCGAGGCCGTGCAGAACGCCAAGACCATCCTTTGGAACGGCCCGATGGGCGTCTTCGAAATCGACGCCTATGCGAGAGGCACACTCTCCGTCGCCCACGCCATCGCCGATGCCTACGCCTTGACCATTGTCGGCGGAGGTGAAACGGCCATGGCGGTGCATCGAGCCGGGGAATCTGAAAACATTTCCTTCATTTCCACGGGCGGCGGCGCGGCGCTCGAGCTGCTCGAGGGGAAACAACTTCCGGGCCTGACGGCACTTCCTGAGCGACGCGACTGAGGACTCCCCTGTAGACGACATCCACACCTGGTCATCCTTGCGAACTCCACTCATCGTCGGCAATTGGAAGATGAACAAGACGGCCTCGGAAGCCGTCGTGCTCGTGCGCGAGTTGCTGGCGCATTTCCACTCGCCACCTCAGGCCGAGGTGGTCCTCGTACCCCCCTTCACCGCGCTGGAGTCGGTTCGCGCGACGCTCGGCAGCTCTTCCTGGATCGGGCTCGGAGCTCAGAATCTCTATTGGGAATCGCACGGCGCCTATACAGGGGAGATCTCCGGGCCGATGCTGCGCGATCTCGGCTGTCAATACGTCATCGTCGGACATTCCGAGCGGCGCACGCTGTTCGGCGAACGCGACGAGGGTATTCATAAAAAGGTGCATGCCGCCCTCACCTCCGGGCTCCGGCCGATTCTCTGTGTCGGCGAATCATTGGCAGAGCGCGAAGCAGACCGGACGGACGATGTCGTGATACGCCAACTCTCCGCAGGTCTCGATGGACGGACACCTTCGGACATGTCGAGCGTCACCATCGCGTACGAACCGGTCTGGGCGATCGGAACCGGCCGAGCGGCAACCACTGAACAGGCTGTCGCTGTCCACCAATCCATTCGCGCGTTCGTGAACAAAACCTGGAACCAACAAACCGCGTCCTCCATCCGCATTCTCTACGGTGGAAGCGTGACTCCTCAGAATGCGGCATCGTTCCTCGCAGCCGAAGACATCGACGGGGCTCTTGTCGGCGGCTCTTGTCTCAAAGCAGACGGCTTTGCTACAATCGTCTCCGCTGCGAAAAGAACTTCGGCCCGCTGAAAGGCTTTCATGTACACATTCGTGATCATCATCCACGTCTTCGCCTGTTTTCTGATGATCGGCGCCATCCTGCTGCAATCCGGCAAGGGCGCCGAAATCGGGGCCGCGTTCGGCGGATCGAGCCAGACCGTGTTCGGCAGTCGTGGGCCGGCGAATTTCCTGAGCAAGTTCACCGTGATCGTGGCCGCGGTGTTCATGGTGACGTCGTTCAGTCTCGCCATTTTAGCCAAGGAACGGACCTTTTCCTCCACCGTCATCGATCTCAAGAAGAAAGAAACTTCCCAACCCACGATGCCCGCTGCTCCGGCCGAGAAACCAGCCACGGACGGTCATCCGTCTGGCGATTCCTCCTCAGGCGGACACTGACCAGTTGATGTAGGTTGAGGTTAATGCTGAGGCTGAGCCTCGGGTCGATCTCGACATGAGAATTGATTCGCCTTCGGGCTGTTCAAAAAGGTCGTCATTTCACCCACCCGACC
>DATFDJ010000115.1:0-3199 GCA_035252115.1 Nitrospira sp. | reverse complement strand
CGAGATGTTGTTGCTCTGATGCGGCGGCGTCCTTGGCGACGACGATTTGATGATGATCGAGGACTGGCAGAAGATCGGGAGCGCATGATGGTGTGAATTATACGCGGAATCGTTGCATTGTCTAAATCTCCCTCGTCAAATTGTTAGGAAAGTGAGTGCAGAAGGGAATGCGCGCCGAGCCAGATGGAGATCTAGCTCTGCGCGCGTCGTGGTTAGCGGAGATCGTATTTGCCCAGCCCAATCTGACCCACGGCTTGGGAGCCGGGTGGCGTCGGCGTGTTCGCGCCTGTCGCGACGGGCACCAACCGAATCGTGTATGAAGTGTTTGCCACGTAATGGAAATCCCCCGTGGCCAAATCTACAATCAGGGGGATACCCGCAAGAAATAGGCCGGGTAGGATGTCCGTCACGAGACTCGAAATACGGAATCCTCGCTGTACCGTCACGGTCTGGGACTGATAGCCTTCCTTGCTCACTTGAATGCTCTGTGGAATCGCGTAGCCACCGGGTACCGTCGCGGACATCGGACTTACGCCCTTGATCTCGCCGATGACCACATCCGCACCATCTGGCATCGTATACACAGAAATTTGCTGGTCGGTGTTCGCCATCGTGGCGCAGCCACTCGTGAGGCTCCCGATGGCGAGGAGACACAACAGGACGATGCTGAAATGAACAGAGCGAACAGAGGATAACATGGATGAAACTCCTTTCATGTGATGACACACAGACAGATCGGCATGGGGCCGAGATTCACGGAGATATATCTGACACGCGAACGGGATGGACGCGGCGACGGCTGCTCGGACGCTGTTGGATCGTGGACGAGTTCTGCGCGTACGCGACATGTGGTTCTCACTGACCCCAATAAATGGGCGGGAGGCCCAGGAGTGGCGGCCGAGGTCTCCCGCCGACAGCGTTCGCGGACAGAAATTAATAACCATCGGAATCTTCATCGTGCTCGTCGGGATCGATGAGAGAGCGATCGTCCATCAGGGCTCACCTCCTTTCGTCTGTGCGAGCTGCTGCTTGATCCAATGCAACCCAGTTGTGTCAAGGTAGCCGGTCATGTTGTTACGCCGTCGGGTTAATCCATGCGGGCTGTTGCCGCGCGCTGGTGTTCACCGGCGCATGTTGTGCGACCTCAAACGTGCCAGGCATCACCATGCCGGTGAGTTTGAAATCGACCGGAAACCGGTGGCCTTGTTTGATCTTCATTTTGAGTTCGGTTTGATGGGCAGTGATCAATTGCGTGATGCCCTGGCCCAGCCTCGCGAACATTTCGCCGCCAGGAGTATAGGGCAGAGGTTGATAGCTTCGATCGATGGGGATCGAGCGGGCGCCGGCGAGCCAGTTCAACAGGCCGGCAGGTGTCAGAAGCAGTTGAAGATGTGCGCGGGCAAAAATGAATTCGTCTTCATGATAGAAGGCCGCGCAAAACGTCACGACGTTATGCTCTTGATAGAGCGGATGTTCATGCTCATGTGGCCGGCCGAACTCATACAGCTCGACGCGATCGACACTGACGGGAATCTCCGTGACGCGCGGGGGATCTTCGGGTTCATCAGGTGAGGCGGCCGGGGTCTCAAGCACCTGGATCAGGCTGTCTGAATGGGCGGCTTGTGGCTCCGAGAAGTCGGACCGATTCCCATTCGAAATGGCCGTCTCGTTCGGACGAATAAACTTGAGGTACTGGATGAGGTTCGATTGGATATCTTCGCTCAGTAAAGCCGCCTTCGTGGATCGACGAATGAGGGCCTTCGTGATGGCCGGATCGCGAACAATCTGCTGCCAATCACGTCCGATGAACCATTGAAGCTCATCGAGCAGCACGCGCATATCGTGCACGAGGCCGTCCAAGTGGGGCGACACGTCGGATGCGCGTGGTGCCGGCTGAAGCGCGGTGTTGGGCGTGTTGGGCGACATAGGCAACCGTTCCGTTTCGCGGGCGAAAGCGTGAGTCCCGTATATCAGTATTACGTGCGAGCGATGTGTCAGTTTCCGCCTGAGATTTCAGGGAATTACAGATTAGCGGCGTCTGGGCTCTGGCGGGACCCCATGCTCGTGGACATAAAACGCCAGTCCATTCGCGATCGTCTCAAGGTCCAGATGCAGGTCCTGGAGGAGCTCGGGAGATGTGGGAAGTGTGTCGGGCTAACGACAGTCGGGGGAGGGGGACGAGGGATAGCAGGCCGATGGCGGAGCGGTGTGCTTCAGCGGTTGCGGATTCACGTAATGATAGAACTGTCCCGGTGTGTATTGCGGGGGCAGTTCATAATCGCCGGTCATGTAACTCTCCTGCATCTCCTGTCGGCTGGGAATGGAATCGTAGCAGGCGACGGGATCCGCGGTTTGGGCGCAGAACCCGTACGCGTGGGCTTCTTGCATAGTGAGGCCCCTTAAAATCAGGAGGGAGATATAGAGAGAGCCGAGATCCATATGGGGATATTACGTGACGGCGGATGACAGTACAACGGTCAAAGTCGAGAGCTTTTTTTCCAGACCTTCATAGCCATCAACCAAACTGATGGCTGGAGACTCTGAGATCCGCAGTTCTGCGGCTCTCGTCACCTCAGTCTCAGTAAATCGGTGTGGGGGGACCGGTGCGCACTTCATCAAAAAATAGAAACGTAAAGCGAAGCTCATCCAACGTCCCCTTGAGGCGTGGATCTTTCCGTTGGAAGATGGCAAACACGCGCTGGACTAACGCTTCGATCTGTCCTTGATCAATTAATTGATGACACGCGTCGCAGGCCGCCCAGTCGCCGATGGATCGAAAGGCCGGGGTGTCTTTGAGCGCCAGATCGTCCGGCTTGGCCCAGCGGAACCCGCCCCGCATGCTGATCCGAGCCCCAGCTTTGAGGGCATGTTCGTTTGTCAGCCCGAAGGAGCGACAGGGATATCGCATGATCGGATCCGGTGCAGAACAAAAATCACAGAGTAGGGTTGGCATGGCTCACTCTCTTTGTCAGTCTGATGCGTTGACGAGCACCCGCGTCATCGCCAACTGCGCGAATTCTTCTTGAATCCTCTGCCAGATCCGATTCCGAGAGACACGCGGGGTGGTGGTTCGTTGCGCCTTCAGCCGCACGCGATCCTGTGTGGTCCAAGCATTCGCGAGCGCATCGAGCCGATTGTCCGACAGTTGCTGTGGTGTGCGACGCCGGCGGGCATAAGGTGCGGAGGACAAGAGGGAAAC
>DATFDJ010000114.1:0-2900 GCA_035252115.1 Nitrospira sp. | reverse complement strand
CGCGAAAATGTCGATCATGACCGCTCTACCTGAAGGCCCGCGCAAAGCGCATAGCCCGATTTAAGGACAAACGCCCCAGACTCCTTTCGCGTGCGAGGAGTACAAGGCTTAACCTCGGGTTCTGACCACGCATGGTGTTTTCGCCTCAGGGTCGGCCGGACGATCCGCCGGCCGACCCTGTGTTTCGACTCAATCGTTTGCAGGCGTCCGCAATCGCTCCATGATCTGATCGAGGCTGTAGCTCTGCGGCTTTTGCCGCGGCGGGAATTCCTTGAAACTGGCAATGAACTCCGCGACGATCGCCTGCCCCGCCATCAGCAGATAGGCCTTGTGAATCGACCAGGCCCAATACGAGTTCGAGGTGATTTCCGCCCGTTCGTAGGGGTCCATGCGCAGATTGAAGAACAGCGGAAGCCTTCGCGCGGTGAACGGCTCGCCCCAAATATCGAGCGTGCCGGGCGTTTTTTGCTCCATGAAGACGAGCTTCCAGTTCCCGAAACGGATTGCGACAACCTGACCGTCATCGTTGATGTAGATGAAGCCCTTGCGATCGGAGTGTTCCTGCTGGCCCGTCAAATACGAAAGCTGGTTATAGCCGTCGAGGTGCACCTTGAAGGTGCGATCCCCGATCTGCCAACCCCGTAACAGCCGCGCTTTGACATCTGGATCGCCAGCCGCCGCCAAGAGCGTCGGGAACCAATCGTGGCCGGAGAAAATATCGTTGACGACGCTGCCCGGCTTGATGTGACCGGGCCAGCGCACCATCGCCGGCACCCGATAGGCTCCTTCCCAGTTGGTGTCCTTCTCGCTGCGGAACGGCGTCATGGCCGCGTCCGGCCACGAGTTCATGTGCGGCCCGTTATCGGTGGTGTAGACGACGATGGTGTCGCTGGCGATGCCGAGGTCGTGGAGCGCTTTCAGCAATTTGCCGACGTCGCCGTCGTGCTCGATCATGCCGTCGGCATAGACATTGTCGGGCATGCCGCTCTGGCCGCGCATCGACGGCCGCACATGCGTAAACAAGTGCATCCGTGTCGTGTTCATCCAGACGAAAAACGGCTTGTCGGCTTTGACCTGACGCTGGATGAAGTCGATCGCGGCACCCGTGGTTTCGTCGTCGATCGTTTCCATGCGCTTCTTTGTCAGTGGCCCGGTGTCCTCGATGGTCTGTCTGCCAACTCGGCCGAAGCGCGGATCGACCGTCGGATCGTCGGTCTCGCTGGCTTTGCACTTGAGCACGCCACGCGGACCGAACCTGGCTTTGAAGCGCGGGTCTTTCGGATAGTCGGGATCTTCGGGGTCTTCTTCGGCATTGAGGTGATAGAGATTGCCGAAGAATTCGTCGAAGCCGTGCACTGTCGGCAGATATTCGTTGCGGTCGCCGAGATGGTTCTTGCCGAACTGGCCGGTGGCATAGCCGAGCGGCTTGAGCGCCTCGGCGATGGTGATGTCCTGCGGCTGCAAGCCGATCGTGGCGCCGGGAATGCCGACCTTGGAGAGGCCCGTGCGCAGCACCGATTGACCGGTGATGAAGGACGATCGTCCCGCCGTGCAGCTTTGTTCGCCATAATAGTCGGTGAACATCATGCCTTCGCGAGCGATGCGGTCGATATTGGCCGTGCGAAAACCCATCAGCCCGAACGTGTAGGCGCTGAGGTCCGATTGGCCGATATCGTCGCCGAAGATGACGAGGATGTTCGGCTTCTTGCCGGACGGCGTCGTGGGCTGCTGCGCCTGCGCGCCGTGCACGCCGCTGTTCGTCGCGATCGCCGATGCAGCGGCCAGTGTCGTGCCGGCAAGCAGGACGTTGCGGCGGTTAAGGGAGCTGTTCTTTGGGCTTGGACGGTCACCTTTACCTTGATCAGACATGGAGCGCTCCCTGTACTCACTTAAATTCCTCAGGAATGATCTTCGCGAGGCCTTCACCCCACGGCTTGTAGGGAAGATTGGGATACTTCTTGAGCTCGTCGAAAAACTCGATGAGATGAGGATTGATGTAGAGCGCCACCCACCCGTTATCCTGACCAGAATAGCGTCCAGGCGAGCTCTGAAATCCTCCCGTCGGCATCGCTCCGTTGAAGACGATGTCGAACTGTTCGCGCGGGTCCCACCACAGATTGTACAAAGCGGCGAGCTTCAGCGGCCGCTCCGGTCCGAGCCAGGTGTCCTTGGCCGTAAAGACCATTTTGTAATTCTTCACGCGCATGGCCCCGAATTCCAGGCCGTTGAAGTATGCAAAGACTTCGCGCGTTCCGGGCCGATTGCCGAGCAGAGATTCACTCAGATCGATCCCGTCAAAGACGATGGGATTGTTGTTATTGTCCTTCCAGATGCGCGACGGCGCCGCGAGACCGGCGAACTTGCCGAAGGTCGGCCACCAGTCCATGTGCGACCACATGTCGGTGTTCACCGAACCAGGCTTGATATGTCCAGGCCACCAGGCGATCGCAGGGACGCGGAAGCCGCCTTCGAAGGGCGTACCCTTCTCACCGCGGAATGGGGTATAGCCGGCATCCGGCCAAGCATCGATCCAAGCGCCGTTGTCTGTGGTCCACACCACGAGGGTGTTCTGGGCGATGCCGAGGTCGCGGACCGCCTGAATGATCTGCCCACTGTTGTCGTCCATCTCCATTAACGAATCGAGATAATCGCCGCCGCCCGGTGACTTTCCCTTCCATCGCGGCGACGGGTGATTTGGGTTGTGGACTTTCAGGAAACACAAATACATGAAGAACGGATTGGCATCATGCGCGTGCGCTTTGATCCAATCCACGGCCGCCGCGCGCATGTTGTCGTCGCCGACTGCCAAATCGTCATAGTTGAAATTCGTCTTGGTCACCTTAGCCGGCTGGCCGGCTTTGCCTTCGAACTCGCTGAGAACGGCGAGCGACTTCCAGACC
>DATFDJ010000113.1:0-23791 GCA_035252115.1 Nitrospira sp. | reverse complement strand
CATGTGCGCGAAATCGAAGTAATCCCAAATGAGATACGGCATCAACCACGGCGTATGGTTCACGACATGTGCGTGTATGATTCCGGCCGCGACGTAGAGCGCGATCGCGCCCAGGAGCACGGTTCGAGACCGTGCGGACGTAGATCCTCCGGCGACACGATTGCCGCTGAACAACTCATACCCAATGGCCGCCAAGGCCGGGAACACGAACGGGAGAGAAAAGAGGGCGAGATACTCAAGGATGATGGCCGGCCGAAAGATCGTATTCGTCAGCAGGGTCGTCTTATCCGCGAAGTAGAGCGACAAGAGATGCATCTCGCGCCATTGCAATTTCGTCGGTGCGAGAACGCCCATCGACAATTGCCAGGCTCCGGCTATGGCCGGGAGGAGGAGCCCGGCGGCAAACAATGCCGGCTGCTTCCTGTGCTCCTTGCGTAACAGCCAGAGCGCAAAGACGCCGGCCGGAATGGCCACACCAAACTGCCGGGTCAGGATGGCCGCCGACGCGGCGATCGATGCGAGGAACATCAGCGGATAGCTATGCCGTGCAATCGCTCGTGTATAGAACAACAGCGCGATGACGAAGTACATCAGGAACGGCACATCCGTGTTGAAAGTAAAACTGTGCAGGACGAATAGGGGACTCGCGAGGAGGCCTAGCGTGATGAGGCCGGATTGAGCGTCGCTGAGGCCGTGTTCTCGCCCAAGAAAATAGAAGGCGACAAGACCCGCCGCCATGACCACGAGTGTCGAAGCTCGCAAGCTCGTGAACGAAAAGCCGAAGGCATACGCAAACAGACCGCCCCAGTACGTCTGAAACGGTAAATTGGGCGCGAGCCATTCATGGAGCCGGTATTCCCCTGTCTCGAGCAGATGGCGAACCATCAAGGCAAAATTCCAATCGTCTTCGAGACTCACTTCTCGTAGCGGATTGACGAGCAGGACGGTGAAGAGACAGGCCGCCATCGATATCCAGAGGAATACCTTCGCGCCGGTCTGCTCGATCGCATGCTGGAGGAACGCGAGGGGCCGGCTCTTCAGCTCAGCGTCTCTCCCGAAATCATGCATGCTCTTGTGGGCCGCTTCGTTCATAGCCAGTACTCAGACTCTAGCTATCCCCAGGCTGACATTTCTCCCACTCGGAAACCGTCTAGAGAAAATCGGTCCTAGGAGGTTGGGGAGGGAATTCCGGAGCTTGCTCGGGCCCGAAGGTTGCGCTATCAGCTGGTAAATTGCCGAATAAAATCTCGGGCCTTCCCTAGGGCCGAAGTTCGTTTCCCGCCGGTATCCTACGACCACCGGATTCAGAGGGGAGTAGGGAGAAGGTCCGCCGAATGGGAGCTAAACTGTTACAGGTTTGTTGCATGTGCGACCGCGTTCCTGATGAAGCTGCGACCGGGGAACAGTGGATTACTCAGACGAAGTATCGAGAAACCACCGGCATCGATCCCGGTGTCTGCCTCCAGACGCATACCTATTGTCCTGATTGCTATAGCCGGTTCATGAATCACATTCGCGCCGCCTAGTGTCGCCCGCGTCAGCCTTCCAACATCTGTAATTCATCAATTCATCCCGGTTTCGGCCGCCTTCGTTCCGCTGTATCTATGCGGGCTCTCCACTTTCCTTCGCGATCGTGTCGCAAAGAATGAAAGGCTCATCGGTGAGAGTGAGTCAA
Source organism: Nitrospira sp. (assembly GCA_035252115.1). Classification (GTDB taxonomy): domain Bacteria; phylum Nitrospirota; class Nitrospiria; order Nitrospirales; family Nitrospiraceae; genus Nitrospira_C. Next base: position 22,116 of record DATFDJ010000113.1, on the reverse strand, counting down.
AATTTCATCTTATTCTTGTCTATTCGAAGCGGTTGCTGCACGATAGGAAAAATTGTTCCAGCCGGTTCAATCTCACAGAGGAGGGGCCAATGGCAAAAGGAAGAGTTCTAGTGGTTGATGATGAGTCGCACATCAGGACGACGATCAAGATGGTCCTCAATAAGGCGGGATATGATGTGGTCGAGGCCGAGGATGGTGAAAAAGGGATTCAAACCATCAAGTCCGATGATAACCCTCTCATGGTCGATATGATTCTCTGTGACATGCAGATGCCCAAGATCGACGGAAGGGGAGCGATTGATTATTTTCGAGCTCAATTTCCCTCCGTTCCGGTCGTCGTGATGACGGGCCATCCGGACGTTAAGGCCGCCACACAGCTGATGAAGGAGGGCGTCGCGGATTACTTGGTCAAGCCCATTGAAAAGGAGAAGCTGATCTCGGTCGTCGACGAAACGGTCAAAAAGCACGCCATGTTCAAAGACCGGTTCACCGCCTAGGTCCCCATACTGCAACCCCTAAGAGGATCACATTGTGTCGCTCGAGGAAGATTCACCTACCGGGCTTGATCCGCCGCCGGAGAGACGTCGGGCTCCTAGACGGACGGCGGATCTCCAGTTTACGCGGGGGAACCGAGAATTAGAGACCGCCCTCCTCATCTCCAAAGCGATTTCCAACCATACGATCCTGGAAGACATCATTGCGGCAACCTTGGACACTGCCTTGGAAGCCGTGCATGCCGAAGCCGGATCGGTCTTGCTTGCCGACCCGAATTCTCAACAACTGGTGACGTATCGGAGCGTGGGAGAAAAGCCGATTCCTCCCGGCTTTGTCCGTTCCTGGCACGACGGCATCGCAGGAGCGGTGTTTCAATCTAGCCGCCATGCCACCATTGTGGATGCGGACAAAGACGCTATGCTGCCGAGTCGTGTGGACAAAGCCACAGGATCTCTCATCAAAAACATGATCATTCTGCCGCTCAAGCGTTGGCAAGGCGAACCGATCGGGGTCATGGAAATTCTCAATAAGCATCACGGGTGTTTGGATGACGAAGACGTCGCCATCTTGACGATCATTTCATCGATTGCCACACCGGCGATTGAGAAGGCGAGGTTATGTGAGGCCATGAAGCTGGCCGACGTGGCTCGGATGGCCGGGGACTTGAGCCACGACATCAAGAACCTCCTTATGCCGGTCCTCTGCGGCGCCGAGGTGTTAAAAGAGGAATTGGATGACTTACTGACGAAGTTATCTCATCGAGATTCCGTGCAATCGGAGAAGAGTCGGGCGGTGTGTCATGAAGTGCTCGATATGGTTCAAGAAGACGTTCGCAGGATCTCGGATCGCGTCCGAGAGCTTTCGGACTGTGTAAAGGGCATGAGTGCTTCTCCTAAATTTTCGCCGTGTCGGATCACAGATGTGGTTCTAAACGTCTTCAAGACTCTCGAACTGATCGCTAGAAGGAAAGGAATCACGCTCAAGAGCGAGGGTCTTGAAGCCTTGCCGGCTCTCGAAGCGGACGAACAGCGGCTCTACAACGCCTTTTACAATCTCGTGAATAACGCGATTCCGGAAATGTCGTCCGGTGGCGCAGTCACCATTTCTGGAACTGCACCCGCGACGGCCGAGGTCCTGGACATCTTGGTCAGCGATACAGGCCGCGGCATGCCGCCTGAAATCCGGGACCGACTGTTCACTTCACGTTCGGTCAGTCGAAAGCCGGGTGGCACGGGGCTCGGCATCAAAATCGTCAAGGATGTCGTCGATATTCACAAAGGCCATATCGACGTCGAAAGCGTGGTCGGCAACGGAACGACGTTTCGTCTCATTTTGCCGCTGAAGCAGGCAACCGGAAACTTCATCGACCAGTGTAACGGCTCGGTTACGATTGCATGACTCCCGGATACATGTCGGCCTTCACGGAGAGCTTCGGGAAGAGTTGGATGCCGGGGGCAAGCTTCAAGTGGCGGACCGCCACCTCGGTGAAGAGCTGGCGAAAATCGGTCGTGACTTGGAGATCGCGCCCGTCGAACAACTGCTCTTTGGCCAGACCGGGCCAGCGTCCCACCACACGGCCTCCTCGGACCGTTCCTCCCAGCACCATCATCGCCGTGCCGTGACCATGATCGGTCCCGCCGTTCCCATTTTCCTGCACTCTGCGACCGAATTCCGACATGGTCAGCACCGCGACGTCGCCGATGCGATCGCCGAGGTCTCGGTCGAGCGCTCCCAAGGCCAGCGCGAATTCCGTCAGCCTCGCGGCGAGTTGCCCTCGCTCATTGCCCTGCCGCACATGGGTATCCCATCCTCCGCACTCCGTGAACGCAATCTCTACTCCGACATCCGCCTTGATGAGCTGCGCGATCTGGCGCAACGTGTCGCCGAAGCGGCCCCGCGGATACTCGGCGCCATTTGCCGGAGGGGAGGCTTGGAGATTGCGGGCCTTCAAGAGTTTCATCGCATCGAAGGCTTCTCGGCCGGCGTCGTAGAGCAGGTCGTGGATGCCTTGCTCGTACAGGTGCTCGAACCCCGGTTGTGCCTCGATGCCGCTTCCCGGCAGCGGGCTTCCTCCTTTCACATCGAAGTCCGCGAGGTTACTCACCGTGACGGCGTCCATCCGGCCCTGAAGGGATCGGGGCACCGTGGTCGTGAACGCGACGGCGCGGAGCGGATTGACCTGCACCGGAGGACTGACTTCGAGCGCGCGCGCGAGCCAACCGTCCGCCGTGTTCTTCTCCCCCGGGGTTCCCGATTCCATATAGTCTTGCGCATCGAAATGTGAGCGTGTCGGGTGGGGAGACCCACAGGCGTGGACGACGGCGAGTCGCCGTGCGTCCCACAGCGGCTTGAGCGGCGCCAGAGCCGGATGGAATCCAAAAAAGCCGTCGAGATCGACCGCGGTGTCCGCATTGCCGGATTGTGGCGGTCGAATGGCGATCGTTTTACGCTGTTCGTAATAGGCCCGCTCCCCGTGGGGAACCAGCAGGCTCAACCCATCCACGGCTCCGCGTTGAAAGATGACGATGAGCGTCTTCCGACGTGCCGTGTTCTCCTGAGCGAAGGCCGTCCGGGTCAGGAACGGAGGCACGCGGCTCAATGCGAGGAGTGTGAGGGCCCCGAACGTCAGGAAGGTGCGCCGGCTACACGACATCCGCTATCTCCGCTGGAACTCCGGCGATCCGATGACCAGTGCGGCCAATGTCTCCGCGTCGGTGTTCACGAGACCTTGATCGTCTTCCATGGCATGATTGATCTTTGGGTCGCTCAACACGTGGACGAGAATATCCTGCGTCTTTGGAGTCACCTCGTCCGACAGCACCACGGAGAGCAGCCGGGCCAACACTTGCTCCGACCGGCGTCGATCCACGCCGGTCAGTTGCTGAGGAAGATTGATCCAGACTCCGGGGACCCGGTTCGGCACCAGCGACAGTGCAAACGTCATCCGCCGGAGCAATGCGCTTGGGTTGACCCAGGCCGTCGCCGTATCCGGGTAGCCGGTGGGCGGCTGAGCTTCGTACAGCGGCTGGCCCAGGCCGGCAATCGTCCTCGTAAGCTGAAATGCACCGTCCGATGCGGTGCCGCTGGTCGATACCTGGCCGCCCAATACGCGCACGGCGCTCACGACATACTCGAGCGGCGTCTTGATCTTGGCACGATAGGCTCCCGCCGACATGAAATCAGCCGACGTGATGATCGCTTCGAGGGTTGCGCGAATGTCACCGTCCGTCCTGCTGAAGGCTGCGGCGGCCCGCTCGACCACTGCGGGCGACGGATCGTCGCGAACGAATCGGCGGGCGAGCTTCGTCGCGATGAACCGCGCGGTCGCCGGATGGCGGGCCAAGAGATCGAGCACGCGGAGGCCGTCGCTTTCGCCTCCGCCGGCGGGGATGACGGTGCCCAATACCCGCTTCTCTCCGCGATCATGTTGGTTGAGACGAAAGAGATATTGTCCCGTTTCCCGAGGCCGGTCGATGGTCCAGCCGGTGAAGCAGCGCGCCACTTCGCGCACATCGTCTTCGGTGTACCCGCCGTCCACGCCCAGCGTGTGCAACTCCATCAACTCTCGCGCGTAATTTTCATTCAGCCCCGAGCTTTGACCGGCCTTGCCGGGCGCCGCACTGACGCTCAACCAATTGTCGAGGTAGAACAGCATGGCCGGATGACGCGCCGTGCTGAGCAGAAGATCCTTGAACCGTCCGAGGGCGTGCGGCCGGATCGCGTCCCGCTCATAGGACGTCAGCGTCCATCTGACGAGATCCTTGTGGGCATACACGTTGAAATGATTGAGCCAGAAATCCACCATCACTTCTTCCAATTGCCGTTCGCTCATGACGGCCCGCGTGATCCGAGCAGCCTGCAATTCCTGGATGATGCGGAATGGACGCCGTTCCGGCGGGACTTCTTGCGGCGGCTGGTTCTGCGCCGGCCCCATGGCCGAGTCGTTCGGTTTCGGCTGAGGATTGTTGGGAAATTTTTTCAACAGGTCGGATGTCGACTGACCGAGGGTTGGATACCCTCGGAGCAGGAGCACCACTGCGTCATCCGGAATGGTATCGGGATGAAGTTGTCCGGTGATCCAGGTTGCCAGCCCCATCTGTTGGACACGGGTTACGTCACCCGGGCGAGGGCCGTAGCCCAACCGATTCAGCGCATGGAGAATCTGCTGGTGCTCGGTCAATGAAGAGGCCGGGTTTTCGAGCCGAAGCTGCTTGGAATGCTGGGGTGAACCGACCTGAGGATCAGAGAGACCTGATTGGCCTCGAGAGCCGGAACAATCGGCGAAGAAGAGACCAACCAACAAGCAGCAGCCAATTCCAGAGGAGAGCCGTGCGGCCGGATGCAGAAACGTTCGCGGAAGGATGAAACATTTTGGCGCGCCCATGCCCGGCGAGCATAACCCAAGAGATTGCCTCATGCCAGCCTGTTCGGGCGTCGCTCCGTATTTCTACAGACACTCGCTTCTTCGCATCAGAAGAGCAGCTCCGTTTGAATGTAGGTGTAGTGAATATCCGTCGCGTCGGAATGTCCCGGGGCATGCGTGGGGAAGCCGCCGAACTTGAAATAGGCGTAGCCGGCCTGCAGCGCGATGTTCCCGGTCATCGTCCATCGCCCGCGGGTCTCGACGATTTGTCCAATATAGGTGCCCGCGGAACCAGTCGTATCCTGTAATCCGCTCGTGACCCACTCCTGGCGCCCGTCCGCGAGCCAGGCGAAGCGATGCTGGACATGTAGGGAGACCCGGTCAGTCGGCTGCACGAGGAGCCGGTACGCCGGTGAGAGCAAGTTGCTTCGCTGCAGAGGGCCGAAGATGCCGGTCGGCATCAATTCGAAATTCCGCCGGCCATAGAGCGTATCGAATCCGAAACTGGCGTAGTCGAAGCGCCCCAGCAGTTGCGGACGCCACGGACTGTCAAAGGTGTAGCCGATCTCGGCATGCTGAAAATGCGCGAAGTGCGCATGCGCCAGCGTCTGTTTCTGAAACGTGAAGCCCGGTTCTCCGGGGACGAAGTAGTCTCGGACCGCCGTCTTGCCGAATTCATAGGTCGACTCGACCTCGTATTCGATCTTGCCCTTGCCGCCGGGTCGAAACACGCGCAGTCCCAACATCGTTTCATCCCGACCCGCGCTCGGATCGTGGTCCCCGAAGTAATGCACGGCGGCATGGGCCCAAGGCACCTGGCGGGACTCGGCATAGATGCCCCAGAATTTATTCTTTGAGAACACGGGATCCATCGAGGTTGCGAGACGTTTGACCGGCTCGACGAAAAACGTGCGCACGTGCCACTGTCGCTCATCGCCGATCCGCCAGTGAATCCCGTCAAACGCGTTCGTGGTATTGCGGAAGTGGTTGCGGCCGACCCAGCGTCCGCGTCCCATGTCCATATTGATCCGCCCGACATTCAGAAGGCTCGGCAGCCGGGTTCCCCAGAGGTTCTCCGTGGCCAGGTCCGCATGCAGTTGCAGAATATCGTGCTCGTTCACCATGCGGTTCGTGACGACGGATCCCGCATCGTCCAGGCTGATCCGGGCGTCTTGGAACTCCACCACGAATCTCAATGGGTCCCAAATGTCACGGATCCCGAAGAGGAACCGTGTTCGCTGCGGGAGTTGCTGATCGCTTCCGACCTGCCCCTGCTGCCAGAAGGCGCTCAAGCTCTCGTACCGCGTCCGCTGCTGAATCGCCAGGATCATCCACGAGGGTAGGTTGAGCGCCTTCTGTAAGGCGCCCACGTCGCCGTGCGTGCGATCCAGGATGTCGTCGTAAATGCCGTAGGTTTCATCATAGATTCCGATCCGATATTCTTTGTGTGCTTTGTCTTGCGTCGGCTGGTCGGTGTCTCCGGCCGCCACCACGACCGGCTGAGTCAGAAGCGGCCACGTCAGCAACAGGAAGACTCGTACAATCGTGCCGGCGCGATGCTTGTCGATCGTCCGGCGTGCGCGGTTTGGTCGAGATGACGTGGGTAAGGCATCATCACAGGTACTGATTGAGGTTTCCGGGCCTGCGAGCGGTTGTAGGTGGTCGCCCGAATCGTGCACGCGCCAGGCTTTCGTCTTACTGCCGGTCCATCGCCGGTCACATGCTGTGGGGAAAACCCGCGCGCCTTATTCCTGTTCACGAATGGATCGCAGGTGGGATCTCTCTTAGCGTTGCTTCCGAGCCCGAGGCCACTAGTCGAAACCCTGGTCCATCGACCAGCCGGATGCGTCGGCACGCCGATTGTTCTGTCAGGCGTCGCGTACATCCGCCCGGCTTCTTGCCGGTAACCGAAGACTTCTTATGAAATACCGGTATTGGACTCCTCCTCTTCGCAGCACGTGACGGTAAACGTCGCAGTCGCGGGAATCCCACCCACTCGGAACACCTGGATGTCGAGACGCCAGAGGCCGGCTTCGGTGAAAGACACCGTCGCGCCAAAACCATCGGTGTAATCGACAGTGGGGAACATCCGCACCGTGCGGCGCGTTCCGCTGAGAGGCGCCTGAGACGTCAACCAGACGGCGCTGACATTCGACATCTCTGTTCGCGTGCCGACCGCGAGCGTCGCCACAATGTGTTGCGGACCGGACGTCAGCGACTCGGGCGTGAGAAGGGCGATGCCGATGCCTTTGACGATCTGTTCGTCCTGCCGGACCATCTGCCGACCCTGCTCGTGGAATGGATAGGTTGCCGTGCATGCGACCAGAAGCGTGGGAAGCGCCGCGAAGAGAAGGTTCCTCGCACTCTTCGGCCTCTCGCGAAGGCTGATCGACACGCTCGGTGTCCCACGATAGGTCGCCATCTTTATCCCCTGTAACCGTGCGTTCCCGTTGTGGTCGAACCGGGTAGCGTCGGATTGCCGACGTGCCGGCCTTGGTGTGTCTGAAGGGACGCAATGGATTGTGCGTCGAGCCATTGTGTGAGCTCATACTTCAATCGATGGATTGCCAAGCCGAGATGAAGGACTTCGGAGCCGAGCTGGCGCAGCATTTCGCTGCGCATCCGAAGAGGTCGTTGGCCGTACCGCCCGCCGTCGCTCAACAGGAGCAGGGGCTTCCCCGCCGCCTGAGGCATCAGTTCGGGCCGATCCCACCGACCATCGGTATGCCACCGTGCCAGTAAGACCTGCCTCACCGTCCGGCGTGGATCTTCCTCGGAGGCGTCGTTTAAAAATCGCCAGACGGATGCCGGGAAGAGCTGTGACCGGGCCGGCCCTTCCCAGAGCTCCCCCAGGAAGTTCTGCGGATGACGAAAGTCCTGCTCGACGTGGAGGACGGCATCGACGCTGCCAAAGGCGGTTCCGACGACCCCTCCGAACACTTCATTGATCTCCGCCGCGACGTTGTGCCCGGCCAGCATGAGTGCGCCTGGAATGATGCCGATGAAAATATCCGAGGCGAACACGGCAAACAGTGCGCGCTCCGAGATGTCCTGATGCGTTTCCGCGACCGCATCGGCGACGTGGTCGCTGCGTGCCGCTTCGCAATCGATGGCCGCCATCGTACTCATGACATCGGACGCGACAAGGGCGAGACGCCGATTCAACGCCTGGCGAAGCGCAATCATCGCCAAGGATCGGCGCGTTTCATCGGCCTGCTCCTTGATGGACGGCCAGATCGCCAGGACATCGGGAAGGCCGATCTGCACTGCCGTTCGCCGGGCTTCCATGGATAACGGGGGAAGGAACGGACCGACCGACGCGGCATTCGCCACGGCGCGCGGGACGGGATCACGGCTGGTGAGGTCACGGAGAGCCGGAGACGAATGACAGCGGGACGACGCCGCGTCGGCCTGAGCACGAGGCGATGCCTGCAGGTGAGGGAGGCAGCCGACGACGCCGTGGAGAAACAGGAGAACGACGAGAAGCCGAGCGATCCGTTTCATCGCTCCACCTCGGTCATCGCGGTCATGGCGTATGGAGACGCGGCCATGATGTCATACATCAAGACGTTGAGATCCTGACCCATCTGCAGCACGGTCGATTTGAGGTGATTCAGCATCTCGGCCCGTATCCGCAAGTCGCGAATATCGTAGATGCCGCCTTCGCCGAACAGGAGCGCGGCCCGGCGTTCGGCGGTCTTCGAGTCCGGATCCCCGAAGCGGCCTTCATGCCGCCACCGTGCGATCAACTCATCGCGAATCGTTGCCTCGGACCGATCCAGCGGAGCGGTGAGATATCGCCAGACCGAGTCGGGGAAGAGCGGCGAAGAGTCGGCGGCCTCCCAGAGCTCCGCGAGATGATTGCGCGAATGCGAAAACTCATGGTCCGCCGCGAGAAAGATCGTGGCTGCTCCGCCGACGCCCGTCGCCAGGACGCCGCCGAGGATCGCATTCGCGGATGCCGCCGTCGCCTTGCCGGCGAGCGACAGGGCTCCGGCCACGACCCCGATCAGCGCGTCGCCTACGAGTGCGAGGAACAAGCCGCGTTCTTGCTTGTCCTGCCGCACCTCGGTGAGTCCGTCCGCGACGTGATCGGCGCGCGCTTCTTCGCAGTCGAGTTCCGTGACGGTACTGATCACATCGAAGGAGGCCAGGGAGATCCGGTCCATAATCTGTTGATGTCGCCATAAGAGAGCGGTGGAGTCGCCGGCATGATCCTGTTGCAGGGCTGCAAGGTCGTGCAAAGCACCGTCCAGACCGAGGAGCTTCGCCAATCTGACCGAGACCGGAGACAACGGAATCATGGGAGACGTGCTCTCCGCATCGCCCCGGGACTCGAGCGGCAGCGGGGGAAGCGCCGTCAGTTGTTTGACGGTCGGCACTCCGCAGCGGCTCTCCAGCGCCTCCAAGCGAAATCGCCTGTTTCCCGCCGCATCAGTGATGCAGCCTTGCACGGTGAGCAGACACAGAAGACAGGCCATTGCCGTTCGATGAAACACCATGCCAATCGCGGTCGTCCCGGTGAGACTCCATTCTTCCACCCATCCTACAGGCCGACGATGAAGGCCTGATGACGGTTGAATGAAGATTGTCTGAAACGGGCCTTCATCAAATCTTCACCGGAGACTCATGCTCTTCTCATCTTCATGTTTGAAAAATGAATTACAATGAACAGGGAGCTCAGGACATGCGCTTGCTCGTTGTCGAGGATGATCGAAGCGTGGCCCAATTCCTCAAGAAGGGCTTGCAGGAGGAACGCTATGCCGTCGATCTGGCCGAAGACGGTGAAATGGGCCTGCATCTTGCCCGTCATGCTTCGTATGATTTGATCATTCTGGATGTCATGCTGCCCAAGATGGACGGGTTCGCCGTCTGCCGGGCGCTCCGAGCCGGCGCGTCCCAGACACCCGTACTCCTGTTGACGGTCAAGGACTCGACGGACGACACCGTTCTCGGCCTCGACTCCGGCGCCGACGATTACTTGACCAAGCCGTTTGCCTTTGCGGAGCTCCTGGCAAGGGCCCGCGCGCTGTTACGGAGAGGGACGGTCCAGCCGGCCGGCCGGTTGACGGTCGGCGAGCTTCAATTGGATTTCGTCGCGCATCGCATCTGGAGGGGACAAGAAGAGATCTTCTTGACCAGTAAGGAGTACGCCATCTTGGAGTATTTGTTGCGCAACCGAGATCGGGTCCTGACGCGCACCGCCATCATTGAACATGTTTGGAATAGTCAGTACGATTGCATGACCAATATCGTGGACGTGCATATTCGCGCGCTTCGCGCCAAAATCGACCGTCCCGCCACTGCGTCGCTGATCCATACGGTCCGCGGGATCGGTTATGTGATTCATACGCCCGGGAACCGATGAGGCTGTCTTTTCGCCGCCGGATTCAACGTTCGACCCTCGCGCTCATCGTCCTGCTGCTGGTCACCTTCGACCTGGCCCTGTATGCCGGCTTTCATCAAATCCTCCACCACTACGTCGATTCCAAACTGGAAGCCATGGCGGAAGGGTGGGCCGACATTGCGCGGCGCAATCTGGGCATCCTGCTCGATGCGTCGCAGAACGGACCCGACGCCGCGATGCAATCGGCCATCCCGAACGAAGGAGAGCAAATCGAATTCCGTGAAGCGGCCTTGTCGATCGAGCTCTTATCGCTCGATGGGCTCGTCCTGTGGAAAGGCGTCGCGGTCGCGAACGGTCCGCCGGCGGAGCCCGCACTCCTTGCCGCCGCCAAGGCCGGCGAACATGTCTTTGCCACCGTACGGAACCCGGCCGGTGTCTCGATTCGGCGCGTCTGGGTGCCGATCATTCAGCAGGGGACGGTGCAATACATTTTGCAGGCGGAAACTCCGCTACGGTTTCTCGAGCAAGCCCTGAACGGCTTGGCGGTGCTCCTCGTCACCACCTCCATCGGCATCGGCATGCTGGCGTGGTGGGCGAGCAAGTGGGTGACCCGTCAGGCTCTGATGCCGATTGAAGCGCTCAGCGTCACCGCGCTGGACATTGCCAAATCCTCCTCGCTGACCACGCGACTCACGCTGAATGCCGGATACGGGGAATTTCAGCGATTGGCCGAGGCCTTCAACGCCATGATGGATCGCATCCAGCGGATGGTGGAGGCCCAACGCCGCTTCGTCACGGATGCCGCACACGAGATCCAAACGCCGCTCACGGCGCTCAAGGGCAACCTTGAAGTCGCCTTTCGGAAGAATCGCCGCGCCAATGAATATCGGGAGACGCTCATTGCCAATCTCGCGTCCGTCGAGCGGCTCATGAACCTCTGTCGATCATTGATCACCCTCACTCGCCTGGCCGGCGCCGATCTCCGGCCCGCAATGGACACGGTGGCGCTCACGCCGCTCGTCGAAGAACTCATCGACGAGCTCCGAGTATTGGCCGAAGATCGAAGGATTTCATTGACGTTGAGCGCACATGACGCTCCGGCCGTTCTGGGCAACCGCGAGCAACTGCAGCGCGTCTTCCTGAACTTGCTGGATAACGCCATTCGCCATACGCCAAGCGATGGACGGGTTCACGTTGACATCAAGCCGGATCGCGGCGGCGTGGCCGTGGCCGTCTCGGATACGGGCGAAGGCATCGCGGCGGAGCATCTGACGCGAATCTTCGATCGATTCTATCGCATCGATACGTCCCGATCCCGTGAGTGCGGCGGCGTCGGGCTGGGCCTCGCCATTGTGAAGGAAATCGCGAAAGCACATGGCGCCGAGATGGTGGTCGACAGTGTCCCGGGCAGGGGCTCCCGCTTTACCGTGCGCTTTCCGCCCCGCTGTGCCGTGCCTGCACCGGCCGGATCGAGGGAATCCATATCGGCAGCATGAGGCAAGACTGTGCAACCGCGGTCTGCACAATCTCTATTTGTACGCGGAAGCGATGTGGGCAAGATCATAGGCATACTCGTCAGTGGCCGCCTTGGCCTGCGCGAAGCAGTCGCAGGATCGAGCGGCGAGCGCATCCTGATTCGCAATCGCAATCGTATTATGGCTCAGTTGGATGACTCCACGGCGTTCCAATTCGCTCAGCACTTCCGCAGTGGTCTGCTCGTCGAGACCCGCCTGCGCAGCGAAGAACGGCGTGGAAAAGGGAAATAATGCCACGCCGGTTCGGTGCCAATGAGCTTTGAGCCATCGAGCCGCTCGTTGTTCGGGAGAATGGAATTGGCTGCATCCCACTGAAATGATCGCGTGACGATACAGGAGAAAATTGTACCGTGCGAGCGCGTTCCACAGATACGGCAGGTCGGCACGCTGTTGAAGGACCTCTGAAGACTTCAAGCGGACCGCTGTCCCGCCGATTTCCACCATGACCGTCGACGGCGACTTGTCGCTTCCCTGCACAATGGACGCCCCCGTACATCCCTCCCTTCCCACCACGCTCACGTCCACCACTTGCCGGTCGTGTGGCTGCGCTTGTTGATTGACGACACTGAGGCCGGCATGGAGAGGAAAATGGAGGAACCGGAGCGAGTCTCCGGCGTTGTCCAGCACATCCCCCAAGTAGAGTTCGATCTCTTCGAGAGCAGAGAGCAACAAAGACCGTTCCCGTTCGGGAAGGCCCGCGAGGATGCGATTCTCCGAGGCGCTGTCAACACCCACGTCATCAGCCTATCTCCAAATGCCCTGTGGAGAATATTGGGAGTTTTCCGTGCGGAGACGGCATCAATGAATAAAGTGACAGTCGTGGAAGGAAAGAAGGATTGAACACCGGAAGCGAACCGCCGTTCCGAAGTCGGTTACGCGAGATCAGCGGGTCTCCGTCCGCTTGGCCGTCGTTCTTCAAAGGCGACGGCTGCGGCTTCAATCGCTTTACGGAACTCCAGCGGCGCATGGATACCGGGAAATATCTCTCGGGTGGACCCGGTGCCGGTCACATAGAGCGTGCCATAGTTGAACAGCCGTCCCCACAGGGTCTGCTCGACCCCGATGTTCTCGACTTTGGTCAGCAACGTTTCAAGCGTGTGCCGACTGACGATGCCGGTTTTGATCAAGACACGCTTGTCCGTGACCGCGAATTCAGAACAGCGCCATCCGAGGTACGCGGAGAACAAGCTCCAGACCGGAACAAGGAGGATGAGCAGCGAAAGATAAGGATCTATCCCTTGGTGTATGGCCAGGGCCATCAGCGCGATCCCTCCCGACAAGAGCAAGGCCGGCAAGAGGAATATTTTCCAATGGAGGTGAGTTCGAAAGACAACGTGCTCCCCCGTTATGAGGTTGTCGTCGATATAGCTCATGGTCCTTCTCCTGAGGGGGAATCGGAAGGAGCGTATTGTAATAGGGTGATCGAGAGGCGGCAACAAGAAAGGCAGCGGAACGAAGCCTAGCACCATCTACCTAGCCTGGTATTTTGCAGCGCTTCTCCTAGGGGTTTTCCCACTGCAACGGCAAGCGACGGTCTGATGTTATTTAAATAACGACGCGGTCCATCGAGGAGCCGCTCTAAGGAGGTATGATGATGAAAACATCCAAGTACGGCATCTTGTTCTTGGGAATAGTGGTGTTGGTTGCCGGGTGCAGTTCCGCGGGCTACTCTTCGAAGAAAGCGCGAATACATACGGTGAACGTCGGGGAGAACATTGAACCGCTTCAGATCAATGCGGGCAGGGGGGACGAGGTCCGGTGGGTGAATCAGCGATCCCAGCCGATCGCGGTGGTCTTTCCGAAAACGGACGCAGTGCCCATCTCCTGTCGAACGGGGTTTAAAACCATCGATCAGAGCATTTTGTCCGCCGTGGTCGCGCCAAATTCCTCCGCGAGCCTTTGTTTCTCCCAGCTTGGGAAATACGACTATCAAATACGCTTGGACGAAAACATTGCCAGCGCGCAAGTCGATCGTAATGCGAGTGTCTTTGTGGTCGGACGCGGCGAGCGAGACCCCAAGCCCGGGGAACAGTTCGAGAACATCACTCCGTAGCAGAGTGTGAGCCGTCCGTCCTTACCGACATGGATGAGGACGGCGAGTGTCGCAGGAGAAGCGCGACACGGGTCACGACCGGAAGTCCACCGCGCTCGCGGGAGATTTGGGTTTCACACCGAACTCTCCCGCGAGCGACGCTCTAAGGGAGTAAATCACTCGGGACACCGAACAGGTGAGGAACTGGGATCATGGCACGAACGACGAAACGCGTGCGTCGTACATCTCTCGCCGAACTGAAGCCGCCGCCCCGTGCGAAACGGCCTGAATCTCTCACATCGCGGGAGCAAGAGATTATCGAGCTGATTTGGGCCGGGTTCAAAAACAAGGAAATCGGAGAACGGCTGAAAATCAGCGTCAAGACCGTGGAAGCCCATCGCGCGAATATGATGAAGAAAATGCGCGTCTCGAACACGGCACAGCTTCTGAGGACGGCGATCCGGGAGGGCATGATCAACGTGCGGGTCGCCTGAAGAAACGGAGATTTGGTCAATAATAGCTGATGATCCGTCGAATCACCTCAGTGCCTTCGGACATCGGCTTCCCGTCTTCACCGGCCGGGATCATCAGCCGTCGGACGATTTGTCCTGTCCAGTTTCCCGCCGCATCGTACTCATAGCTGGAAACGCTTTTTGCGTTGAGCGACGGATCGTGAAAATTTGTCAGCTCCTCACCGATTAAATTTCCCCGCTGGTCATACTGGTACGCCGTTCTGCTGAGCGACGTGCCGTCCGCTTGGGTGGCCTCTTGTTCGGTCAGACGGCCTTGCGCATCGTAGGAGTAGCGCAAAGTGGATATGAGGACGCCGTTTTGATAATCCTTCCGGGCCGTGATCCTTCCCTGTGCATCCCAGGTGTATCGGTGCTCCCCCATCGAACGGAACCGATAGGAAAGGTCACGGCGGAGCGTACCTGCCGCATCATAGTCATGCACAACCAGCGAGGAAAATGTCCCGCACATGTGGTAAGCGGCTTCGGCGATCGGCGTTCCCGTCGCGCTATAGGCATAGAGTCGTGAGAGATACGGTCCATCGCCCTCATCGACCATCTCCCGCGTTCGCCGTCCTTGTGCGTCGTAGACGAACATCGTCTTCTGGACCCGTTCGCCAAGGTCCGGTTGATCGACCGGAGCAGCTTGCCGTGTCGCGGCCTCCAACAACGCACCCGCCCGACTGTACATCCTGGTGACGTGCGTCTCACCGGACACAGTCACCACCTGCCGCACGGGGCCGAATAGGCCGTCGCGCTCGCGATCGGTCTTTACCGAAGAAACGGCTCCGGTCAGAGCCATAACGCCGGCGATCGCGAGGATCACGTAAAACGAATAACCGTATGCGAAGCGCCGTCTCATGGCCGGTCCTGTCGTCTGGAACCGTCCCATCGAGTCAGCACGGCGAGACGAGACTGGGGCCCACCGGAAGGACACGGGTTATGATGTCAACCGGTCGTGATTTCGCCCGGTCAGGGAGACTGGATGATGTTCCATGTTGTGGACTACCATACGGAGTCTCGAGGAACGTTGCAATGTCGGCACAGGACCGGATCCTCCACCAGAACGGTCGGCATCCCGCCTCGATGAAGGGCAAGCTCGTCGTGGCAGGACTATTTGTCCTCATCATCGGGGGGTTCTACTTCTTTGACCTCACGGCATATCTCTCACTCGACGTGCTGAAAGGCAATCGGGACAAGTTGCTGGCGTTCACCGAACAGCATTATGTTGCCGCGGTTGCCCTGTTTATCGTGATCTACATTGCGCAGACGGCCTTCTCCCTCCCGGGCGCGACGCTGATGACGCTTACCGGCGGATTTCTGTTCGGCACCGTATGGGCCGCTCTGTACGTCAATGTCGGCGCCACCACCGGCGCGACGCTGGCCTTTCTCTCCGCGCGGTATCTCTTTCGCGACTGGGTGGAGGACACATTCGGCTCTCGGCTCGCCGCCTTCCAAGAAGGATTCAGGGAGAATGCATTCAACTATCTGCTGACGCTGCGCCTCATTCCCCTGTTTCCCTTCTTCGTGGTCAATCTGCTCTCGGGATTGACACGCGTAAACGCCGGGACGTACATGACGGCAACTGCGCTCGGCATTATTCCCGGGAGTCTGGCCTACACCTATGCGGGGCGACAACTCGGCACGATCAATTCACTGAGCGAACTGGCGTCGCCTCGGCTGCTCCTCGCCTTTACGGTGTTGGGAGTGCTCTTTGTCATGCCCGTGCTGTACCGTCAATTCGTGCGTCCACCGAAGAAGGATTAAACCTGGAGAGATGCGCCTCTTGAGCAAGATCCTGATCACGCTCGTCGTCCTGACCGCCCTCGTGTACGTTTACTATACCGAGATCAAGCCGACGGTGATCTTCGGTCTGCGATCCGACTATGCGCATGCCATTTCCTATCAAGAGATTCCGGATGGACTGACCAGCTTGAAGGCCGAGTCCTGCGGGACCTGTCACACGGAGATTTATAATGAATGGAAGTCGAGCATCCATGCCTATGCGTATCGCGATCCTTTCTTCCACGCCTACTGGACCAAGGACAAGCACACGTGGGTCTGTCTGAACTGTCATGCGCCGTTGGAAAACCAGCAATCCACCCTTATTAAGGACATCCCGCGCGAGCGTGTGGAAAAAGCCGTCCAAGAGCCGAATCCGAAGTACGACCCCGAGTATCAAAAGGAAGGGGTGACCTGCGCGGCCTGCCATGTCCGAGACGGTGTGATCCTGGGTCCCTTCGAGGATTCCGCGGCTCCGCATCCGACGCGGTTCGATCCGAGCTTCCGCACGACCCAAGTGTGTTATCGCTGTCACAGCGTCGTCGGTGGACCGGCGCAATTCTATAATGGAGGACCTTGCGGAACGTATGCCGAGTACGAGGGCGGATACTACATGAAAGAGCGGGGCTTGATTTGCCAAAGCTGCCACATGCCTGAAATCACCCGCCCCGTGGCGCTCGACAGCCCGATAAGAAAGGGACGTCAGCATCTCTGGCGGGGAGGGCACGATCCGGCCATGGTGAAGAGCGCCGTGGCTGTCCAAGTCAAGACCAATCCTTCGCTGCCGAAATCGGGTAAAGATCTGCAGGTCACGCTCACCTTGGTCAATGCGGGGGCCGGCCACAAATTGCCGACCGGCGATCCCGACCGGCATTTTACGGTCGAATTCGCCGTGATGGAGCAGAACGGCAAGATCCTCAAGGAACAAACGGAGACGATGGGCCGGTGGATCATGTGGCAGCCGGCCATCGTCGAGCTGTACGACAACCGGCTGATGCCCTTGGCGAGCCGAGATTACACGTTTTCATATCGGCTGCCGAACGAACTGGCCGGTCTGAAGTTGCGTGCGCGCGTGCGCTACCACATCCAATCGGAACGCCAGCATCAGATGTTGATCGACAAATTCGGTCTCACGGCGAACGACCCGTATCACTTCACCGTCTATGAACGGGAAGTGCCGCTGGCGACCGATCTCGCTGAAGCCTTCGACGAAGGCATTGACGCGCGGCTCGGCTGCGCAGTCTCTCTGAGCAGCCATGAAAAAGGATAAGCAGGGCGACCGGGTGCCGAAACGGGCGTTCGGGAGACGGAGTTGAGTTTGCCCCGCTGGGGGACTACACTGATGCGTCGTCAAGCCGGGTCTAGGAGGCGATGATGGGGGACAGACGGACTTTTGGATGGGCCTTGGTTTTGCTCATGAGCGGACTTTGTATGCTCGGTGCGGGCGAGTCCCAACCTGCGAAGCAAGGAGACAAAGACAAGGACAAGGACGAGGTGGTCTTTCCCAAGGCCGAACCCAAGGGGAACGACGAGGCGCCTATGGTATTCATTCCTGCCGGCTGCTTCACCATGGGAAACAACAACATCGGACCGGAGGCGGCTCAGGGGTTCCCCAATGAAAGTCCCGAGCACGAGGTCTGTTTGAAGGACTATTTCATCGATCAATTTGAGGTGACCGTTCAGCGCTATGACAAATTCGTCGAAGCGACCAAGCACGATCCACCGTCTCTCTTGGACGATGATGCCGTGGTGGCCGCTCCCGATCGTCCTGTGGTGGATGTTTCATGGGACGATGCGGATGCCTATTGCAAATGGGCCGGCAAGCGATTACCGACCGAAGCGGAATGGGAAAAGGCCGCGCGAGGCAATGAGGCTCGGCGCTTTCCGTGGGGTTTCATGACGCCCTTCCCTGATTTGGCCAATTACAATCGCGGGGATTGGGTCAGCTATCCTGTGACCCTCGCCCCCGTCACCTATGGCGCGGCCGGACTCAACATCCGCCTGGGTATTCAAAAAGGCGGAGGCCGCAGTGCCTACGGCATCTATAATATGGCGGGGAATGCGAATGAATGGGTCGCCGATTGGTACGATCGCGAGTACTACAAGAAGAATCCGCCGAAGGACAATCCCACGGGGCCGGAGAGCGGCTCAAAAAAGGTTTACCGAGGAGGAAGTTGGATCGATCCGCCCCGCCATCTTCGCGCGACGGTCCGCTTCTCGGCCGAACCGGACTTCCACGATCGGACGATGGGGTTCCGTTGCGCGATGAGTGCGGGCAAATAGAAACGAACGGACGGAGTCCGAAGCTGCCGATCTCAACGCCGCATTTCACGCTCTCTCACCTGCCGGAAATTCATTCGGTCTCATGACTGCAGCGGTGTATGTCTGAGCGATCGGTCACGAGCCTGATTGTCATGGTCGTGCTGGGAGGAGTGCTCTGGGCTCTTTTCCAACACCGGCAGCCCGAATCGTCCCGGATACGGGGGCCAGTGGCGTTGGCGCCCGAGATGGTTCCCCTCGTGACAGGAGACGAACCGATCGCCACGATATTCACGAAGGCCGGTTGTCCCGTTTGCCACACGATTCCGGGTATCGCCGGCGCGCAGGGCATGGTGGGGCCGCCGCTCGTCCTGGGCAAGACCGGGCCGGATCGGCTGCGCGATTCCACGTATCGCGGACGGGCACAGACGGTTCATGAATATGTGCTCGAA
Source organism: Nitrospira sp. (assembly GCA_035252115.1). Lineage (GTDB taxonomy): Bacteria > Nitrospirota > Nitrospiria > Nitrospirales > Nitrospiraceae > Nitrospira_C. Next base: position 3,342 of record DATFDJ010000113.1, on the reverse strand, counting down.
TCGGTCTTGGAGCCCGGTATCTTTGTGGTTCCCGGATACCCGCCGGCGACGATGCCGACCTGGTACGGATCCAAACTGAGCGCGCTCGCGGTGGAAAAGATTGCGGCCTATCTGGAGCGGCAGGAGGGGGAGGCGATTCGATAAGCCGGTCGTGATATCACGGCTCGACGCGCTAACGTTTCCGGAACGGAGTCACATTTCCCGGACCGCCGCCCTGTATTTTGAACGCGGTTCCTTCCCCTGTGGCGTGCGGGCCTTTGTCCAGCAACGCGTTGATGGCGTCGTCGCCTTTGAGACCCTCAAGCTTGATCTTGAGCCGGAGGTTGTTTGCGCTGTCGGCGTTGATCAGTGCCTGCTCCAATGAGATCTGGCCCTCTCTGTAGAGCTGCAGCAGTACATAATCGAATGTTTGACACCCCTCGTCCACGCCTTGCTCCATGGCTTCCTTCAACGTGTCGATTTCGGCCTTCTTGATCAGGTCTTTGACGCGAGGCGTGTCCATCATGATTTCCAGCGCCGGCACACGTTTGCCGTCCACAGAGGGGACCAGGCGCTGGGAGATAATCGCGCGCAGATTGAGCGACAACTGCAAATAAATCTGCGCATGCCGCTCGACCGGGAAGAAGTTCATGATGCGTTCGATCGCCTGATTCGAGTTGTTCGAGTGCAATGTCCCGATGCAGAGGTGTCCCGTTTCGGCAAATGTAATGGCCGCCTCCATTGTTTCCGTATCTCTGATCTCGCCGATCAGAATGACGTCGGGGGCCTGGCGAAGCGTGTTCTTGAGGGCATTTTGGAACGAGAGCGTATCGAATCCCACTTCCCGCTGCGTGATCAGTGATTTTTTGTGATTGTGCACGAACTCGATCGGATCTTCGACGGTGACGATGTGGCCGGGATGCACGTCGTTTCGGTGGTCGATCATGGCGGCAAGGGTCGTCGACTTTCCCGATCCGGTGGCTCCGACCACCAGCACCAATCCCCGCTTCGTCATGGCGATGTCTTTGATGATCGCGGGAAGGCGTAGTTGTTCGACGGTTTGGATCTCCGCTTTGATATGACGGAAGACCAGTCCGACGTTGCCCCGCTGACGAAAGATGTTCACGCGGAACCGCCCCAGCTCCTTGTAGTAGAGGGCGAGATTCATCTCCATCTTTTCTTCGAATTCGCCGCGCTGTTGCCCTCGCATCAGTGCGAGGGCCAGGGCTTCGAGCTGTTCGTTGGTGAACGCCGCCATGTTGGCCGGCTTGGTCGAACCGTGGACCCGATAGGTGGGAGGCGCGTCCACCGTTAAATACATGTCCGACGCCTCTTGATCCACCATGACCTTCAGGAGCGTCCGTACGTCCATATCTGGTTCCCTTTAAATCCCGTATGGTTTGCGTTACGCCGCTCCGACGGCCGGAGTGCCGAAGAGATTCGGACTCATGCTGCGCGATTGCGCCTCGGCTTTGGTCACGATGCCGCGCATGGCCAAATCGACGAGCGCCATGTCCATGGTCTGCATGCCGTCTTTCTGACTCGCCTGCATGATGCCCGGAATCTGGTGAAGCTTGGCTTCCCGGATGAGATTGCGGATGGCGGTCGTCGCGACCATGATTTCCAGCGCTGCGACACGACCCCCGGCTTTTTTCTTCAGCAGGGTCTGCGTGATGACGGCTTCCAGCGCCTCCGATAGCTGAGTGCGGATTTGGGCCTGCTGCGCCGGCTGAAAGGCGTCGATGATGCGGTCGATCGTTTTTGGAGCACTCGAGGTATGCAGTGTCGCGAAGACCAGGTGACCGGTCTCCGCGGCCGTCAGAGCCAACTGAATGGTTTCGAGGTCGCGCATTTCGCCGACGAGCACGATGTCGGGATCTTCACGCAGCGCAGATCGAAGCGCATTGGCGAACGACAACGTATGAACGCCCAGCTCCCGTTGATTCACCAGACATTTTTTCGACCGGTGGATGAACTCGATCGGGTCCTCGATCGTGATGATGTGGCCTTCGAATGTATTGTTCAAATAATCGACCATCGAGGCCAGCGTCGTCGACTTACCGGACCCGGTCGGTCCGGTGACCAGAATCAGTCCCTTTTCCTTGTCGCAAAGTTGCCGCAGAATCGGCGGCATGCCGAGCTTTTCCATCGGGACGATGTCGGTCGGAATGTTTCTGAAGACAGCGCCGAGGCCGCGATGCTGGATAAAGACGTTGACGCGAAACCGCGCGATGTCTCCCAGTTCGAACGAAAAGTCGCACTCGCGATGTTCCTCGAAATTCTTGCGTTGCGCGTCGTTCATCATGTCGTAGATCAGGGCGTGGGTTTCCTCGGAGGTGAGGGGAGGATGGTCCAGCTTCTTCAGATCGCCGTGCAGTCGAATCATGGGCGGTTCGCCGGCGCTGATATGGCAATCCGACGCGCCTTCTTTCGCAGAGAACGTGAGAAGCTTTGAAATATCCATGAACGACTCCTGGATGAAATAAATGGCCGAACCGGCCGATGATCCGAACCGAAGGCCATCATGCCACACGGCATTCGTAAAGCAAGGAAATCGAAAAAGTCGTCCGGAAAATTGCGGTCTTGATCGATCAGATGACGCGGGCCGCCTCGCCTGCGGATCGGAAGGCGGCGAGTGCGTGTTCGAGCTGCTCCGTCGTATGTTCCGATGTCACCGTGACACGTATGCGGCTGGTCGAGTCGGGTACGGTGGGAGGTCGAATCGCAGGTGCGAAAACGCCGTGCGCGAACAATGTCTTGGCGAAGAGCAACGCTCGATCGGCTTGGCCGATGATGATGGGAAGAATCGGGCTTGCAGTGGGAGCCAATGTGAAACCAAGGTTTGTGAGACCAGCATACAAGCGCTCGCGATTGGCCCACAGACGCTCGCGCCGTTCGGGCTCACGCTGGAGAATGTTCAAAGCGGTCGTCGCGGCCGCCGCGGAGCCCGGAGTGGAAGCGGTCGTGAAAATGAAGGTGCGGCTGGAATTCAATAGGTATTGAACGATCGACTCAGGCCCCACCACGTATCCACCGCTGCTTCCGAGCGCTTTGCTCAAGGTTCCCATGTGAAACGGAATGGCGGTCTCCAGGTGAAAATGTTCGATCGTGCCGCGCCCGCTCTTGCCCATGACGCCGGTACCATGGGCATCGTCGATGTAGAGTTGCGCTTCGTAGCGCGACGCCAAGTCAACCAATGCGGGAAGCGGTGCAAGGTCGCCGTCCATGCTGAAGACGCCGTCGGTCACGATCAAGGTGCGGCGACGGTTTCTTCGGCGCGCCAGCAACGACTCGAGATGGACAAGATCGTTGTGACGATACACGCGAAAATCCGCTTCGCTGAGACGGCAGCCATCGATCAAG
>DATFDJ010000112.1:0-44112 GCA_035252115.1 Nitrospira sp. | reverse complement strand
ATTCCCCTAGTTTCCCGCGATTCCCGCCTGTCCGTGAATGGACCGTGCCGATCCCGACAAGTAAAATATTGAATCAGAATGGCGGGACGTATGAATGGTCTTGCCACAGGCGCGGCATGGTTCGGACGACGCTTCACGTATTTGTTATTCTGACCATTCTGCTTCTTCTGGCAGGATGCCCTAAAGCTCCGCCTTCCGGCGTCCGATTTCCGATCACATCCGGTTCCCATCACGCCTTGCCGACGGCCCAACAGCGAATCCTTCTCTGGGGAGACCCTGCTCTGACAGCCATTGCGGCGGAATGGCTCCGGTCACATCACTATACGAGCGTTCTGCTCCCCGATAAGGGCTCCTTCCGTGCCTATCAAGTTTCACGCGGGTTGTCGGATCGCAAGACGGCGCTGGCTGTCGCAAAGGATATGAGGGCCGAATTTGTGCTGCTGCTGGACCGCGAGCAAAGCAAGGAAGGAGCGCTGCTCGAGTCTCAATGCGGAGCGCTCTTCGCTGTAAATGTGACCGTACAGGCTTTCTCAGTCGAAAGCGGAGCCGCGGTGCTGCGTGGGAATGCCCATTACCCGCATTGTGTCGACCTCGGTGGTGAGACGTTTCGAAGCTTGACGTGCCAAGCTCTCGCCACAGCGTGGGGGTTCCGCCCGTCCGGGCAACTCGAGATTCCTTCGAGTCTGATGTGCACGGCGGGCCAGACCGAGCCGATACCGATCCGCTGAATGCAGGAAGCCGGCCGGACTACGTTTCGGCGTCGATGACGACCGGTTTCGTCATGGGAAATCGGGAAGCCAGCAGCTTCGAGCACAGCAAGCAGGCCAGCGCAAGCCAACACAGGTTCAAGCGTCCTTCTATCTCGGTCGAGTAGTCCGAAAGACTCAGCGGCGCTTTCAAGGCATTCCACATCCCCTCGTTCACGATCGACAGCAAGAGCCCTCCGACCGCGACGACAGCGCCGAGCATCAGCACATGTTTCCATATGACTCTTGTATTGAGAACCCCGTGATAATAGAGCGTCGCGGTCACGGCCTTGTACATGACCAACGCATTCACCAGCGAGATCACCATCGTGATGAGCGGCAGGAAGACGTTGGCGACGATACGCGATGCCATCAGGAGGTCATGGGAAGAGAGATTGAAGAGACTCCCCAAGGCATGCAGCGATTGGCCTGCGATGCTCAAGAGCGAGAGGAAGAGCACGATGGCCAACGACCGACTGTGCCTTGCCGTCATCACGGAGACCACCGAGAGCGTCGCGGCCTCTCCAAGCAGCTCCAGAAGCGGAAATTCTCGGACGCCGCCCTTCGATTGCCCCCAGAGGAACATCAGCACATCGCCGATCATGGCTAGACCGATGATGACGAGGAAATACTTCCACACGATTCTCAGAATCTGCTCGGCTTCCAATTGAGTGGTGATGGGCGAACTGAACCAGCGCAGAATCCGCGCAGGATCCCACAAGCGGCGACGGCCTCTCGGAATATTGACATCCATCCGCTCTCCTTCAACCAAACCTCGAAAGAGTACGGATCACCATCGCGCGCGTCAATGGATGAAGACGTTCACCTTGCTTTTTTGCATCGGTCCCACTACTCTTCCGCACTCTCCATCCTCATGGCGGTCCCTACATTCATGATGGGACTCCTTCCGACCTACGCGCAGATCGGCGCCCTCGCTCCGATTCTCCTCACCGTGTTACGTCTGCTTCAAGGCATCTCGGTCGGAGGGGAGTATACAGGCTCGATGACGCTGCTCCTGGAATCGGCACCGCCTGCCCGACGAGGCTTCATCGGCAGCTTCATCCCCTGCAGTGCTTCGACCGGCATCCTGCTCGGTTCCGGCATGGGAGCGCTGTTCACGGCCGACTTGACTGACGACCAACTACATGCCTGGGGCTGGCGGATACCATTTCTGCTGGGGATCGTGGTGGGAGGAATCGGTTTGTATTTGAGGAGCGGCCTGATGGAGTCGCCGGACTTCCAATCGGTCCGTACGAACGGCGTGGCGGCTTCCCCGGTCAAGGAAGCTCTTGTCCATCACCGCAGTGAAATTATCACGGGCATCGGCCTCAATTGGCTGAACGGCGCGGCGTTCTACACCATCTTCGTGTATCTCACCACGTATCTGGCGAGTATCCTGAAATTTCCTCTCGACTCCGCCCTGACCATCAATACGATCAGCATGGCATTTTGGGCCTTGCTCATGCCGCTCATGGGCGCTCTTTCGGACAAAGTCGGGCGCAGGGCCCTGCTGATGGCCGGTTCCTTGGGTCTGGCCCTGCTGTCCTACCCGCTCTTCCGGCTCCTGACGCATGACACATTCGCATATATCCTGGCCGGCCAACTTGCCTTTGCCTTCCTGATCGCCGTCTATTTCGGGCCGCTGCCGGCGACCATTGTCGACCTCTTTCCTCCTCGAACGCGCTCCAGCGGTTTGTCGATCAGTTACAACGTGGCACTGGCGGTCTTTGGAGGCACAGCACCGCTTGTCGCCACGTACTTGATCAAGAAAACCGGGAGCATTCTTTCGCTAAGCCTCTATCTGATCGTCAGCGCCGTCGTCGGGATGATCATCGTATACCGCATGCCGATCCCCGCTCGCGCCATCGCACTGGAAGACATGGAAGATCGCATCGACCTCGCCGGCAAGTTACCGGCGGGATAACGCTATCCGCCGGTTTCTCCCAAGTATGAGCCGATGCCGTAGCGCTCAAAGAACGATGTCGCGAGGCCGAGGGAATCGCTATAGACCGCGAGGCCGAAGATAATCAGGAAGACGCCGCTGATGCCGGAAACCACTCCCGCATACTTCCGGACTTGCCTGAAATAGGTCAGGAACCGCTCCACTCCCATCGCGGCGGCGAGCAGCGGCAACCCCAGGCCGAGCGAGTAAAACGCCAGCAACGTCACGCCATCGGCCAACCGATCGGTCGTGCCCGCATACATCAGCATGGTGCCGAGCACGGGGCCGACGCAAGGAGTCCAGCCGGCCGCGAAGGTCGCTCCGATCAACAAAGAACCGGCATACCCCGCCGGACGGCTTCTCAGGTGAATCCGCTTCTCGGTCATCAGGAATCTGAGCCTGACAATCCCCATCACATACAGTCCAAACAGAATGATGAACACCCCCCCGACTCTCCGAATGACATCCTGATAGTCACTGAGCATCCGACCGATCAAGCTGGCTGAAGCCCCGAACGCGATAAAGACGAGCGAAAATCCGGCGACGAACATGAGCGCATTGACGATGACCGTCGTTCGCCTCCTGTGCCGCTCAGCCGAATCGGTCAGTTGATCCAGCGACAGACCGGTGACGAACATCACATAGGAGGGAACCAAGGGTAGGACGCAAGGAGACACGAACGACAGAAACCCCGCGAGGAACGCAGCCATGAGCGACGTGTGTGGAAGTGATTCGAGCATCATCCTTTCGGGAAGCCGGAGAAGACCGTTGGCCCTCTCCGGCTTCGCGCCTCATCCTTTGACGGTGGATATGAATTCACGGAACTGGGGGTTTTGAAGCACGCCGCCCCCGCGATGGACCAAGACGATGGTGCCTTGGGCATCGACCAACACATACGTCGGCGTCGCATTGACCTTGAACTCTTGAGCCACCCAGCGATCTTCGTCATAGGCCGTCGGATAGACGAAGGTTCCCGATCGCTCTTTCACAAATCGTTCGACGTTGGTTCTCGTGTCCGCGAATCCGATCGACACGACATCGAGCTGCTCCGGCCGGCCATGCCGATAGAATTCGCTCAGCAACGGCAGATCGCGCTGGCACACCTGGCACCACGGCGCCCAGAACACCAGCAACACCGGCCGGCCCTTCAGCGACTCTTTGCTGTAGGATTCGCCCGTGATCGTCACCAACTCGAATGCCGGAACGGGCGCGCCGACCGCAGCCGCTCGAAGCTCCGTCGAGGTGGAGAATGTGAGACACAGGGCGAGGCTCATCGTGATCAACCGATTCATGATCGTCCTCCTCGTCATGGCTTGATATAGAGGTAGCCTTCCCTCTGCAGATCCGCGATGCGCTTCACGGCCACCGGATGCAACGTGGCGACGAATCCCTTCGCCAGATTGTCGATGGTCTTCCCGAAGGCCTTCATGGACACCTGGCACATCTCGGCTTTCGCACCCTTTTCGATGATCTGGTCGAACCGTTTGGTCATCTCCGGGTCCATCCGGTCCTTCTCGAACAACTCCAGCGCAGGCCCGTGCACGACGAGCTCGACATCGATCTTGTCCGGCCCGCCTTCTGCGTCGATGTGCTTGTTGATGAGCGCGAGCGCGTATTTCGCGACCTCCGGATCCTTGCTGTCGACGTGGTAGAGCACCTTCACCTTTCCCTGTCCGTCCGCCGCCGCCGCCGCTTGATGCGGCCCCGCAGGAACGGTCAGCACGGCTCCGAGCACCGACATGACCAACAACATAGGCATGCGACCGGGTGTTCTCAGCATGGCATCCTCCTTGGTGTGATGAACGTTGTGATGGATCGTCGATCTCATGCGGACATCGTACGTCCGGCAACGGACAGCCCGGTAGGGGAAGCCGCTCCGTTCACGAAACGATTCTTCCCCTACCCCGCGGGGCAGATGCCCCTAGCGCAGGGGACTGACACCCTTCCCCGCGTCTGCCTGCCCGCCGCATGGCTTCGGTAGGCGGGCGCGTGCGGTCTGTCCCCGAACTGGGACCGGGGCAGGCACCGGCGCGGACGACGGAGCCAGTCCCTGACGGTTGCAGCGGCGTATGGGTGGGCTACGATTTCGACTGCTGTCGGGAGAAATAGACGGCCGCCTGGGCGCGGCGGGTGACTTGGAGTTTTTGGAAGATGTTTTCGAGGTAGTGCCCGACGGTCTTGTCGCTCAAATTCAGCGAAACCGCAATTTCCTTGTTGGTCTTGCCCTCGGCGACCAACGCGAGCACCCGCTCCTCTTGAGGCGACAAGGGGTCCCGTTTCTCCTGCGGCGCCGGAGCCGAGAGCGTTCGCACCTTCGCGAGCACGCGCTGCGTCACCGCCTGATCGAGGATCGACCGTCCCGACGCCACCGCCTTGACCGCATCGAGCAACTGCTCGCTGCTCACTTCCTTCAAGAGAAAACCGTCGGCTCCCGCCAGAATGGTTGCCAACACCGCATCATCGTCCGCGAAGGAGGTCAAGAACAACACCCTCGTGTCGGGTCGGGCGGCTCGTATCGTGCGGCAGGCGTCGATTCCGCTCCCATCCGGAAGCCTGACGTCCATGAGGACGACCTTCGGTTTCAATGTGGAAGCCGCCGCGATGGCCCCGGCCATGGTGCCGGCCTCGCCGACGACCTGAAACGCGCCGGATTCGGTGAATAACGTCCGAAGCCCGAGGCGAAGGACTTCATGATCGTCCACGAGTAGGAGCCGGATCGGTTTCGCTTCAGGTCGCGGCATGGCCCTGTTCCTGAGGAAGGTCGAAGACGATCCTCGTTCCATGGCCCGGATCGGATACCACTTCCAGACGGCCGCCCAATCGTTTGGCCCGTGCCTCCATATTGCTCAGTCCCTGGCCCCGTCTTCGATTGCCGGCATCGAATCCGATTCCATCGTCTTCCACACTCAAACGGACATACCCGTCGTGGGCCTCAAGCGAGAGCGTGCCCATACGGGCTGCGGAATGACGCAGACTGTTGCTCATCGCTTCCCGCGCGATCGAAAGAATGTGCACCGCTTGTTCGGCACCCACGCGCTCGACGGCCCCGGAGCCGGTGTGGAGGTGAAAATGGAGTTGATGTAATCCATTCATCTCGTCGACCAGTGAGGTCAGGGCCGCTTCGAGCGCCCGTCCGTTCGTGATCGGAGATTCCGAACCGAGAATATATCCTCGGAGGTCTCGAATGACCGCCTTGAGGCTGCCGACGGCTGCGCCCAGTTGCAAACCCGCTTCTCGATGGCTGTCCGACACCAGCCGTTGGCATCGTTCGAGGTTGAGTCCGATCGCGAAGAGCGACTGGATGGTGCTGTCGTGCAGATTTTCCGCCATCCTCGTTCGTTCGTCCAGCACCTGACGGAGTCGCCCCTCGCTGTGGCTCAACGTCTCTTTGGCACGGATCGTTTGTGCGAGAGACGCCTCCAGGTCGGACCTCGCCTGAATGTAACTCCGACCCACGTATCCCAACGCCAGCAACGAAGCGGCCAGGCGTAACGAATGCCAAAACCACCATCGGTTATCCCATGGAACCGAGTACATGAACACGAACTCGGCGAGAGCAAAGAGGAGCGCGAGACTCGCAAACAACGCATCCTCCGACCGGTTCGAGCTTCGATACTCCATGAGGAAGCGAGCCGCTCCGATCAGGAACAGCAGACAGGCGATGCTTTGCGGCGCGACCGCTGTCGGAGTGAACTGTCCATTTCGGACCATCTCGGGTATGTGTTGAGGAAAAATGAGAAACCAGGTCCCAATCGACAAGGCTGCGATCGTAATCATCCATGGATGCCAGCGCGGCCGGGATGATCCGGGCTGCGGCGGATACGACCGGCACGCCAACACGAAGCCGATGCCGCCGGCCAGACTGGCCAGGTTCCGAAACAAGACGAAGCCATTGCCTGTCCGTGAGATCGCATGGAACTCTTCGAGCAGTCCCATGCCGAGAAATCCTGCGGCAAGCGAGTGATACCGACCCGCCGCCGCCTCGCCATGCCCGCGCACCAACACCGTCGCCATCGCGATGGCGACGAGGCCGCCCAGTGCTTCTATCGTGGAGTGAAGCGGCTCATGGTGCCAACGCCAATCGGGCCACAAGACGTGCATCACGGTGCCGGCGAGCAACGCTCCGACCGTCGTGATCAGATACGGCACAAGCGGGCGCTTCAACATGGCTCCTACCGTCCCAACGAAGGCGGCTCACATTCAGGACACAAGCGCGCCCAAAGATCAAGACGCAGCGGGCACGGCTTCCGGAACCTTTGAAAGCCATGCGTTCTCGAGTTTCAGCAACTTCAATTTGATCTCGATCCCTCCGGCAAACCCTGTTAAATGACCCGAGGCGCCGATCACGCGATGGCACGGAACCACGATCGACAAGGGATTTCTGCTATTGGCCATGCCGACCGCCCGTGACGCCGATCCCCTGCCGATCGCCGAGGCCAGATGACCGTAGCTTTGCGTCCGTCCATAGGGAATGCGTTGCAGTTGTCGCCACACTCGCTGTTGAAATGCCGTTCCACGAGGGTGCAACGGCAAGTCGAAGGTCCTTCGCTCGCCGTTGAAGTACTCCGCCAATTGCCGTTCGGCCTCACGGAGGACGGGATGATGGAGATCTTCCCGCATCTCATCCAGTTTGACCCGTGACGGCTTGTCGTTCGGCCAGAGGACCGCGACGAGGCTCGAGCCATCTGCGACGAGCTTGAGTCGGCCGACCGCCGACTCCATATATCTATAGGACAGCATGACCGTTCTTCCTTTCCTGGTGCTGTATATGGGCGGATTCTTTCCACAGAGACACGGCGACATAGCTTCGCCAGGGCCTGACGGCGTCTGGATCGCACGTCGGGTTGTTTTTCAGCACGCGGCTCAAAACCAGGTCCGTCGCAGGAAACGCATCCGTGTCCCCCAGCGCTCTGAGCGCCATATATTCCGCGCTCCATGCCCCGATGCCGGTGACGGTTCGGACGGCCGCTTTGAAATCTTCTCGATCTTGAGCCCGTTCGAGTTCAATGCGCCCGCTCGCGACCCGCGACGAGAACTCTCGAATGGTCGCTCGTTTCTGTCTCGTGATGCCCACGGCATGTAGATCGGCTTGGGCAAGAGAGCCGGGATTGGGAAAGACGTGAACTCGCTCACCCGACAGGGGATGCCGGATCTCTTCGCCGTACCCGGCGACGAGTTGACCCATGATCCGCGCGGTCTGCCTTACCGAAATCACCTGCCCCACGATCGTGGCGATCGCGGTTTCGAATGGATCGAACCCGCGCGCCAGTCTGATGCCGGGATATTTCTCTTGAAGCGAGGCGAGAAATACCGATTGCTCGAACGCATTGGCGATCAAGAGGGGATCGCAATCCAGATCGAACATGAGCCTGATGCGCTGCACCGCTCTCAACAGGTGCCGCGTATCCGAGATCGTGATTTCGAGGAGCAGCTCCGGCTTCGTGCCATGCGGTCTGACCCGGAAGAATCCCGTCGCACCGGCCTCTCCGAGCTTGAACACACGCGAATACGTTTCTCCTTCGATCGCTTCGACGCCGGCAATCCGATGTCTGCGATAGTAATCGAGGACGCCGTCCCAATCGAGCGGAGCTCGGTACGAAAGAGACAGACGGATCATCGGCATGGTCTCAGCCGGTTTCCGCAGCGACCGGAGCGCGGAAGGTGGACGATGGAACCGTCTCTTGACGGCATCGTTGAACCGGCGGAGCGATCGAAAACCCGCCGAAAACGCGATCTCCGTGATGGGCATGCGTGTTTCGACGATCAACTTTCTGGCAAAGTCGAGCCGGGTGGTGTCATGAATCTGCTTGGGGGTTTGTCCGATTTCTTGTTCGAACAGCCGTCTTAAATGTCGCGCCGTGATGCCGAGCCGGTCGGCGAATGCCTCTTCCGTTTGATGTTCCAGTGCTCCCTGTGCAATCAGTTTGAGCGCCCGCTCGATGGTCGTGTGCGTGCCGTTCCATGCCGGAGATCCGGGGGCCGACTCGGGACGGCAGCGCAAACAGGGTCGATAGCCCGCCTTCTCCGCGGCCTGCGCCGTTTTAAAGAATTCCACATTCTCACGCTTGGGGCGAGCCGGACAAATGGGACGGCAGTACACCCCCGTCGTTTTCGCGGCGACAAAAAACTTTCCGTCGAAACGGTTATCCCTCGCCAGAACGGCTCGATAGCAGGCCGCGTGGCTTATCATCAGTGTCCTGTCAGGCATGGGTATCTTCTCCCGGCCCGTCAGTCTACGAGAAGAGAGGTTCCAGCACTAGCCGGATTCGGACCTGAACGTGGAGGAGCATCGAACGCGACGGCAGGAGGTCATGTTCTCGACGAATCCCCCTGCGTTCATCATGAACCGCTTTGCAAGTACCGCGTCGCTGTGGCAGTCTCTTGGATCGCACCCACGTCGCTGCGAAAACGAACGCACCCGGCCGGAGGAATCGCTATGGATTTTATTCGACGAACCATAGAATTGGCACAGAACAATGTGGAGGCCGGAGGGCGACCGTTTTCCTGTCTCATTGTGAAGGATGGGACGATCTTGGCGGAAGGCGTCAATCTGGTGGCGCAAACGCACGATCCCACTGCTCATGCCGAGATCTGCGCGATCCGACAGGCGACCGCCAAGCTGCAGACCGAGCATCTCATCGGATGTGACTTTTACATCCTGGCACATCCATGCCCCATGTGTCTTGCGGCGATGTACTATTGCAGTCCCGACCGCGTCGTCTTCATCATGCGGCGCGAAGATTATTCGCCGTTCTATCAGGATGACCGCAAATATATTTCCTTCGCGAGCTTCTACGGGGAATTCTCCAAACCTTGGCATGAGCGAAGGCTGCCGATGACTCACCAGGCTCATCCCGATGGGATTGCCGTCTACCGGCGTTGGAAAGAACTCAACCTCCAGACAGGATGTTGAAAAAGGCCGCCAGCTTCGTTCTCGCGGAACACTGCCGCCTCACCATCTCGGCGGCGTTCACAAACGTGCCGCGCCTTATTCGGCGCGGCGTGAACCTCAGAGGCTCAACCGGGCAGAAACACTGGAGGCAAAGGACCTATCCGCTCACATGTGATCGAAGCGAGCGGATCAAGCGAAGCTTGGTATGTACCTCCTCGCCTCTGTGCTGCGGCCGCGTCGCGGAACGGCGCGTCCCGGCGCGCCGGGGTGGGCGGGTGAGAGCAGCGGCCTTTTTGAACATCCTGCCTGTTATTTCGATCTCAGGAGGCGGCAACCATCCGCACCTACTGAGTCTTCCCGGTCTTCGATCGGCATGCATGCTTCAGCGCGCGGTACATCGCCTGGTGAACCGTGAGCTCATTCCACGCGCCCGGGTTGGCGGCGAGTTCTTCTTCCAGCATGGCACGGGCCTGATCCGAGGACATGCCGGCCGCGCAGGCATTAATCCAGCTCAAGTCGGTGCCCTGCCTTCCGTACGCGTAAGCCAGATCGAGTCCGTCGATGACGCCGACGGCATAGGCCTGCTGCTCCCCTTTGCTCAATCCCCGCCAATCCTTTCCGCTCAAAAAACTCTTCGGCATCATGGTCGGATTCATGTTGACCTGTGCGGTCCCGCTTGCAGCACTCAGGATTCCGAACGCCAGCAGTCCTATGCCAAGAAGTATTCTGACCATGCGATCATTCCTCCTTTCAGGAATGGAGAACCATATACCGGCGACCGCCGGGAAGAAAGAGCGGCCGATAGACCCGGTCGCTCCGAGAACGTAGAATAGCACCCTGCCGTCTCATGGTGAGCGACATGATTCTGCAGAAAGCGATGGCCTTGATGAAAGACGTGTTGATGAAGACGCCGCGACTCGGATTCGGCATCGTGGGAACCGGCATGATCGCCCGCGTCATCGCCGATGCGATCGACGCATCGGCGAATGCCAGGCTGGTCGCCGTATCGAGCCGGAAGATCGGCGGCGCGCAACGCTTTGTCGCCGCTCGTCCAGGCGCCTCGGCAGTGCAAGGCCACGGCGACTTGCTGGGTCGTTCCGACGTCGCAGCAGTGTATGTCGCCACGCCCACGGCCCCCAAGGAAGACATCGCGCTTGCGGCCATTGCGGCGGGCAAGCATGTCTTGGTCGATAAACCGTTCGTGAGCCATGCTTCCCTGTTGCGTATGACGAAGGCGGCGGCGGCCAAGGGAGTCGCGTTCATGGACGCGACGCATTTCGTGCATCACTCCCGCACGGCGGCTATCAAGAAGGCCATCCCGGACAAGATCGGCGCACCTCGATCCCTCCACACGACATTCTACTTTCCGTTTTCCGATCGCACGAACATCCGCTTCGACGTCGAAATGGAACCGATGGGAGCGCTGGGCGATATGGCTTGGTACTCCATGCGGGCGGTAGTCGAGTATCTTCGCCCCCAAGGCACCGTGACGAAGGCCGTCACGGTTGTCGAGCGGGATTCCAAGACGACCGCAGTGGTCCGTGCGTCAGGACTGATCGCATTCGAGGGCGGCGAGGTCTCGACGTTCGACGTCGGCTATACCGCCGGCACGGCGCTCATGGATCTTCAACTGCTCGGCACCAAGGGCGTCATCGCGATGGATGATTTCGTCCTCGATTGGACCGACAGCTTTGCCTTTAAGAACCCGGATATCAGGACGGGCTACACCTACAGAACCGGAACGGCCACACGCAAGGACCTGCTCTTCGTTTCGACGCCGTCGGATACGCCGGCGCAGGTCGCGATGATCGAGGCATTTGCCGAACTGGCTGCGTCCGGGAACGCCGATCGACGGGCAGAGTTTGCCGCTGCATCGCTCGAGACACAGGCCTATCTGGACGCAATCTGGACGGCGGCACGTTCCTGACCGTGTTGCGACAAGAGGCGGGTGAGGGAGACATTCCTGAACGCGATGACCTTGGTGCGGCTGTTCGTGCCGCTCTGTCTCAGTGTGATGCTCATCGGCTGTGCCGGTCTGAGGCCGCGATATCTCGACGCGGTAAAAGGAAAAGCGAGTCAAGACGAGATTCTCAAGAATCTCGGAGAACCGGTGAATACACAGACTCTGGACAACGGTGAATCACTCTGGTTCTACCGAAAGAGAGAATATAGCGCGTTGAGCAGCAAGATGATGTGCAGAATATTCGCACTTCGATTCGACAGCCGCATCCTCAGAGAATGGGAGGAGCACGAAGTGGATTGCGATGCCGAGCCACTGTGAGCCAATTCCGTTCAAGATTTTTTCAGGGAAACACCTAGCTCACGTCCGGCACTACCTGGTTTTACACTAAGAATGGATGGCCAACAACGCGACCTTGAACTCAGGAGGTCACCGATGATTCGCTTGCGCTTTTCCCCGATGCTCTTTGCCCTGTTTGTCCCTTTGGTCGCCGCTTGCGCCCATGACGAACAACAGGACATGCACCAACGTCCCGCCTATTCATATGAAAACATCAGTATGGGACAGGACGGCTACGAGTACCGCCACGGCGGCCGTTCAGATTCTCGAGATTCCTATGAGAGCAGCCGGTAATCACGAGGCGCCGGACTCTCCCGCTCCGGCGTGATCGTCTTTCGTATTGTTCAAGAGGGCGCCGATCTTTGAATCTGCATACACGCCGTACGCATCGATGAGAAGCCCTTTGGTCCCATCCCCTGCTTCAAGCGCATAGAGCACCGATGAATCGTCGGGGTCGGAAATGCCCTCGAAGCGATGATGCTCGGCAATCGTCAGTTGGTCGCCCTTGAACGAATGGCCTTCGGCGGTGATGCTACCGGTTTCCTTGCTCAACGTGAAATTGGCGGTAAATCCGCGACGGCGGAGCGCCTCTACCGCTTCTGCCATGGTCGAATACGCCGGTTGTGCCACAGTTACCTCACATGACGGGATCGCAAGGCATGCGATCGCTCGTTTCTGCCCTGCTCGCAGTGTACCTTTTGAAGTTCCAGGCAGACACCCGCCTTTTGTCCAGTCCAAGCCTTGAGAGACCCTTGGTCAACTGTTCCGCTCTTCCCCGATGCTGATCTCTTCACGACGCCCGCATAGGCTTGGATCGAACCCTTAGCGACGCAGCAGTCCGCCGATCGAAATCCGATACCCGCAGGATCGCACGGGAGTCAGCGACACTTTCCCGATGCGACTGAGACGGTCCACCGACATGAAGACCTGCGCCCAACCGATTCCCGTAAGAGCACTGAGACCGTCCATCGATTGAGCGCCATTTTTCTTCAATGCCCCGAGCATGCTGCGGTCGACCGCTTGCGGAGTGGTGAACGAGAGGCTCCGACTGCGCATGATCCCCTCCCTACAAACGAAAAGGTGAGAAGCCATGTGGCCGATACGTATGTAGTCGCCTCTAAGTATGCTCGCATGTTTTCAGTTTGCAACGAATTCATGAATTGCTACAGCGCTGCGGTCGCGTTCTGAGCGATGGATTAGCCTCTCTGTTTTCAGTACACTGCAAGCGGTTGTTCAGCAGAGCTGACCGCTGTGCAGGTCACCGAACCCTTGTTGTTCTCACGTACGAGCGAAAATATCTCGGCTGTCGCTTGGAATAGTTCCATGCTCGTCTGGGTCGATCAAAAGCAAGCTCGCGCACTGCTCGGATCCATGCGGCTCGTGGCGACGTCGGGAGGTCGGCAGCCTCTCACGGAGACCGCATCTCGCACGATTCAGTCCGCCGCACGAGACGCATTGTCTCACCATCACAGTTCGATAGCGGATCGACCGGCTCCTCTCCCCGGCGACCTGGCAGGCATGCTCGACGATCGGGTGCAGGCCATGTGGGCGGTCCGATTCCTCGCCGTGATCGCGCTTGTCGATGGACTCTTGGACAAGGGAAAGATCGACTTGGTTTTGGAATATGCAGCAGCGCTCCATGTTCGCGACGCCTATCTCGCGCAATTGTCCGCGTCGGTGAACGGGAATCTCCCATGGGCGTTAGCCGACATGACCAAACAGAATATTCAGAGTCTCTGGGAACGTCCATGGCGGGACGACGAGGACGTCATGGCGCTGTTCCTGCCCTACGGCGGCGACCGGGCGGATCCCGCGCTGGTCGATCGGCACGAGGCGCTCGGTTCATTGCCGTCGGGGACGTTGGGCCGAGGCTACTGGGAGATCTACAAGAGGAACGGATACGCGTTTCCCGGCGATCCCAAAGGCGTGAACGCCGCCTTCGCCCGGCCGCACGACTCAGCTCACGTGATCAGCGGGTATGACACGACGCCGCACGGAGAAATTCTCGTCTCCACGTTCACCGCCGGCATGCATCCGGCGTTGCCGATGGAAGGACACATTCTGCCGGTCATCTTCAGTTGGCATCTCGGCATCGAAATCAACAAGCTGGCCGGTTCGTTCAGGGGCGCCTTCGACCCTGAACAATTCTGGAAGGCGTGGGCCCGCGGCGTACAGATGAGGCTCGACTTGTTTTCACCCATGTGGGATTTTTGGGCCGATGCCGGAGAGCCCATCGACAGGCTTCGACGACGCTATCACGTTGTGCCGCCGTGAATGCATGACGAAGGCCGGCTCGATCTGGTATATCTGTTTATGCGGTTTGCCCGGCGGGAGATCTGACGCATGATAAGGGAACTGGACCCAAACATCCATGAGTGGGCCAGACATGAACGGGTGATCCTGTTCGACGGAGTGTGCAACTGGTGTAACGCCTCGGTGAATTTTGCGATGGATCGCGACCCTCATGGACGATTCAAGTTTGGGACGCTTCAATCCGAACAGGGCCAGCGCGTACTCAGAGACCTTCACCTGTCCACCGACGACTTCAGCACGTTTCTTCTCCTGGAGCGCGGTCGTGTCTACACCAAATCGACCGCCGCCTTGAGAATCGCGAGACATCTCTCCGGACTCTGGCCGCTTCTCTCCCTCTTCCTGTGGGTCCCACGACCTCTTCGCGATGCCGTCTACGACTATATTGCGCGCCGCCGGTATAAATGGATGGGTAAAGCCGACGCATGCCGCATCCCCACCGCCGACGAGCGCGGACGGTTCGTCTGACTTCTCTCATCAAGGTTCTAAGGTTCTATGGATATCGTATCCCATGGTCTTTGGGGCGCGCTCGCCTTCGGTCGAAAAAGCCGGGCCAGTTTCAGCTTGGCCTTCGCGATCGGCCTGGCTCCCGATCTCTTGTCTTTCGGGATTCTGTGGATGCGAGCCACCCTGGGGTTGGAAGACAAGCCGGATTTCAGCCATGGGACACCTCCGGAGTCGTCGATTCCGGAATACGTCCATCACATGTACGATGTGACGCACAGCTTCGTCGTATTCCTTCTCGTGTTTGTTCTTGTCTGGTTTCTTCTGAAGCGCCCGCTCTGGGAACTCGCCGCTTGGGGTCTGCACATCCTGGTCGACGTGCCGACCCATTCGCATGCGTTCTTCCCCACGCCCGTCCTGTGGCCGCTGTTGGATTGGAAATTCAACGGCTGGCAATGGGACAGCCCGGAAATTCTCGTTCCCAACTTTGTGCTGTTGCTTCTGTTGTACGTGTGGTACCTGCTGCGCGCTTATCGGTCAACGAAACGGCGGCCCGGTGAGATCGCTTCGTGAGAGATTCGAACCGGGACTGGCACCGTCGCAGGCGACGGAGCCAGTCCCCCTGCCGATATGGATGTGGACTAGCGCCGGCGTACCGATGCCGGCTTGCTCACCGATGTCCTTTCAACGGCGTACTGCTTTCGTTCCGAGGCCGAATAGACCCGGACATGGTATTCCTCGTTGAGCTTTAGTTGCGCAGACACGCAGCCCCGGGCTGCAGCCTGTAGCAGCAACCGACGTTCTTCAAGTTCCGGGTTCGGAGCAAAAGACGCCATACCTTCTCCTTTCTTACGATGTAGATTACGGGCTTCCAACTTCGATGGGCGCGATGATCATGCCGTGCCATGAGGAGTCGCCAATCCGGCCGGCATGAGAAACCGCGGGTTCACCGCAAGCGAGGCTTCGAGATTTACGTAGGTCTTGGGTTTCGAGGCCTCCACCATCCGCTCATAGAGGGCGAGATAATCCTCGACCATGCGCTGCACCGTGAACCGCGCCTCAAAGGACTCCCGGCAATGACGGCGCTGGATCAGCGGTAAGCGCTCAATGGCCGCGGTCATCTCGTCCAGATTGTCGCAAATGAATCCCGTGACGCCGTCCTCGATGATCTCCGGAATCGACCCGCGCCGATAGGCAAACACCGGCGTCCCGCAGGCCAGCGCTTCGATCAACACGATGCCGAACGGCTCCGGCCAATCGTACGTGCAGAGCACGGCGGCCGCGTCGCCCAGTAAATCGCACTTCTCCTCGTCCGTGACCTCGCCTACATACTCCACCAGCGGATGTTCCATGAGCGGCACGATTTGGGTTTCGAAATATTGGCGATCGACCGGGTCCACTTTCGCCGCAATACGAAGCGGCATGCCGACCCGCTTCGCGATTTCAATGGCATGATCCGGCCGCTTCTCGGGACAAATCCGCCCGAGATAGGCCAGATAGGACCCCGGATTGGGATGAAACGAATAGAGGTCTGGCAAGCCATGATAGACGGTGGCCTGCCAATTGGCATGGGGAAGCGGGATGCGTTGCGCATCGGAAATCGACACGACCGGCATCTCGGCATATTCGTCGAATATCGGGATCAACTCGGGAAGATCCAACCGTCCATGCAACGTCGTCACGACAGGGGTGCTGCACCGGCGAGCCATGGGAAAACTGAGAAAATCCAGATGCGAATGGATGATATCGAATTGCTCGGCATCGGCGCCGAATGCCCATTCCTGCATGAGCAGCAGCGGCGCGTCGCGGTTCACGAGCCCCGTGTTCAACCGCAGCGCATGGGGGCAGGCGGGCCGGAGCCGCGCAGCCGTGCATGAATCTCCGCTGGCGAAGAGCGTGACCTCGTGACCCTGACGAACCAATTCTTCGGTCAGATACGACACCACTCGTTCGGTTCCACCGTAGAGCCTGGGCGGTACGCTTTCCCACAATGGGGCGATTTGCGCGATTTTCATCTGTGAGGGTCCTTTCTTGGTGATTCGTCACGTCCGATTCTTGCCAGCGCGACGACACGATCGATGTGCGGTGAATACATCTACGTATCCGTTATGCGGAAGCGGAGACTGCACGCGACATGCCATGAAATCTATTTGCGTATACCGGCATGCCACTGAAGATTTTCCCGGGACCTAGAGTTTTCACCAGCGGCAAAGGCCTTCAACATGTAGGTGAAACAGCACGGTCGGCGCGTCGACCTTTCCCTCTTGACTCATGCCCCTCGCACACCTAAGTTAGCCTTCACGTCGCGACCGAGCAAGGGTACCGCCCAGGAGGAACGGTCGCCACACACTGCCGATTCCGTAAGGGGGGAACGAGTCCATGCGTTTTATCAAGGTCAAGGACGAAGAACGTGCCGGAGAAGTGGCCATCAATCTGGACCTCGTGCGGGAAGCTCACTATGGCGGAGGGTTGCTGCACCTCTATTTCGAGCGAAGCTCTACCGCGCAGGACGACATGACATTTACCGGCGAGAACGCGCAGAAAATTTGGACGGCGATGGGATAAGGATGTCGCGAGATGCCCGTCCCGACGAACTGAGCCCTTATTCCGATCGCTTTAGGGTTCCTCCCAGGCCAGGTCTGAGTGGGGACCGTTTTATATATGATCAATGCGAATCGGGAAAACCGAGATACCTGGTTGTCGGACTCAGCAAGGAGACACAGTTATGTTGACGTTGTTCGAGAGTATTCATGGGGCGGCGACACGATTTGTCGCCGCTGAGCAATCCAAGCATGCCGTCACGACGGAACCGTGCACCGGTTCGCCATATCGTGTGTTGCTGGTCGATGACGATGAATCGACCTGCCGACTCCTGAGAGATATTTTGGAAAATTATCCGGACATCGCCGTCGTCGGACAGGCTGGTGACGGAAGCGAGGCGGTCTCATTAGCCAGTCTGCATCAGCCTGACGTCGTGCTGATGGATGTCGGTCTGCCCTCTCTCGACGGCATCGAAGCGACATATCGTATCAAGAAGGCGTGCCCCCGGACGATCGTCATCTGCCTGACGGGGCATTTTTCGCCGCCGATTTACAATGCTATGAGAACCGCAGGCGCCACGTTGCATGTCTGTAAGAACCAAATCCTCGGCATTCACGAGACAATCATGTGCGCCCTGGGCCGATGGACGGAATGAGCCATGATGTCCATGCGCCCCGAGCCTGGCGCACGGCGTCGTTCCGAAGAAACCGGCCGTGCCTCCAGATAACGGCGAGGCGCACCCGGCTGTGAGACGCCGGGGCTCCCCGCGCGGTTCCGTTCACTTCATGGCATGCGAGCCATGAGTGATGGCCCCACCCGCGCGCAACGCCGCCGCCGCCAACACAACTTCCGCCATCTCCGAATCCGAAGCGCCCGCATCCTTCGCCCTATCGACGTGGAGCTCAATGCAATAGGGGCACTGTATCGTCAGAGCGACGGCAACCGCGATGAGCTCCTTATACTTTTTGGGAATCGCGCCTTCGGCCCAAGCCGCCTTGTCGAACGCCCAAAAGGCCTTCGTCCCTTCAGGCGCATGAGTTTCGAGGATCTTCAGTTTGGCAAGACTCTTCATGTCGTACATGATCGCCTCCTCATGGTTGGTTGCCCGATTCGATGTATGAGCCGTCTTTCACCACGCCGTCACGCTCGGATGCCGATCACTTCCAAGTATTCGGCGAGAACCGTGGTACAGCCCGCGCCCGCTCGATTATGGGTGAGCCACAAGGCCTCGAGCTCTTGGCGAAGAGGCTCACGGGCGGGCGCCTCGAGCGCGGCGAACGCCTGGTTCACCGGTCCGTAATACAGACGGAACACATTCACCACCTCCGACGGGGGGAACGGATAGCTGAACGTATAGTGACGCCTGGTCAACTGAAGCGACGACAGCCCTCCGCCGAGCCTCTCGCTGACCGTGGTCTCATCGCCCCACAGCACCGGGGACGGCATACCGGATGGGGCGATGAATCGCGCGATGACCTTGAACATCTGACCGACAAAACCTTCCGGCGTCCAATTGGCCATGGCGACGGTCCCTCCCGGCGTACAGACCCGCAGCAGTTCCTTCGCCACCAGTTCCGGTCGCGGCGCGAACATCGCCCCGATGAGACTGACCACCACGTCGAAACTTTCGTCCTCAAACGGAAGCGCCTCGGCATCCGCGACCTCGAAGCGGGCCGTGAGACTCTCCGCCTGCGCGCGGGCTCTCGCCCGTTCGATCAAATTGGACGCGATATCGACACCCGTCACCATCAGGCCATCCTTCGCCGCCATCAGGGCAAGCTGCCCGGATCCGCAGCCGACATCGAGCAGCTGTTGTCCCGGAGCGATATCGAGCCGCTCGTAGAATTCCCGCGCACCGCCTTCGAGGTAACGCGAGAACCGGTCGTAGTCCCCGGCCATCCACATCGTTCTGAGCCGGCTCTTCAGATCTTCCACGTCGGATGATAGGACGCTGGTCGCCATGTGGCCCTCCTTTGTGAATTGTATGCCGCATCGCTGCAGCTCATGACTGCTCGCACTATAAAGCCGGGAGTCGAGGAAAGCCTTATCCGGAAGTCTGGTTCTCTTGGCAGAGTCGTGCTAGGCTGCGGTTCACTTGATCGGGCGTCCGGTACGATTTGCCGACACACCGGAGCCGCTCTGCGGGGCTCGCATGGATGTCCTCTCCGAAGTCCTTAAGGCCGTCAAGCTCGACGGAGCCATGTTTTACAACGCAGAGTTTTCAGCGCCCTGGTGCTTTCGCGCTCCCGCCTCGCACGTCGTGGCACCATACCTGTCGCCGCAATCCAGGCATGTCATTATGTATCATCTCCTGACCGAGGGCAGCGGCTATGCCCATGTCGAAGGGGACGGCCGTCCGCTTTCCCTCGCCGCGGGCGACATCGTTATCTTTCCCCACGGCGATCCCCATATCATGGGAAATGGTTCACCCGTCCAGCCGGTCGACAACGAGCAGGAGCTGCAGCGGATTCTATCTCAAGGGCTGAAGATTTCCCGGTTTGGCGGGGGCGGAGAAATCACCAGATTCATTTGCGGCTACATGGCCTGCGAGCCCCGACTGAGCGGCGTGTTTCTCGGCGGGCTGCCGCCGATCATGAAAGTTCATATCCGCAACGATGAGTCGGGACGATGGTTGGAACAATCAATTCGCTATTCGGTGGAGAACGCCGGCGCCTCAAGCCCCGGCGGCGAGGCGGTGCTCGCCAAATTATCCGAAGCGTTGTTCGTCGAAACGCTGCGGCGCTACATCGGCCTGCTGCCGCCGGAACAGACCGGATGGCTGGCGGGCGTCCGTGACCCGGAAGTCGGCAGGGCTTTGGCCTCTCTCCATCGGCGACCCGCCCATCCTTGGACGATTGCTGCGCTCGCGAACGAGGTTGGGATTTCGCGTTCGGTTCTCGCGGAACGATTTCGACGCTATCTCTCAGAGACGCCCATTGCCTACCTCACACGCTGGCGTCTTCAGCTCGGCGCACAACTGCTCACATCGACGAGTCATGGCGTGGCTCACATTGCCGCCGAGGTGGGCTACGAATCGGAGCCCTCGTTCAATCGCGCCTTCAAGCGCGAATTCGGGCTGCCGCCCGCTCAATTCCGCAGCCGGGCGCGGCAGGCGCGCAGCGGCCCCCTTCCTCACACCACAATCCGGAGACGCCGCGCCGCGCCGCGATGAGCCGGACGCTGCAGAATTACTTCTCCGTCGCTCATCTGCGCCCTATCGCTCCATGGCGCTCTTGGTTTGACCCGTCCCTTTTTCGCCGATCCCGGCCGGGGTCCGCGGACCAACTAGGGAGATGCACAGCCACACGGCGCTCGGCGGCTCGCCTGACAAGAGCCGATGACAGATAGCCGATGGTGAAGAGCGAGTATCCAAGAACATCCACCTTTTTCCGGCCATCAGCCATGAGCTATCAGCTCTTTTTCAACTTTACGCTTCACGAACGACGAGCGACGCAAACGGTTGCAGCGGCGTTTCGGACGGTGGCAGTGACGCGCTCGTGACTGATGCGGGCTAGAGCATCCTCTAGTGTGTGCCTTGAAGATTCCATGTGAGCATGAGCGGAGAGACAGCGACATCCGATGTCCGAACGCAGAGTTCAGCTTCAGCCGGTCGAACGAGCACCAGCTCCCGACAGTCAGCCGACCGACAAGACCGCAGACCAGGCTCACCGGGGCGAACAGGCTTCCTGGTATCGTCGGCCGATTCCTCTCTTTCTGCTCGTCTTCGCCCTCTTGGTCCCGATCTTCTTCGGAACCCGTTATTACTTGCATGCCCGAGCCTATGAGAGCACGGACGATGCTTTTATTCAGGCCAACGTGGTGCCGGTCAGTCCCAAGGTGGCCAGCTATGTCCTGAGAGTCTTGATCGACGACAACCAGCATGTGACCCGGGGGGAGCTGCTGGTCGAACTCGACGCGCGCGACTATGAAGCCGCGGTCGCGCAGGCCCGGGCCGATCTGGAAGCGGCAAAGGCGGAGCTGGTGCGAGCCAGACAGCAGGCGAGCCGCCTGCGCAAGCTGATGCCGGAGCAGGCGGTGTCGAATCAGGACGTGGATAACGCCGTCGCAGCGGAACAGACGGCCGTCGCGCACGTCGATCAGTCGAAGGCGGTTCTCCAACAGCGTGAGTTGGACCTCTCCTATACGAAGATCCTGGCGCCCGATACCGGGCGCATCACGCGCAAACGGGTGGAACCGGGGGTCTATGTGCAGATCGGACAAACGCTGTTCTCGATCGTGCCCGACGAGGTATGGGTCGTGGCGAATTTCAAGGAGACGCAACTCTCACAGATGCGCGTCGGTCAGCCCGTGCTGATCCACGTCGATGCGTATCCCGACACCGTGTTCCACGGCCACCTCGACAGCATACAGGCCGGGTCGGGCGCGGCGTTCAGTCTGCTCCCGCCGGAGAACGCCACCGGAAACTACGTCAAAGTCGTGCAGCGCGTTCCCGTCAAAATCGTGTTCGATGAGCCGGCCGACGGCGAGCACGTCCTGGGACCCGGCATGTCCGTCGTGCCCGAGGTACGCGTCCGATGAGCGAGGGATCGCACGAGGCGTGGCGGCCAAGGCACAATCCGTGGGTCATCGCCGTCGTAGTCTCCCTCGCCGCCTTCATGGAGGTGTTGGATACCAGCATCGCCAACGTCGCGCTCCCTCACATTGCCGGAAGCATCGGCGCCAGCAACGACGAAAGCACGTGGGTGCTCACGTCGTATCTGGTGTCCAATGCCATCGTCCTGCCGATCAGCGGGTGGTTGGCCACGGAGTTCGGCCGTAAACGGCTGTTCATGCTGTGCGTCGTCTCCTTTACGGTCAGCTCCCTGTGCTGTGCGCTGTCCCCCAGTCTCGGCACGCTCCTGGCGTCCCGCGTCTTTCAAGGTATCGGCGGCGGCGGACTGCAGCCCTTGGCGCAAGCCATCCTGGCGGACAGTTTCCCTCCCGCCAAGCGCGGCATCGCCTTTTCGGTCTACGGCGCGACGGCCGTCTTCGCGCCCGCGATCGGCCCGACGCTCGGCGGATGGATCACCGACAATTATTCCTGGCCGTGGATTTTTCTGATCAATGCGCCGGTCGGCACACTGGCCTTTGCCCTCATCACGCAGGTGGTGGAGGATCCTCCGTACCTCCAACGATCGCGGACGGCCGGAGTGCGGATCGATTACATCGGCTTTGCGCTGCTGGCGCTCGGGGTCGGCTCGTTGCAGATCATGTTGGACCGGGGCCAGGAGGACGACTGGTTCGCCTCCCGCTTCATCACGACGCTCGCGGCGATCGCGGGCGTCTGTCTCGCGATCTTCGTCGCGTACGAATGGTTTCGCCGTGATCCCATCGTCGACGTCCGGCTGTTCACGAATCTCAATTTCGCCCTCTCGAATCTGCTCATGTTCTCCATGGGCGTCACGTTGTTCTCGGCGGTGGTCATGATGCCGCAGTTTCTTCAGACATTAATGGGATATACGGCACAAACGGCGGGCATGGTGCTGTCCGTGGGCGCCATTCTCGTCGTGCTCGAATTGCCGCTCATCGGGCGCCTCACCGCCGTCGTTCCGGCCAAATATCTCATCGCATGCGGCTGGGCGTTGATGGCCCTGGCCATGCATCTGTCCACGCAGCAGACCGATCTCTCGATCAGTTTCGGCGGGGCGACGTGGCTGCGCATCGCACAGGCCGTCCCGATCGGTCTGGTCTTCATCCCCGTGACGGTCGTCGCCTATCTTGGAATCCCGCAAGAGAAGAGCAACTCCGTGTCCGCCTTGGTGAATTTCATGCGGAACATCGGAGCCAGCGTCGGAACGTCGCTCGTCACGACGCTGGTGGCTCGCAGGGCGCAGTTCCATCAGGTGCACTTGAGCGCCCGTCTCAACACCGACGACCCGGCATTCCAAGAACAACTCCGAGGATTGACCAGGCGGTTCGTCGACGCCGGATCCGGAACCTATGACGCACAACAACAGGCCTATGCCGCGCTGTATGAATCGGTGCTGGTTCAGGCCCGTACGCTGGCATTCATCGATACCTATTCGGTGCTTGCCGTGGGCGCCGTCGTCATGTTGGTCTTGACGTTCTTGCTCAAGAGAAACGATCCTCACGCCGCTCCAGCCTCTGCTCCTTGACACTTCGAAGAAGGGCGTCTCACGGCGAGATAGTCTTGAACCGGCCCCGGCTGCCCAGTAGGATTGACTCCCACCGACACCTCCCGTCCTGCAAGCAAGGCTTCAGGCATGTTGGGCGGAATGACTTCAGGAGTAGCGTCAGTGGAGGAACACACGGCTCATGTTGCATCGATTCATTGCGTCCGCCTGGCTGTGGCTGATCATCATGGCGGCTTCCGCCTGTGTCGAATCCCCGCCCGGAGACCAAGCTTCCTCCGCTCAGAACCGTCGGACCGAGTACGAGGCGGCGTCGAAAGACCTCCGCAAATCGGCTGAAGCCGGCGATGCCGAAGCGCAAAACCGGCTCGGCATTGTCTACAGTGAAGGGCTTCAAGATTACTCGCAGGCCAAGCGATGGTTCGAGAAGGCCGCCGAGCACGGTCATACGGGGGCGCAAGTCAATCTCGGAACCCTCTATCTCCAAGGTAATGGCGCGCCTCAAAGCGACCAGATGGCGTTGTTCTGGTTCCGGCGCGCCGCGGAACAGCGCGACCCGTTGGCCTTTGCGAAGCTCGGACTCATGTACGCCCAGGGGCGCGGCGTGCCGCAAGACTTCATCAAGGCACACATGTGGTACAACCTGTCCGCCGCTCACGGGGAAAAGAGAGCCGCCGAGACCCGCGAAGCGCTGGCGAGGCAGATGACGCCGGCTCAAGTCGCCGAGGCGCAGCGTTTGGCTCGCGACTGGGCGCCGAAGCCGAAATAACGCCAGGCCCCGGGCTTCCTTGACAGCGTCTGGAGCGGCCCGTATGCTCGTCTCACATGGTCCGCCTCCCCTGCTGAAGGAACATGTCGATGGGCCGCAGGCGTGGTTCTCATCTCCCGTTGTTTCGCCCGTTCGTCCTCCTCTTCGCCTTTACCGTCCTCCTGCTCGTCGAACCGCTGCCCGGTCTTGCACGGTCGGTCGTCATGCTGGCGGGGTATGACGGCGTCATCAATCCGGTGTCAGCCGAATATGTTCACGATGCATTGATCTCCGCACAGGAGAACGGAGCCGAGGCGCTGATCATCCGACTCGACACGCCGGGCGGTCTCGATACGTCCATGCGGCTCATCGTGAAGGACATCACGGCCGCCGCAATTCCGGTGGTGGTCTATGTCGCGCCCACGAGCGGCCGAGCCGCATCCGCCGGCGTCTTTATCGCCATGGCGGCCCATGTGGCGGCGATGGCTCCCGGCACGAGCATCGGCGCGGCCCATCCCGTGGCCATGGGAGGCGGCGAGATGGACAAGGCGATGAAGGAAAAAGTGGAGAACGACGCGGTCGCGTACCTGAAATCCATCGCGTCGCAGCACGGGCGCAACGTCGCCTGGGCGGAAGACGCCGTTCGAAAGAGCGTCTCGGTCACGGACCGGGAGGCCCTCAAGCTCAAGATCATCGATCTGATCGCGGACGATGTGCCGGCGTTGCTGAAGCAGCTCGACGGCCGCAGCGTCACGCTGGCGAGCGGCCGGACGATGCTGCATACCGCGGACGCGAGCGTCCGCGAATTTCCGATGGGGCCACGCCTCGAATTCCTGAAAGCCATCAGCGATCCGAACGTCGCCTATTTACTCATGACCATCGGCACTATCGGCCTCATGGCCGAGCTGTACAATCCCGGAGCGATTCTTCCCGGCATCGTGGGCGCAATCAGTTTGATCCTCGCCTTCTACGCCTTCCAGTCGGTCCCGGTGAACTATGCGGGCGTCCTGCTTTTCCTCCTGGGGATCGCGTTCTTCATTCTGGAAGCCACCGTCACGAGCTACGGCCTCTTGGCCATGGGCGGCGTCGTGTCGATGATCCTGGGCTCGGTGATGCTGATCAAGACCGATGCGGAGTTCTTCCGGATCTCCTGGTCCGTCATTCTTCCCGTCGTCGCGCTGACGGGAGGCTTCTCATTACTGGTCGTCGGCTTCGGTCTCAAAGCCATGCGCCAAAGACCAGCGACCGGACGGGAGGAAATGGTCGGCCTCGTCGGCACCGCCACAACGGCGCTCGCTCCGTCCGGACAGCTTGCGGTTCGCGGTGAATTGTGGGAGGCGTTCAGCGAGCAGCCGCTCGAGCCCGGCGAGTCGGCTCAAGTCTTGCGCGTCGAGGGGTTGAGGCTGTACGTGAAGCCGGTCACCACCAAACCCGGAGTCTGATATGAATCTCTTCGCCAGCCCGCTGGCCGTTCTCGTTCTTGGAGCCGTGTTGATCCTCATGGGTTTCAACGTGCTACGGGAATACGAACGGGCCGTCGTCTTCCGGTGGGGACGATTGGCCAAAGGGCTTGTCGGCGGCAACGGACCCGGCGTCGTCATCATTATCCCGTTCATCGACAAGCTGGTGCGGGTCAGCCTGCGGACCGTCACGATGGACGTGCCGTCGCAAGACATCATCACCAGAGACAACGTGACGGTCAAGGTGAATGCCGTGATCTATTTCCGTGTGGTGGACCAGGAACGCGCCGTGGTCCAAGTCGAGGATTATCTCTACGCCACTTCGATGATGTCCCAAACGACGCTCCGCAGCGTGCTGGGACAGCATCAACTCGACGATCTGCTCTCGAAGCGGGAACAGATCAACGCCGATTTGCAACGCATCATCGATCAGCAGACGGAACCGTGGGGGGTGAAAGTCACCGCGGTGGAAGTCAAAAACGTCGACTTACCGCAGGAGATGCAACGCGCCATCGCGCGTCAGGCCGAGGCGGAACGGGAACGCCGGGCGAAAGTCATCCATGCGGAAGGCGAGTTCGAAGCCTCTCAACGCCTGGCCGATGCCGCGAACGTGATCAGTCAGAATCCCGCCGCGCTGCAACTTCGCTATCTGCAGACCCTGGTCGAAATCGCCGCCGAAAAAAATTCGACGACGATCTTTCCCATTCCCATCGACACCATCGCGCCGTTTTTCAAAAACATCCTTCCCAAGAGCCAGCCGTAGCCTCTCTCACAGGACGGCTCGGCCGAGCCCGCCTTCGCCGCCGGACAGAAGCCCGCTCAGGGGTGAAAGGAGCGCGTCCGGTGTTCTCGGTTTCGCACCACGAGCGACGGATTGCCGGTATCGTCCACGCTCAGCACCAAGCGGGTTCTGCCGTCCACGTCTTTGACGGACATTCCGGTCTCGCGCGCGATACCGATCCACACGCCGCCGACGTCGTTCTCGTCACGAAGCTGCAAATACGGTTGTGCATCCGCAGAAAACGCCAACAACCCGCGCACGCGGTCCTTCGCGTCGATCAAATGGAATTCTTGCGCGCGTACCACCTTGAACGTCGTCTGGTCGGATTGTTGCGCAATGCCGGGCGTACCCATCGCCATTGAGGCGGCCATGCCGCCCATCGCTCCGGCCAGCGCACTGACGAGCACGACACCGTGCATCTTCGACAACATGCGAACGCCTCCTTTTCTCTTTCTAAGGGACAATACGCCGGTGATTCTAGCGGTGAGAAGAACCGAGCGCAACCGTGCTACCGCGGCGGCTGTTGGTTGACAATGTCCCGATAGTACGTGCGGAGAAGTGCAGCCCGCTCCGGCTCGACGACGACGAGTTGGCGTTGATCGAACGTATTGGCGCAGTACAAATAGCACCCCTCGTCCGCACGTCCCCATTCCACGTGCAATTGGCGCCCGTCCGGCTCAGAGCGTGTCTCTTCGTCGACGACGGTCCGGCCGTGCAACCGTTGCCACGCCTGCTGTGCCGAGGCCTGATGGTTTTCGTAGAGCGGTTCGTCGCCGCGCAGCTCCTGGCTCATGGACAAAGGGCCGAGCGGACCGCCTTCGTCCGGTTCGGGAGATTCGTCCCATGCGACGCCTGAATCGCCCCGCCGCAGCGCGTAGAGAGGGCCGTCGTCGGTCGTTTCTTCCACCACTTGATATCGAACGCACTCCGGCGGCTCGATGAGAGACAACCCGCGAGCGGCAAGCGCGCGCTGGAATGGGACGCGCCGCGCCAGTTGCCGCGTCTTCTCGAAGACGATCAGGCGGCCGGCCGGCGAAAGCGCCGCATCGAGCCGATCCAGCCGCGGCCCGATCCCCGTCCGCGCTTCGAATTGCCGCTGTTGCCCGACGTCGAGCGGTCGCTCGAATGTCGTCCAGTCGCGGCTCGGCACTCCGAGCTCCTGTTCCGCTTGGACGAGTGCATGGCTGGCGACAATGACATCGAAGGATCCGCCAAGCGATTCGGCGATCATATCGAGACATTCGAATCGGACGTTGTCCAAACCGAACGCCTTCGCCTGTTCCCTCGCTCGTGAGATCGACGACGGCGAGCGGTCGACTCCCACGAAGGAGATCCGGGGAAACCGCTTCGCATAGAAGGTGGTCAGCACACCCACGCCACAGCCGAAATCCATGACGGTTCCTGCCGGGTGAATCTTTCCGGCGATTCGTCCACCGACCGCCACATAGTAGCCGTAACGCTGACTATAGAGGACAGGCAGAATGCGCGGATGCGCGGTCGCGTCGTAAAAGGCAACCTCATCGGACGCCGAACCCCGGCGCTTGTTCTCGACGTGCTCGTGGAGGGAGGACAGTTCCCGAGCGGAAAGGACTTGCCGCTGCCACTGAAAGTAGGCATCGTCGCTGGTGAACCGCCGCAAGCCCCAGGACGCGAGGTGCGCTTCCAACTCGTGAAGCGTCGCTCGCATCTCGTCCGGGGAAGGGAGCATATGGCGCATGGCTTATGGCACGAGCCAGCTCAACGTCCAACACGATCCAGACCTTTCCGGTACGTTGAGTGGTTCGAGCGACTGAGAACGAAGCTGGAAAGCGCTTTCAGCGGGCGATCACGGTCTTTTAAGCATGATCGCGTCGAAATACGTCTCAGGCACCGGATGCGGCAGCCGGAGTTGCCCGCTGCCGAAGACCACATACTTCTCGCAGGTCAATTGCTCCAGTCCAATGGGACCTTTGGCATGCAGGCGCGACCCGCTGAGTCCGACGTCGGCGCCGAAGCCGAAACTGTCCCCCGCGTTGAGCCGGGAGGATGCGTTCACCAGCACCGTCCCTGCATCGACCTCGCGCGTGAAGCGCATCGCCGATCGATAGCCGGTCGTTGCGATCACGGCCGCCATGCAGGGTCCATGGGAACCGATGTGGGCCAGCGCTTCGTCCATATTGGCGACCATTTTGACCGCCAGAACCGGCCCTTGAAACTGCTGACGCCAATCCTCTTCCGTCGCCGGCTTGATCGACGTATGACTGCTCATCGCCATCTGTCCCATCAACGCGATCGTCTTCGGACAGCCGCGGACCTCAATCTTGAATTCGTCGAGCAGACGATTGATCAAGGCCGCGAGGAATTGCCGCGCGATGACTTGCTGCACGAGCAAGGTATCGAGCGCATTGGCCGCCCCGGCAGACTGCGCTTTGGAATTGATGACGATATTCTGGGCCAACGGGATATCGGTTTCATCGTCCACATAGAGGAAGGTCAGTCCGGCATCGTGGCAGAGCACCGGCATCTTCGCCCCTTCAAGGACGGCTTTTTTCAATCCGGCTCCGCCGCGGGGGATGATCGCGTCGATGGCTTTCACCGACCGGATCAGTTCCACGGCGACTTCCTTCTCGGGACGTTCGATCAACGCCCATGCGCCTGGAGGGACGCCGTTCTGTTCCGCCGCGTCGCGCATGGCCGTCCCGATCGCATGATGCGTCAACATCCATTCCGGCGCTCCGCGCAGGACGCAGACATTTCCGGATTTCAGACATAGGGCGATAGATTCCACGGTGACTAACGGCTTCAATTCCGAGATGACGCCGATGACGCCGATCGGAACCCGCACGCGGCTCACCTGGAGTCCATCCGGCCGTTCCCACCGAGACGTCACCGCACCGACCGGATCCGGCAAATCGGCGATGGTACGAATGCGGTCGGCCATCTCCTTGATGTCGTCCGGTTTCATCCGGACGCGCGCCACGGCCGCCTTCAAACGATCTCTGTTCGGGTCACTCTCAAACGACTTGCCCAAGGCGTCGACGTCCTTTTCGTTGGCGGCCATGATCGCCTGTTCATCCAACGCCAGTCGGTCCGCCATGGCACGCAACGCCTTGTCCTTGATCGGACTGGACAAAAGCGAGAGAGAGGGGGCTACCTTCCTGCACTCTTTCAACAACTTATCCAGATAGAGCTTAACTGGAGCTTCAGGCATGGAACCTCCCGTAAAACGTCAGACGCGACGCGTGAGGCGCGCAACAAGTGGGGGACTATAACACGCAATTTTTGCGGCAGTAAACAGTCCGCCTCATGATTCAGACGACGCGTCGGCTTGCTCGAGCTTCTCCTGCTTGGCCAACGACCATCCGAGCCAGGCCCAGATACAGGCCAGCAGCGCCAACACCCAGGCGATCTGCCCCGCGGTCGCGCCGAGCGATTTGACGCCGTTCACGATCCATCCGGTCGCCGCGTCGCCTCCGCGCGACACGGCCGTATCGATGAAATTTTTCGCCTTGTATTTCTCCTCGCGGTTCAAGACGGTAAACAACACTTCCCTCGCCGGCTTGGCGACGGCGTATTCGCCGACACGGCGGACGATCGTGAACAGCGCGAAGCAGACCAACAGCGGGAACGAGCCGACCACGACAAAACCCACCGCGCTCGCGAAAGGAAGCGCGATGAGCGCCGATCCCAACCCGAACCGGGCGACCATCTGGCCGGTGATGAAAAATTGCGTGAGAAACGCGATGACATTGACGGCCAGATCCACGGTCGCGAAGAATCGCGTGCGCGAGGCGGCAGATCCGATTTGCTCGCTCACCAACTTGGCCTGTTCCAGATACAAAAACGTTGCCGTCGTCGTCAGGAAAAACAGGTACAGACAGATGCCCAGGAGGTAGGGTGAGGCCAGCGTCAAACGGATACCCGCCCAGATACTGCCGCCGATCGGTTCTTCTCTCGGCAGGCCGGGCTGCGGCTGATGCTGCCGAGACCACCCATCGAGGCGCCGAATACACAAGGCACAACCGCCCAGAAAGCCGGCCGAGATCAACATCAGCGAAGGAATCGGCACGAGAAACGTCAGCGCGCCGGTGAGGAGCGGGCCCACCATCGCCCCGGTGCTGCCGCCGGCCGCAATCACCGCGAACAACCTGGCGCCCTGATCCGGCGTAAAGAGATCGGCCATGAAACTCCAGAACACGGACACGACGAACAGATTGAAGACCGAAAGCCAGACGAAAAAGATGCGGGCGACCCATTGCGGCGCCACATGGCTCTCCATCACCAGAAAAAACGCGATGAGGTTCGCCGCAAAAAAGCCGTAGACCGACAGGAGCAACCGGCGCCGCAGGCTGCGCGCGGAAAGATAGCCGAAGAGCGGAGTCACGATCAGCAGGGTGAGAAAGGTCGCCGTCATCATCCAGGGGAGATGCTGCACACCCCCTTCGATCGCCATCTCGTCTCGAACCGGCCGGAGGATGTAGTAGCCGCAAAGCAGGCAGAAGAAATACAGAAACGACCAGGCGACCGGAACGAATTCGACGGGATCGGCGCCGGTGAGATCCTGCATCGCGGTGCGGAGTCTGGTCACAGACCGGCATCCTGACGGCGTCCCGGCCTGTGCGCAAGAAAAAAATCGGAGCGGGCTTGGACTTTTTTCCCGGCGCTCGATATGGTATCGATCAGCCTATGCCTTTCATCGATTTACGCAGCGACACCGTGACGAAGCCGACGCCCGCCATGCGGAAGGCGATGGCGCAAGCGGAAGTCGGCGACGACGTCTACGGGGAAGACCCGACCGTGAACAAGCTGCAGGAAACGGCCGCGGCGCTGTTG
Organism: Nitrospira sp.; assembly: GCA_035252115.1. Lineage (GTDB taxonomy): Bacteria > Nitrospirota > Nitrospiria > Nitrospirales > Nitrospiraceae > Nitrospira_C. The sequence goes on along the minus strand of DATFDJ010000112.1, from coordinate 13,045 downwards.
GGCAAGAAAGCGGCGCTGTTCGTGCCCTCCGGCACCATGGCGAATCAACTCGCCATCCGGGCGCAGACTCAACCGGGCCAGGAGATCATCGTCGAAAGCAAAGCGCACGTCGTCCGTTACGAGCAGGGAGCGGCCGGGGCCCTGGCCGGCGTGCAACTCCACTGGCTCGTGGGCGAGCGCGGCATCATGACCGCGGAACAGGTCGAGACCGCGATCCGGCCGAAAGATCCCCATACGATTCAAACGGGACTCATCTGCATCGAGAACACACACAACAGCGGCGGCGGCACGATCTATCCGCTCTCCACCATCGAACGGATCAGGGCCGTCGCGGCAGCCCATCGCATTCCGATGCATTTGGACGGCGCCAGGCTGTTCAACGCCGTGACGGCAACGACCCTTCCCGCGGCATCCTATGCACAACACTTCGAAACCGTGTCGATCTGCCTGTCGAAGGGACTCGGCGCCCCGGCGGGATCGTTGCTGCTGAGCAACGATCCCGGTCTCATGGAGCGGGCGAGACGTTTCCGCCGGATGTACGGCGGCTCCATGCGGCAAGCCGGCATTCTGGCCGCCGCGGGGCTCTATGCGCTGGAGCATCATGTCGCGCGCTTGAGAGAAGACCACGAGCACGCGAAGCGGCTGGCCCGGCGCTTACAACAGATCGCCACGGTCGTCGTCAACCCGCAACACGTCGAGACGAATATCGTCATCTTCGACGTCGTGAATCACCGGCTCGTACCGGCCGCCATCGTGGACGCCTTGAAGCAGGAAGGCGTGCTGCTCAACGCCATCGGCGGCACCGCGTTTCGAGCCGTCACACACTTGGACGTGTCGGGCGCGGCCGTCGATCAGGCCGCCGACATCCTGACGAAGGTGCTCGGCTGATCGTTGCATTGACAGGCCCCACGCTCAAATCTAGAATGCCGACCCATCGTGATGTCATGACATTGGAAGCCGTTTCGTTCGCACAGATCAACCGCATCCTTGAAATCACCGATCGGCTCGGCCTGAGCCGCGAATGGGTCGAAATTCCGCTTTCGCCGGAGATCCCCGGACAGATCCGACGACTTCCGAGCGGCAAGCTGCAGATCGTCGTGGACGCGGAGCAACCGTTCGACGAATGGCTCCGCTCGCTCGAGCAACGGATTCAGTCGATTCAGCGATCGTAGCTCACGGCCGCGGCATGGATTCCGAACACCAGCAACCGGTTCCAACCCGTGAAGAACTGCAGGCGGAATTGCTCGACGTGCCCGAGCCTCCGGAGCAGTCGGACCAAGTCAATGAACCGGGATACGAGCAGACGGTCAACGTCGCGCTGCGGCATGTCAAGGGGCGACGCGGCGGCGATTTGGTCAGCGTCATTCTGGTGGGGTCGGGAGCCCGGAGGGCGATCACGACTCACAGCGATGTCGATCTTATCGCGCTGGTCAAGGGCCACGCCGACAGCCACGAGATCGTCCGCGTGGCCGACCGTCTGGCCGACATCCGCTATTACGGCCACAAGGAATTGGAGGACGAACTACCCTACTCCCCGCGCCTCCCGTCCCTCCTCCGGAAAGGCCGGCTGCTTTTCGACTACGATGCCATCGGCGCAAAACTCATTGAACGGGCGAACCAGCGATTTCGCCAGGGACCGTCGCCCGCGGGCCTGAACGAGCAAATTCGATTGAAGGCCCAATGCCTGCACTGGTTGGGCAAGGCGCAGGATCTGGCCGACAAACCGGCCACGGCTCACTATTTGATGGCCCAATTCCTCGACGAATACGTGAACGCGTTCTTTCGGATGAGAGGACTCTGGCTCACCGCGCCGGTGGACATCCCGCGGTTCATCGCCTCTCGCGATGCCGCGCTCGGCGACTTGACGGGGCGCTTCCTCACTGCCGCCACGCTGGCCGAGCGGCTCAATTTCGGACGCGATCTGACCGATCTCCTCTTTAAGGATGTCCCTTATCCGGCTCGTATCGATTGACGGGTCGGCAACTCTTGTGGGCCATCACCCGGCGAAGTTTCTCGGACGACATCCCGGTCCATGCTAGAATGACCGAACTCGGCGATCGCGAGCATAACCCACAACCTTTTCACCATCCCGCGAGACCACCATGCCTCCAGTGAGCAAAGTCGACATCAAGCCGGCTTCTGAAACGTTGCCCCCGGTGGAGCCCTGCACTCTCGTCATCTTCGGCGGCTCCGGCGACCTCGCACGGCGGCGTTTGATTCCGGCCCTGTACAACCTCCTTCTCGACGGACTGATGCCAGCCGGCTATGCGGTCCTGGGACTGGGCCGGAAGCTGATGACGGACGACGAGTATCGAGCCACGCTGAAGGAGGGCGTGCAGAAATTTTCGCGACAAGCGTTGGACGAGGCGAAATGGGCCGCTTTTTCGCAGCACATTTTTTATCTCGCCGGGGAAAACGAAACGCCGGACACGTACGCGAAATTGAAAGTGCGGGCCGAAGAGATCGAGGGGAGCTTCGGCTTGCCCGGCAACCGCATTTTTTACCTGAGCATCCCGCCCAGCTCGTTTGCCGCCGTCTGCGAAGGGCTCGCACAGGCCGGTCTCGCGACGCCGCCCTCTGGCTCCGTTCCCTACTCCCGGATCATCGTCGAAAAGCCGGTCGGACGCGACCTGTCGTCCGCCAAGGAGATCAACGCCGTCACCGGGCGGGTCTTCGACGAATCGCAGATTTTCCGCATCGACCACTATCTGGGCAAGGAAACGGTGCAGAACCTCATGGTCGTGCGCTTTGCCAACAGTATTTTCGAACCGATCTGGAATCATAAGTACATCGACCATGTCCAGATTACCGTCAGCGAGGTCGAAGGCGTGGGAACGCGTGCAACCTATTATGAGGAAGCCGGCGCCCTCCGCGACATGGTGCAGAATCACATCTTGCAGCTTCTGTGTCTCGTCGCCATGGAACCTCCCTACTCCTTGGATCCCGACGTCGTGCGCAATGCGAAGATGGAGGTGCTTCGATGCCTGCGCCCGATCGTCGGCAAGGATGTCGAGCGCTATACGGTTCGCGCGCAATATGCCGCGGGAGCCATTCAGGGGTCGGCCGTTCCCGGGTATCGCCGTGAAAACGGCGTGAACCCCAACAGCACCACCGAAACCTATGTAGCGGTGAAATGTTTCGTGGAGAATTGGCGGTGGTCCGGTGTGCCGTTCTATTTGCGGACCGGAAAAGCGCTGCCGCATCGAGCCAGCGAAGTGGCCGTACAATTCAAGGAGATCCCGCAAATCCTGTTCAACGCCAATGCCCAACACCCGCAGCCGCCGAATGTCTTGACGTTGCGCATCCAGCCGGAAGAAGGCCTTTCGCTTCGGATTGTCTCGCGGGTGCCCGGAACGAGAGCACAGACCCATCCGGTCGAAATGGAGTTCCGGTACAGCGAAGTGTTCGGGCGTCCTTCTCCGGAGGCCTATGAACGATTGCTCTTGGATGTGATGACCGGCGATGCATCGCGCTTCATGCGGCGCGATGCGGTGGAAGCCTCCTGGGCCTGGATCACGAACATTCTCGAGGGCTGGCAGCAGCAGGGCTCCCGATGGCTCCCGGAGTACCAGGCCGGCACATGGGGACCGGTCGAGGCCGACCGGTTGATCCATGAAGATGGAAGAACCTGGCGAACGCTCTAAAAGTGCTGAGACTGAGCTGGGTCCGGTTCAGGACTCGTCATCCAGTACCTGTTTCAATATCGCGTCCTTCGTACCGATCCCGCCGATGAACCGCTCGAACCGACCGTACCGGTAGAGAGCCAGAGCCGGAAGGGAACTGATTTCCAGCTCCGCCGGTATCTGAAAATTCTCTTCGACGTTCATCTTGACGATCGCAATCCTGCCCGCCGCATCCGCCTGCAGCGATTCGAGCCGACGCAAGAGCGCGCGGCAACCACCGCAGCCCGGTTTCCAGAATTCCACCAGGAGCGGAACGGGCGATTGTTCGACCACGCGATCGAAATCCCGGTCCGTGACATCCCGGATCATGGTCGTTTCCCCGGCGAACCGGGAAATGCCGCGGAAAAAACCTGATCGAAGAGCAGTTCGGCAAACCGCCGGTATCCGAGGGTGGTCAAATGAAGACCGTCGTTGGAATACTGGGAAGCCAACAGCCTTGTGGCCGGTTCCACGGTCGCGGCGAACAGATCGATATAACGGAGACGCTTCGAATCGGCATACTGCCTGATCGATCCATTCAACTGGTCGCGACGATTCAAATGCTCATCCACCCATTGTGACGCGTCCTGTCCTCCGTCGGTGGCCACCCGAATCGACGGAACGGTGACCGGAACAGGCGTCACCCGTTCGGCCAGAGCCGATTCGTACATCTTCAGCAAATTCCTCATGACATCCGCCGGCCGAGCATTCCAGCCGAGATCGTTGGTCCCTCCCAAGAGGACGACATAGCGGGGACGATGCGCCAGCACGTCGCGCCGGAAACGCATCCCCATTTCGGCCGTCAATTCTCCGCAGACCCCGCTGATGTGCACCTGCACGGACGCACCGAGCCACTCCTGTAGAAACCGCCCGTACGGTGTGTCCTGCTGGACCGGATGTTCCGGGGTCGGCGATTGATACCCTGCCGTTAGGCTGTCGCCGAAACACACGATATCGGGCATCGGACGTGGGGTTCCTAATGATGGTCGTGATGCGTGGCTTGCCCGCGAGACAGAAGTGTACTGCGGTGCTTCTCGAGCCGCAACGTCGATGACGATCGAGAGCCTTGGCACGCACGAACGCCACTGAACGGAGAACGGCGATTTCCTTGACGAATCTCGGGTTGCCAGGTAGGTGTACTCGTATGTCCGAATTGGAAAAAGCTCAGCAGATGATGGCCGCAGCCGTCGCCGCCAAATCCACCGAAGACCCGGAAATTACATCGGTCAGACGCGTGTTGAAACTGCTCGACAAAACGGCCAAATCGAATCGCACCTACGGCTCGACCAATCCCGTCGCCCTGAAGTTTTCACAGCAACTTTTCGAGGAATTGTCGACGCATCTGTCGCAGCACTCGAAGCTGACGTTCCTGGTTCAGCGATCTGCGCTCACGTGTAAAGATCAAGTCGTGTACCAACCGGAGAACGACGGCGGCAGCGAGAGCCTCGCGTTCAAGCTGTACGGGGACGGAATCCGGGAATTGGTGCTCCACCAAGGACTCACGCAAGAGGACCTCGGTTTCTTCCTGGACTCGTTGTGGGGTGGCGTCGATCCGACCAATGACGACGATGACATCGTGACACGACTCTGGTCGAAAAACCTCCCGGCATTGACGATCGTGACGGCCGAAGAAGTGGCCAAAGCCTCGGGAAGCGGCGAGGGCTTTCTGCTCCTCGATCAGGGAAGGACGTCATCGGATTCCACGCTGAGAGAACTCCTCGACCGGGAACTCGCTCGGGGGAAAAAACAGGCCGGGACAAAACAGACGGCCGAAGCCGGACCGTCGGCTCAGGGCGGCCAGGCGCACATACGCTTCAAATCGAATCTCATCGGATACGAGGTGACCGACGAAGAACTCGCGGTGCTGGCAAAGGAAATTTCGGCGGAAAACCAGCGGGACTCGACTCTCTATATCCTCGATATGGCGACGGCGATCCTGGCGTCCGAACGTTCTCCCGCCCTTCTCACAAAACTGTTCGGCTTGTGGGACAACGTCGTCGATGCGCTCGTCCGGGAAGGCAAATGGACGGTTCTCGAGAGCGTGCTCAGCTTGCTGCACGAGACGGAAGAGGTGCGGCCGGATCTGCACGAGGACCATAAGCGCCAGTTGGCGTCTTTATTCGACCAACTCGGCCGCCCCGAACGATTGAAGGCGATCGAGCTGTATTTGAATCGCACACGGGACGCCAACACCGAAGGGCTCTCGACCATTTTGTTTCTCTTGAAGGCGGATGCCCTACCCGGATTGTGTTCCCTGCTGGCCGCGTTGGAATTTCCTGCACACCAGGCGATTGTCTGCGATGCGCTGGTTTCGCTGGCCAAGCACCACCCTGAACCGCTGCTCAAGGGCCTCTCGGATCGGCGTCCGACGTACGTGAAGAATCTCCTGTCCATTCTCGTCAAATGGAACGATCCCCGACATGTGGAGGCGATCGAAAAACTGGTCCGCTACCCGGATGGACAGGTGCGGAAAGAAGTGATCAGAGCGATGAGCGTGTTCCGTCCAAACGGCAATGGCGCCAAACTGATCGCGTTCGTCACCGACGTGGACGAGTCCGTCCGGCTCGCCGCGCTCAAAGTTCTGACCTCCGGCCAGTATACGGTTTCGTTCTCGGCGTGGTCCCCGCTGGTCTCGTCGGACGAATTCATGGAGCGCGCTTTGAGCGAGAAGCGCGCGGTCTATCAAGCGGTCCGTGCCACATGCGGAGACGAAGCGATCGTGCATTGGGAACAGCTCCTGACCGAATGGCACTGGACCAATCGAAAAAAGAAAGAGGAATTGGCGGTGCTCGCGGCCGAAACATTGGGCAAGCTGGCGACGCCGAAAGCCGTCGTAACCTTGGAGCTCGGTCAGAAGAAAGGCGGCACGGCCGTCCGGCACGCGTGCGCGATGGCGCTCGCGCATATCCGCAGACACTCGGGCAAGCCGCCGATGGCTGCGGCATCGTAAGGAGTCCGGCGCCATGGATCCGGTCAAAACCGTGCAGACCCCGTCGGACGGCGATACGGCCCAGCCTCTTCTGACACACGAGAAATCCCTCTCGCACAAAATCGGTCAAGGCTCGGAAGCCGGCGACATCCTCGACCAGCAGATGGTGATGCTGGGATTCCAGCTCATCACGCATCTGAATACCGTCATCAAGACTTCGCGGATTCACGGCCGGACGAATGCGGCGTTGGATAAGCCGGTCGACGCCCTCCTCACGATCGTGCATACCTTGACCCATGATCAGCCGGTCACCCTGCGGCTGCAGAACGACTTCCTCTTTCTCGGAGACAGTCATCTGAAAATCCATGCCCAACAGATGATGGTGGTGACCAGCATCATCGACTCGATGAACAAGTGGCGGATTGGAGGAATCACGTTCTCCGCTTCGGTCGCTTCCAAGGATCTCAGAGAATTCGCCTATCTCTTCGTGACGCTCGATCCGGCGGCCAAATCGGTCGACGATTTTCGGCAGGAACTGAAGCAGGCGGGCGTTTCCAGCATCGAGATCGAGGACCCGCGGGAACTCATCCTGAGGGAGGGAGACGGCGGCGACGCCAAGGCGGGCTCGGAATCCGACCCGAAATCCCACATGAAGGCGAGCACCAAAGCCGCCTACGGCAACGCAGCGGGCGCGCTGGGTACGCTTGTCCAATCCGCTCGGGATCGCGGTACGCTCAATTTCAAACAGGCCAAGCGGGCCATCCAAAATATCATCGATCTGATGATGCAGGATGAATCGGCCATTCTGGGCCTTACCAATCTGCGCTGCCACGATCAATACACGCACAATCACTCCGTCAATGTCGCGCTTCTCTCAATGGCCCTTGGAAATAGAGCGGGATACCCCAAAGTCGATCTGGCCGATCTCGGACTGGCCGCGCTGTTCCACGATGTCGGCAAGTGCGCCATTTCCCTGGACGTGCTGAACAAGCCGGGTGAATTTACGAAGGAAGAATGGGACATCATGCGGACGCATCCCACGGAAGGCGTGTTGACTCTCATCGAGCTCCGCGGCATTGCGAACGTCCCCGCCAGGATGGCCGCCGCTTCCTTCGAGCATCACATGAATTATGATTTTTCCGGATATCCGAAACTGAGCATCCCCTGGACGCAGAGCCTCTCCAGCCGCATCGTGACCATTGCCGACTGCTACGACGCCATGACGTCGTCGCGCGTCTATCGGCGTGAACCCCTGTCTCCCCCGAATGTCTTGAAGTTCATGTTCAACAAGAGCGGAAGCTCGTTCGACCCCGTTCTCCTCAAACTCTTCGTCAACTGCGTCGGCATCATCCCGATCGGCAGCGTCGTCATGCTGGAAACGGACGAGTTGGCCGTCGTGATGCGGCCCGCGGCGGACAAAACGAACGCCGAACGACCCACTGTGAAAATCATCGCCGATGCACAGGGCACGTTGAGGGAAGAGCCAAGCGAACTGGATCTGACCATGACGGACGAGAACGGAAACTATCTCAACAGCATCATCCGACTGGTCGACAATACCGAGTACAAATTCGACACGAGCCGCTACTTCGTCTAACACCTCCAACCCTTGACAGCGCACCCCTCCCCCGCTATTCTCGCCGCGTGAATCGTCAGCGGCATTTCACCCTGAAGGAGCCCGCGCATGTCTAGATCGACCGTTCCCGCTCGGCGGATCGCATTTCCATTGTTGCTCGCCGGCCTGTTCTGTCTCGCACACGTGCTCGGCGCGCACGCCGCCGAATCGTTCAAGATGGGCGTCATCGACCCGCAAAGCGTCCTGGAAAAATCCAAGGCGGGGAAAAAAGCCTTGGACGGACTCAAGGAATACGTGTCTACGCGCCAGAAGCTGCTGTCGCGGGACGAAGAGGAGCTGCGGAACACGGAAAAGACGCTGAAGGAAGCGAGCGCCAAGATGAGCGACGCGGAAAAAAAGGAAAAGGAAACGCAATTCCGCGCCAAAATCCAGGAATATCAAAAACGCGCCCAGGAGTTTAACCAGGAACTGCAGGGCAAGCAGAAGGAGCTCGTCGACGAGTACATGAAGAAAATCGCCGCTGCGACGCAAACCGTGGCGGAAAAGGGGGGCTTCTCGCTCGTCGTCGACAGAGGAAGCGAGCAGACGATCAAGATCGTCATTTACAGCAAAGATACGATCGACCTGACCGAGCAGGTCATCAAGGAATTCGACCGCGTCAACACCAAGTGACTCGTCCGGGCGACGGGACCGTTTTCGCAGGTCCCGTCACTGAGCCATCGGATAGCCGGATTCTTTCCAGGCCCTGATGCCACCATCCATGGACACGACGTTCGCATAGCCCATCTGCTGCAATGCATCCGCCGCCAGAGCCGATCGATAGCCGCCGCCGCAGTATAAAATGATCGCGGCGGACTTGTCCGGGATCACGGTCTCGATGTCCCGCTCGATGATGCCTTTGCCCAGATGGCGGGCGCCTCGCGCGTGTTCCTTCGAAAACTCGTGATCCTCCCGGACATCGATGAAATGCACCGCTTCTCCGGCATCGAGCCGTGCTTTGGCCTGCGCCGCCGTACATTCCTTCACCCGCTTGCGAGCGGCATCCACCAATTTCAAAAATCCTTCATTGTGTTTCACGCCTAGCCCCCTTTAGTTAGAACAACGCCGTCTGTTCGGGTCCCGGGCGGCGAAACGTGCGAGGAATCTCGCTGTCGGACGAAGCAAACCCGGCCCTCTTCTTCGCCACATCGAAGAGCCGCTCCACCATGTCCCAATAGGCGCCCGTCCCGCGGTGCCGGGTAAAAAATGATCCGTTCGTCATGGCCCCTCCGCGTACTTCCTGAATCCGATGCGTGATTTTCGAAATGCGGTCGGGGAATGCCTCCCGCATACGATCGAGGAAGACGTGTTCGACGGGCCCGGACAACCGCAAGAGCGTCGCCATCGCGTCGGCGGCGCCCGCGTGCCTCGCGCGGTCCAACAACTCGGGAATGTCCTCGTCGTTCAGTCCCGGAACGATCGGAGAGATCGAAATGCCGGTTGGAATACCGGCCTTGCCGAGTTCGGCCATGGCGTCGAATCTTCTCTGACTCGACGGGGCATGGGGCTCGACCTTTCGGGCCACGGCATCATCGGCGAATGGAATGCTGAAAAACACTTGGACCCATGCCTCCTCCTGCAAGCGCTTCAGCACGTCCGTATCGCGCAGCACCAGAATCCCTTTGGTGATCACCGCAACCGGGTTCCGGTAGTCCGCACAGACCTCCAAGCAGGCTCTGGTCAGCCCGAATGAGGCTTCTGCCGGCTGATAACAGTCCGTGTTGCCTGAAAAGACGACTAACTCACCGTTCCATGACGGTCTATCGAAGTGCCGGCGCAGCAACGCGGGCGCGTCGCGCTTGACAATGATCTTGGAGTCAAAATCCGTCCCCGCCCCGAAACCCCAATATTCATGGGTTGGCCTGGCATAACAATACGCGCACGCATGGAAACACCCGCGATACGGATTGAGGCTCCATCGAAACGGCAGGTCCGGACTCTCGTTGCGGCTGAGAATCTCTCTGGTCGCGTCATCGTAGAGTTCGAGCCGCACCGGCGGAGCCGGCTCGAGTAATTCCCGACAGTGCGACTCGAACGGATTCGGCGGATTGGCGATCACGCGCATGGACCATGGTCTCCTTCCGAAGGAGAGACTGTCAATATCCCAGAGACGTCTCGATTGACTCCCATGGACCTCGATGCTAGATTCGCACCCGATCATCGGATCAACGCTTTCCATGCATGATTTGCGCGTCCTCCGCGATCACATCGAGCAGTTCCGCGAACAACTCGGTCCCCGCGGCCGGGACGTGCAGTGGGATGCGCTGCGCAAGTTACTCGAGGAACGCCGATCGGCAACCGTCCTGGTCGAACAACTCCGTCATGAGCTGAAAAAAGGATCTGAGGAGGTCGCCCGACTCAAGAAGGAGAAGCAGCCGGCCGATGCGGCTGTCGCCGCCATGAAAACCGTCGGCGACCGGATCGCACAGGCCGAGGCCGGTCTCCGGGGTGTCGAGGCGGCGCTCAGCGACCTTGCGCTCCGCATTCCGAATCTACCGCACGCCAGCGTGCCGGCGGGTGCAGGTTCGGCCGATAATCAAGAAGTCCGTCGGGTCGGACGCCCTCCCCTCCTTGATGCGCCGGCGAAGACTCATTGGGAATTGGGAGAAGCGCTCGGCATCCTGGATTTCGACCGCGCAGCGAAGATAGCCGGAAGCCGCTTCGCCGTGCTGATGGGCGCCGGGGCCAGGCTCGAACGGGCATTGATCAACTTCATGCTCGATCTGCACACGGCGAGACATGGATACCGCGAAGTCCTGCCTCCCTTTCTCGTCAATCGAACGGCGATGACCGGAACAGGACAGTTACCCAAGTTCGAGGAAGATTTGTTCCGCCTTCGCGAAGAGGATTACTTTTTGATCCCGACCGCAGAAGTACCCCTGACCAATTTCCACCGTGACGAAATCCTCCAAGAAACATCGCTGCCGATCCGGTATGCCGCCTACACCGCCTGCTTTCGCCGTGAAGCCGGCTCGTACGGCAAGGACACGAAGGGCTTGATCCGTTTGCATCAGTTCAACAAGGTCGAGCTCGTTGTCTTCACGACCCCGGAATCCTCCTATGCGGAATTAGAGCGCCTCACAGGACACGCAGAATCCGTGTTACAGCAACTCGGTTTGCACTATCGCGTGGTGAGCCTCTGCACCGGCGACCTTGGTTTTTCCTCGGCCAAGACCTACGATCTGGAAGTGTGGCTGCCCTCGCAAAACCAGTATCGAGAGATTTCTTCCTGCAGCAACTTCGAAGCGTTTCAGGCAAGGAGAGCGGGAATCCGGTACAAGAGCGCGAGCGGACGAAAGGAATCAAAATCCGAGTTTGTTCACACCCTGAATGGGTCGGGGCTCGCGGTCGGACGCACGCTGGTTGCCATCCTCGAGAATTATCAGCAGGCGGACGGCTCGGTCGTGATTCCGGATGCGTTACGCCCGTATATGGGCGGGATGGAGCGAATCACGAAGAATTAGCCGAGGCCATATCCGATGTCCCGCCGCACCTGATAGTGAGGCGCGGCGGACCCATCGAAGCACCCCCGCGGATATAGGACGGCCAATTGCCTATTCAATTCCACCTGTTACGGTAGCCCGGCGACAATCTTTCGATACTCCTCTTCTGTAAATGCCCTCACGGTATGCGTCCGAAGATTGCCTTGCGTGCCCAGCCACAGGAGGTGTGCCGCAAGTGTTTCATCATTGGGCACATCCACGATGGCCACCATATCATACGTTCCCGTGGTGAAGTAGAAAGCTTTCATCTCTCCGCCCATCTCCTTCAGTTTCTTTTTCCCCAAGTCGAGGCGCTTCGCTGACTCTTTCACACTGCGAATGCCCTGGTCGGTCCACTGCGATTGAATGAGATAGGTAGCCATTGGTCAACCTCCTGGTTGGATATCGCTCTCGTATGTGCTTCTCCGGAACTACCGACTGTTTATTAGCGAAGGCTATTCAGCGATGCGCGAGGGTGAAGTATACCAACAGCAGCTTGCCACAGCAGCATCAGTGTCACCTGTTTGAGGAAGACCATCGCCATCATGTTCACGGGCGAATGACGTTGCCATGGGAGGCGGACAAACTATCAGAAACGGTCCCGAATGCGCACCGAGCCACACCTCACTGAAAGGTGCGACAGTCCGGTTTGCGAAGCCGCTGAAATCACGTACAATGCGACTGCCGGAGGGGTGACGGAGCGGCCGAACGTGCCGGTCTTGAAAACCGGAGACCTCGCAAGGGGTCCGCGAGTTCAAATCTCGCCCCCTCCGCCATATTTTCCTGCGAAAACTGCATGGTTTGGTCGGAAATTGTGGCTAAAGTGTGGCTGAACTCGGTTGGAGCGCCGCACTGCTCATGAAGTCTCGCCAGTTTCTTCAATCCCTCACTGAGATCCGCCTCACACACGATCGCATAACATCGATACACCGCGTTGGTCTCGTGACCTGTCGATTCCATGGCCACGGAACGCGGCACCCTGCTGTTCCAGATTCCGAACCGCTGTCCGCCTGAAGTCATGCGGAACGATTGCACGTGTGCTCATACTTGCAAACGATGTGACCGTGAGCATAGCGTGTAGCTGGCAGTCCCATTTTGCCTTACAAACGAATCGACGACACATGACGACAACCCAGAACGGGAGATATGTGGGCAAGGTCGCATTCGTGACCGGTGCAGCCCACGGCATCGGTCGCGCCACCGCGTTGGCGTTCGCGCGTGAGGGCGCCAGCGTGGTCATTGCCGACATTTCGGAAAAGGACAATCATGAGACGGCCCGCATGATCGAAGAATTCGGCGGGCGGGCGCTCCCCGTGAAATGCGACGTGACGCGCGGTGAAGATGTACAGGTTGCTTT
>DATFDJ010000111.1:0-2049 GCA_035252115.1 Nitrospira sp. | reverse complement strand
CTGGGGGCTGTTGATCGATAGCCGCCGACGCACTGACGGCTTCATTGATCGCCTCAGTGCAGCTCGCGAAAAAATGCGAAGCACCTCGTCGAACTTGGGACCTTCGACGGGAAGTACAGATGAGGGCTCCGAGCGAAAACGATGAGCGACGATCCAGCACCTCCATCCGTTGACGATTCGGGGGTATCGGTTGCGGATGTTGAGATCCCGCCGAACCAGTATGCATCGCTAACCGGCGAGCCGCTGGACTCGACTCTCGATATCAAGACCTGGCAGGGCGGGATTCAGGCCCTCCAGGCATTTGATCGACTCGAGCGCGAAATCGCTGAAGCCGAGAAAATGAGCGATGACATTCGACGGACCGTCCGTGAGGAAATTTTCGCTCTGATTTCCTCCTCGAATGGGCCCGCTGAAGCCGGGGTCTATTCGGTAACGTTGAATGAGCTGAAAGCTGCCCAGACGGACGTGCTCTTCAACGGCCTCGTCGAGGCGTGCGACGCGAACAGCCACGTGTTTCACACGTTGCCGGTACAGATCATTCAGATTGCAGTCGCGGCAGTAACGTACAGCGGGGAGGAACAGACATGGGCGAATCGCATCTTTCGCCGAGACATTCCATTGCGCGCGGGAACGTCGCTTATCGACGAGACGATTGAACTGCTCAAGAGGCGATCCGGCGCCGCGGAGAATGGCGGCGCCCGCAGGAAGGTGACGGACCAACTGCGGCGCGGAATCATGACGTATATGGAACGCGCCGTTCTCGTGGAGAAGGCAAAGGCTCCTTGGCGAATGGGCCACGGAAACCCGCTCGCGTACGAAATTCTGACCGGGTCTGGACAGGTGGATCTGATTCGGCTTGGTGTGCCAATGCTCCAGCGACTGATCCTCGAACACAAGAAATTCATTTTCGTTCCGAGCGTAACGCAGAAGGAACACTACCTGACGATCGGCGACGCGCTAGAGCCGCTTCACTACGCGATCATTGACGACGCGTCCGCTGACCTGGCGAAGCTGCTCGGCGGCGGATACCGCGGCGAATGGAAGACAGCTTCCGATGAGGTCTTGACCCCGTTTTGCAGGGAAGCTGGCAAGGCGGTCGTGATGGGCGTCTACCGTGCATCACCAATGGCACCCGCGCGGATGTTCTACGCCCATCGCGATTTTGTCCACGAGGCTGCGCGTATCGCGCTCGCCGACAGCATCCTGCAGGAGCATCGAGGATTTCCGATGCTCATCGACATGGCCGACGGCATCTGCACGACCTACTTCGGAGCGGAGACACTTAATCGCCCCACTCAGGCAGCGTTCAGCAACGTCGGCCAGCCGTACCGATATCTGGATGAGCGGGCGACGAGAGAGTAGCGGGAGATGTCTATGCGCGAATTGCCAGAAGCTGAGCCGGCCAAATCAGAGAGCGAAGGCAAGCAGAATGCGGTGCGCCCTTCGCCGCCTGCAGCGGGCGAGTCTCTTGCGCACGACGCACAAGAAAACGGGGGACCGTACAAAGAGCCGCCCGAGTACGAGGGCTCGATTGGGCGGACTACCTTCGACGATCGCGCTAGCGCAGACGGAACGATCACCGTCGTCCTGCCGCCAGAGCATGTGGACGTCGTCCCTTCGCAGAGTCTGCTGAAGGTTCTCAGCATGCCGGACCGCCGCGAGTACGTCGCATCGGTCACCCAAGGCCCGTTTTGTGAGCCGGATGGAATGCGCGCTGATGCGCCCGCACTCATCGCGTCGGCCGTTAACCGCGCGATGGCGATGCCACGGCATCACGGTCGCGTCCAAGCGACGATCATCGGACAGCGCATCGGACAGGGGATGATGCCGGCACGCCACCGCCCTAAGCCGAACTCCCCTGTTCATCGCGTTCCGGACAGTGAGATGGCCGGAATTCTGAACCTCACCGGCGACATCCGGCTTGGGTTAGCGTACGGCCACGACTCCGTCGAGGTTTGTATCCCGAGCAAGGAAAAATCGGTACTGCCGCGACATACTGCTGCCGTCGGTACGACTGGTGGTGGCAAGAGTACCGGTATTGGCCGGTAT
>DATFDJ010000110.1:0-12576 GCA_035252115.1 Nitrospira sp. | reverse complement strand
GAAAGTCTGCGAGCGTTTGGGCGGAAGAATTCATGCGACGGGAGTTTTGACCAATGCGAACGCCTCATCGTCTGCGTGCGCTGGGCAGCATAACGATCATGGCGATCAGGGGTCAAGTTGAGGAGTTGCCGCCGATGCCGGGCTATGTTAGGGAGGAAGGGATGCGGCATACGTGTGACAGATCCGTGACGGTTATCTTTCGGTACGTCGTTGCTGCCATGTTGTTGGGTGCGGCGGCTTGCACCGGCGCCGGTACCACTGCATCGCCTCACCCGGCCTCTACGGCGGTGTCCGATTTTCGGGAAGGACAGATCATCGACACGGCGACGAACGAGAACATCTCCCTGGACCAGCTTCTTGCGAAATTGCTGGATCAGGAAGTGATCTATCTCGGAGAAGAACATCACAATCGTTTCCATGTCGATGCGGCGGTGCTGTTACTGCAGCGTTTGTCTGCGGCAGGCAGGCGGCCGACTCTGGCAATGGAAATGTTCGGATGGGACGGTCAGACCGTCATTGACCGGTACCTGTCATCCACCGATGCGACGTCGCAGGATTTCGCCGGTCAGGTTCAATGGCAACAGTCTTGGGGCGGGCCCTTCGAGGATTATGAGCCGCTCGTCCGCTTTGCGAAGGAGCATCGACTCCGTCTCATTGCCCTGAATCCTCCCAAAACGCTCGTCCGAACCGTGGCCCGAATGGGATTGACTCGCGCGCGCCAGGATCCTGAACTGTCGCAATGGGGCATGCAGGACGAGGTGATCGTCGATGATCCGGTCTATCGGAATCGGATTGTTCAACAGCTTCGAGCCTGTCATGACGGAGGATCCGACGCGATGTACCAGACAATGTACGAGGCATCGATGGTGCGTGATGAAGGAATGGCCAAAATCATTACGTCTGAGGTGAGGCGGATCCGAACCGAAGACCATTCGTCGTCAGGACCGGTGGTCAGCTATACGGGGGGCGGGCACGTTCAGTTGAACTTACCTGTTCCCAAGCGGGTGGCCCGGCGGCTGGACAATCGTATCAGGCAGATCAGTATCTATATGACGTCCTTTGAAAGCGAGCGGATGGATGACGTTCGAGGCATGATCGCGGAGAAAATTGGGGATTATGTTTGGCTGACCCGGGTCGGCGCCCAGGGGCCTCCGCGTCGTTGCCGGTAGGCACGGATGGTGCCTAACCATCCGACTCAACCGTGGAGAAGGGTGCAACGCTTGACACTTTTCCTATGTCAATTCACACTAGGGCACGGTCGGCAAAGTCCAAGAGCACCTCACCGGGTGGGGAAGCCGTATGCGAAACAAAATTCCCTGTTCCGCCGAACGGCTCAGTTTGCTCGACCCTCCCATGATCCAGGGCGTAGTCGACCGGAATGCCTTTCACGTCGGCAGCCAGTACCTCTCAGAGAATCGCGTCCGGATCGTCGAAGCGGACGACTCGCAGATTTCTTCAGCCGTCATCGGGAATTCCGGTCTGTACGAGCAGACGATCAGACTGAAAGATGGTCACCTCGTCTCACGGTGCAGTTGTTCGTTGCCCGAAGAACCGATGTGCCGGCATTGCATCGCGGTGCTTCTCGAGTATCACCGTTGGGTTCAGCCCCGGGCCCATGTCAAACGGTCGAAACCGGCCCAACCGGCACCGGGAAGCTCCGCGCCGGCTGCCAATGGAGCCACAGGGTCCGGGACGTCGGCGTCACCGACCGGACCGGATCTGAAACTGAGCGAAGTGATGGCGTTCATGGAGTGGCTCCAGCCTGCGATGAAAGCGATCGAACGGGGACAACTGCTCCCCGAAGCGTCAAGACTGACGGGAGAAGTTGGGTTATGGGCGGCAGCCATCCGTCTGCTGGACGATCGCCGACGAGAAAGCGAGGAAATGCAATTGACGATGGAGGCGGAGCAGAAAGACCGCGAGGCCTACGTCGGGCGCATGACCCAGCAGCTTCAAGCCTCGATGGCGGAAGTCAAGGCCGCTCAGGGTATGAGCCAGCAGTTGCAACAGGAGGTGTCCACCTACCGGGACATCCTCGTAAAAATTTCCGAGATTGCATCGGAAGTCGGCGGTTACGACAGCCAGATCAAGTCCATCGCCGGAGAATTGCTCTCCAAGGGGGCCCAGCTCGAGAAGTTGGCGACTTCGTTCAGAGAGGTTGCCGCCGCGCTGAAAACGGTCGCCAAACCCACCTCCGCTTCTTGATACCGCCTGCTCGGACCAACCTCTTGCACCCGGCGAGCTCAGTTCAGTACAATGCGGCTCTCTTTCGGCCTATCCAATTGCATGGAGGATGAGCATGAGGAAGATGGTTGCACGGTTGACGACGCTTGCCGGGTCCGTGTTTTTGATCGGTGTGGCTCAGGTTCTTGCCAATGAACCGAAGGGCGAAGGGGCTCCCGATTATTCCGGAATCAGCTATATGTATTATACGCTGATCGCGGTGGTTCTCGGTTACGGGGTGTACGATACGTTTTTGAAAAAGAACTAGGACAGTTCGCCTCACTCCCCAAAGACACCAGGCGCCGCGGCCGCGGCGCCTGGTGTCGGCGTTTCTCCTGCCTCGACATTCCCGCTCACCGTTTCAGCAACGGCGTGACTTGATCGAACAGCTTCTCGACAATGACCCGATACCCTTCGGCAGTCGGATGGATGCCGTCCGCCTGGTTGAACTCCGCCAATCCAGCGATGCCGTCGAGAAAAAATGGGATCAGCTTCAGCCGGTATTGCCGCGCCAAGGCTGGATACATCGCTTCGAATGCCTTGGTATACTCTGTTCCGTAATTGGGCGGAAGCTTCATGCCGGCCAAGACCACGGCAACAGAGGCTTGTTGCAACTGCTCGATGATGCGCTCGAGATTGCGTTTGGTCTCTTCGAGGCTCAACCCACGGAGACCATCGTTTCCGCCGAGCTCGAGAATGACAATTGACGGCCTGCCGTTGAGAATCCACGGGACCCGCCGCAGGCCGCCCGCCGTCGTGTCGCCGCTCACACCGGCGTTGATCACGCGATAGCGAAACCCGGCGGCGTCCAGCCGCCGCTGGAGTTGCGCCGGATAAGCTTCTTCTGCTGCGACTCCTAAACCGGACGTCAGGCTGTCTCCGAATGCCACGATGCGAGGCCGATTGTCCTGAATGGCGCCGGCTGTTCTCAGTCCGGAAGCGAATGACACAAGCGGAATCGCCGGCGTCAAAACAAGCCACGCAGAGGCGAAACAGGCGGACGCGGTCGGCATATCAAAGCGACGCATAGGGACTACAGTATAATAACATCGACCCGATTGGAGGATGAGGAAGGCATGATCGGCATTTCCCATGTTTCCATGCGATTAACAGCAGGGGGACGCGCGGTGACGATTCTCGACGACGTCACATTCGACGTTCCTGCCAAGCAGATGGTGGCCATCGTCGGCCCTTCCGGAAGCGGCAAATCGACGCTTCTGGGATTGATCGCGGGCTTGGACAGGCCCACCTCGGGATCGATCAGATTGAACGGAGCCGATATCACTGACATGTCCGAAGACAAACTCGCTCAGTACCGGCGCGCCCATGTCGGATACATCTTTCAATCGTTCCATTTGATCCCCACGCTGACGGCGAAGGAAAACGTGCTGGTGCCGCTGGAACTGGCCGGTTTCCCTTCAGCGGACGACCGAGCCGGTGAGCTGCTCGCGGCCGTCGGGCTCGGCGATCGATTGCATCACTATCCGGTTCAGCTCTCCGGGGGGGAACAGCAGCGGGTCGCCGTGGCCAGAGCCTTCGCCTGCCGGCCTTCCGTTCTGCTGGCGGATGAACCGACCGGCAATCTCGATTCCGCTACGGGGGAACAGGTGATGGAACTGCTCCTGTCGCTGCAACGGGATCACGGGACGACCCTCGTCCTCGTGACGCACGATCCGTTCATCGCTTCCACGATGCAACGGGTCATCGCTCTCCGCGACGGACGGGTGGAATCCGACGACGTCCGCCATCCGGCCGACTGATTTGCTTCTTCCATGCTCGCAGCCCGCACAGAGAATCGTTGGACCGCTTCATTCCGGAGTGCCGGACGTTCGCGATCGGGAGACGAGGATGTTTGAATTCAAAATGGCCTGGCGGGAAACCAGGGGAGCCTGGCGCCATTTCGTCTACTTCTTCATCTGCATCGCAATCGGAGTCGGGGCGCTGGTTGCGGTCTCCCTGTTCGCCAGTCATGTAAACCGAGCCGTCACCAGGGAAGCTCGGGGCCTTCTTGGAGGCGACATTGAGATTCGCTCGTCGCACCCATTGAGTGTTGGCGGCGAGCGGGTGCTCGCGACATTGAATGAGCGGGGGATCGCGACGGCGCACATCAGCGAGCTGGTCGCCATGGCGGCACGTCACGGGAGCGGCGCGCCCATCTCAGAACGCCGACGTCTGACGCAGATTGTCGAGCTCAAGGCGGTCGATTCCGACTATCCCCTGTACGGCACGCTGGTCCTCGATCCGCCTCACTCTCTTGAACGATTGCTGCATCCCGAGGGCGAGACCTGTGGAACCGCTCCGTGTCTTGGAGCGGTGGTGCAGGAATCGCTGTTGATTCGGATGGGGTTGTCGCTCGGCGACCGGCTGAAGATCGGACAGGCGATCTTTCTCGTGACCGGAATCGTCCGGATGGAGCCGGACCGTATGGCCAATGCTTTCAGCCTGGGTCCGCGCGTCATCGTTTCCCGGGAAGGCTTGCAAGCGGCGGAGTTGATCAAACCGGGGAGTCGCGTGCGTGAACGCCGTCTGCTGAAGCTTCCCGAAGGGACGCTGATTGAGCCCATTCAGAATGAAGTGAAGGAACGGCTTGCGGCCGATTCGGTCCGTGTCTCCGGATATCGGGAGGCTCAGCCACAGCTCAAACGGTTCCTTGACCAATTGGCCCGCTATCTCGGCCTCATCGGTTTGACGGCGCTGTTTATCGGAGGCCTGGGAGTCGCCATGTCCGTCCATGCGTTCGTGCGGGAAAAAATGCGGACGATCGCCATCCTCAAGACCGTCGGCGCCGATACCGGCACCGTGGTCCGTGTGTATCTGGTCCAGGCAGTCTGCTTGGGCGTCCTCGGAACTCTCGCCGGCCTATCGGGCGGTGTGCTGCTACAAGCGGCCTTACCGTCCTTGCTGACGGATGTGTTCACCACGGACGTTTTGAAGCAGCTCGGCGTGTCGCCCGGATTGTCGGCTGTGTCGTTCTTGCCTCTCGTAAAAGGCGCTCTGCTGGGGCTCCTCACGACGGTGTTGTTTACGGTCTGGCCGCTTCTGGCGATCCGGGACATCAAGCCCGCGGCGATTTTTCGACGGGACATCGAGACGATGTCTGCCGCGGAACGCGGTCGATGGTGGACACGCTGGGGACTGAACGATCGGCTAAAAGTCCTGACCGGTCTCGCAGTGCTGATCGGGTTGGGAGGGCTGTCCGTCTGGCAGGCCGGCGCCTGGAAAGTCGGGCTGTTATTCATCGGAGGATTGACGCTGGCCGTTGTGGTCTTGTTCCTCTGTGGGACATTCCTAATCGGCGGACTCGTTCGCTTGCCGAAGATGTCCTCGCTGAGCTTGCGTTACGCGGTGGGGAATCTTGTCCGCCCCGGCGGGCAAACGGTCGGTATGCTGATCGCCATCGGCATCGCGGTGACGATTATCGCGACCGTATCGCTTGTCGAAAAGGCTCTTCTGCGGCAGGTCGGCGATACGCGACCGGTCGATGCCCCGACCTTTTTCTTCATCGATATCCAGCCGGATCAGACGACGGACTTCGTGGGAGTTGTGGAACGCCGGACTGGGGGCGTGAAGCCCGAACTGACGCCTCTTGTTCGTTCAAGGCTTCACACCATCAATGGAGAGACAGTCAAGGTGGACGAGGACCACAACGCGGACGACAAACAGGAGGAAAGCAAGGAAGACCGCCGAAAACAGTGGTACCTCTCCCGCGAATACGTCCTCACGTATTTGGATCGACTTCCCAAGGGGAACGAGATCGTGCAGGGTCATTGGTGGATATCCGGGGATACCGGCACCACGCCGCTCGTTTCAGTGGAAGAAGAGGCCGCAAAGGCGATGGGCCTGAATATCGGATCGGTCGTGGAGTTCGATATTCAAGGTGCCACCGTGGCGGCTCAAGTCGCCAGCATACGCAAAGTAGACTGGGGAAGTTTTTCCACGAATTTCTATATGATCCTCTCCCCGGGCTCTTTGGATGGGGCGCCGTTGACGTATGTCGGGACGATTCACGTCCCGCCGGCGCAGGAAATCCCCCTCCAGGAGGCGGTCGTGGCGGCGTTTCCGAATGTCAGCGCGATTCACGTGGGCGATGTGTTGGACAATTTCGGTCGCGTGCTGGACCGGCTGTCACTGGCCATCCGGGCCGTGGCTTTATTCTGTTTGCTTGCCGGTGGATTTGTCATGGCAGCGGCATTGGCGGCCACCCGCTATCGGCGGCTGTATGAATCCGTGATTCTCAAAGCGCTCGGCGCCACGAGAACATTGATCGGCAGGATCTTTGCCCTCGAGTATGCGCTGCTGGGCTTCATTGGAGGAACCATCGCGGTCGGTCTTTCCAGTGCCCTGTCATGGCTGGTGCTGGTCTATATCTTCGAGCTGCCGTGGAGTTTCCAGCCTGTGGTGCTCTGTTCCGCGCTCGCCTTGACCATGGGCGTCACGGTCACCGTGGGATTTCTCGGTACGTTTCGATTGCTTGGCGAGAAGCCGCTTGCCATCCTGCGCCACGAATGAGGCTGCTGAAACAGGCTGCTAGCTGCGTTCTCGTCGCGCGTCTTCCTGCGACGTACGTATGATGTACGCCTCGGTCGCCGCGCTCCTGCGGCCTTGCTATCACCCTGTTTTGACAGCCTCCCGGATGGATATTTGTTCACTCGGTTCCTGGAACGAAGGCATAAAACCAGTATCCCTCGCTTCAGTGGTGGGCCATAAGATAACGGTGCAGCATTGGCCCATGCCGTTCCTTGAAATGCACCACGATGCGAAGCTGCTCCAGATATTGGTCCAGCGTTTTGCCTCCCAGATCGATCTTGCGGGACGTGAAAAACTCCCGGACGTCCCGTTCGAGCTCCACCGAGGCCAATCCCGTAATGCCGCCGCACATCCGGCGCAATCCCTGCTTGGGGAACAGACGGTCCATCCGATCCCAGTTGGTTTTGACGAACTCCCACCCGAGCCTCTTCCCGTAGACGCTGCTCATTACCGCGCTGACGATGAAGGGCGCGTCCTGAACGCGGATCTCGCCGTTGAGTGTCTTACTCAAGGTGCGCTCCAGCAAGGCTTCCTGGCGGAAGGCTGCGAGGGAGAAGAGATACCGTCGTTCTTCCTGCGGTGTCATCGCCAGCCTAAACCGGTCGGTGAATTGGTCATAGCGTAGGGCGTCTCCACTGAACGCCAGGATGGAGACCAACGCGGGCATAAGATTCGGGTCCACCACGGCAGGATCCTGCCGCGCCTGCTCATATAGTTCTTCGGCCCGATGTTGGACCGCCCGATCGTTGCCCAATCGTCCCAAGGCGCCGATCAGCTCGCTTCGCAACTGACGCGTCAGATCATTTTCTCCCGGACTGGGCGACCAGCCGACCTCCGACACCGCCGGTGTCATGCGGCCTCGGACGAACGCTTCGAGTTCCGGTCGGTGAGCCGGTTCGATGATGCGATTCAAAAAGGCGAACGAATCGATAAGGACCGCCCACACGTTTTTGTCGCGGTCGCCGGTGAAGCGGCCGGTCAGGTCTAAGTAGTCCTCCAATGGCATCAACCCCGCCACGGCCGCCGCCCAGGCGTCGCTGACGAAATTGAACCGCTCCACCGAAGCAAGTTTTTCGAGCCCGGATTTCAACAGGGACCCGAACAACGTCGGCCCGTAGCGGACACGGTAGAAGCCGTGGCCGCCCTCATTGAGCAGCACCCGTGACGGCGGCGCGTCGAGTGCAACGCGCTGCTCTTTTTCCGTGAGCAACAGGCGCCTGGTTTCGGACTGGCCTTGGAAGTCGACGCCGAGCTGAATCGGTATATGCCATGTCGAAGGCGGCAAGCCCGGGTCGACCGATGGACTCGCCAAGCCTGAGGCATACGAGGCAGAGGACGATGGCTCGGGCAAATAGGTAAATCGCTGCTGACGCAGGATCAGCTCGGTTCCTTGAATTTCGGCGGTGACCAACGGATAGCCGGGTTGAAAAATCCAGGCATTCATCAATTCCGGGACATCGTGCTTCGCGGCGTTGCCCAAGGCAACCCACAGGTCTTGCGTGTCGGCATTCGCATAGGCATGGGCTCGAAGGTATTCGCGCACACCGTTGCGGAAGATCGCCGGCCCGATGTGTTGCTCCAACATGCGAAGGACCGAGGCGCCCTTTTCGTACGTCAGGACATCGAACATCGCCTCGGCGTCCTTCGGCGCTCGCACGGCAAACTCTATGGGTCTGGTGCTGTGGAGGCCGTCGACCGAAAAGGCCGCCGCTCTGGAGGCGCTGAACGTCTCCCATCGTTTCCATTCGGGCTTCCAGGCGTCGACGGCCAGCATCTCCATGAACGTCGCAAACGCTTCGTTCAGCCAAAGCCCGTTCCACCAGGACATCGTGACCAAATCACCGAACCACATGTGCGCGTTCTCATGCGCGACGACGTCGGCGATGCGCTGCAGCTCGCCGAGGGTGGCAGTCTGGCGATCCACCAGGAGCGCGGTCTCCCTGAAGGTGATGGCTCCGAGGTTTTCCATGGCGCCCGACGCGAAATCTGGAATCGCGAGCAAATCCAATTTGTCTCCAGGGTAGGGGACGCCGTAGTAGTCTTCGAAAAACCGGAGAGAGGCGGCGGCGATGTCGCGACCGAATGCGGTCAAGCCCTGCTTGCCGGGTACCGACCACAGTCGGAGCGGCGTCTTGCCGACGAGTATCGGCGGCGTGCCTTCTATCCGGCCGACGATGAATGCGACGAGGTAGGTCGACATCTTGATCGTATCCGCAAAATGGACGACCTTCTTCCCGCTTTCGATCATCTCGCTCAGGACGCGGCTGTTCGAGATGGCGGTCACCTCCTTGTCCACTACCAACGTGACGGCGAATATGGCCTTGAAATGCGGCTCGTCCCAACAGGGAAAGGCCCGGCGGGCATCGGTGGCTTCGAATTGCGTTGCAGCCATCGTGTGAAGCTTGCCGGCGGGATCCTTGTACGTGCTCCGATAGAAGCCTCGCAGCTTATCGTTGAGGGTCCCATGGAAGGTGAGGACCAAGTGACAGTCCCCGGCCGCGATGGCGGTCGGAAAATTGACGGTGCAGCGCTGAAGCGGCTCGTCGAGTTGAACCCTCCCGTCGGAGCGTGCTCCGTGCGCCTGCTCTAAGACAGCGGTGTCCACGACCAAATCCGCGGCGTTGAAGACAATCGTGCTCGTCGGCTGCGACAGCGTCAGCGAGATGCGCTCAGAGCCGCGGAATGTGCCGGCGATCAAATCCGGTTCCAGGCGGATCTCATACGTGGTCGGAACGACGTGACGCGGGAGACGGTACGGATCCAGCGTTCCGGGTGAGGATGCCTGAGTCATGTGTTCACCTTGTAGCCTTGTAACGGCGGGCACCGTTTCGGCCTTGGCAGTACGGAGATTGAGGAAATGAGCGAGGGCGACGTAAAACAAAGCACAGGCGGTTCGGGCCGTCACGTGGAGAAAACATCGCCGTCCGACCGCGTCACGACCTCGCAACATGGCACGTTTCGACGCCCTCGGGGGTGCCGACGATCAACACGTCCGTACGGCCGACGAAGAGCCCGCTTTCCACCACTCCCGGAATGATGCTGAGCGTGGACTCCAACTCCTTGGGCCGCTCGATGCGCGGCAGGTGCACATCCACGATGAAGTTCCCCGACTCTGTCTGAAAAGGTGTTCCTCCCCGCTCCCTCAACACGACCCGGCCATGAGTCCGCGCTTCGATTTCCCGCGCGGTACTGCCCCAGCCGAAAGGAATGATTTCGACCGGAAGCGGAAACGATCCACCCAGCACGGACACGCGCTTCGTATAATCGACCAGGACGATGAATTGTTTTGCCGAGGCCGCGACGATTTTTTCCTTCAACAGCGCCCCTCCTCCGCCTTTGATCAAATTGAACGCCGGGTCGACTTGATCCGCGCCGTCGATTGCGACGTCGAGCACCCAGCGATCGTCCGTATCGATGAGGCTGATGCCGGACTGCCTCGCCAGCGCGGCTGTTTCCTGCGAAGTCGGGACGCCGCGCAGTTTCATCCCCCCGCGCACCCTTTCGCCGAGGGCGATGACCACATGCCTGGCCGTGCTTCCGGTGCCGAGGCCGACGATCATGCCGTCCTGCACAAAGTCCAAGGCTTTCAGAGCGGCGGCCCGTTTCAATTGGTCGAGATCGACAGCGCTCATGCCTGTGCAAGATCCGCCGCCACCGATGCGGCGCCGAGGAGGCCGCTGCGGTCGTTCAAGACGACATGGACCGGGATGCTGCTCAGCAGGCGTTTGTACCGCCCCTTGTTGACGAAGGCTTTCATGAACGTGCCGTCTTTCAATTTGTCGAGCAGCTTGGGCGCGATACCGCCCCCGACATAGACGCCGTTCAGGGCCATCGATTTCAACGCCAGATTCCCGGCCTCGGCCCCATAGATCGCCGCAAAGATATCCAAGGTCTGTTTCGCGATATCGGCCTGCCCTTTCAAGCCGGCTTCGGCGATTTCCGCGGCAGGGTTGCCGGCCGCGATCTTTTCGGCCAGCCAAGTCGGCTCATTTTTCTTCGTATCCCGCAAGTACTCATAGATGGCATGGATGCCGGGACCGGAAAGAACGCGTTCGTAGCTGACGTGGAGGTATTGCGTCCGTACGTGGCGAAGCAACTCGATCTCTTGGTCGTTGTTGGGAGCAAAATCGGCGTGCCCTCCTTCGGACGGCATGGGGCGATAGCGTGTCCCGTCCCAAAAGAGGATCGATTCTCCAAGGCCGGTTCCTGCCGCGATCAGGGCGATCGCTTGCTTCTCAGCGGGCGGCGTGCCGGCATTCAGCCTGTGCAATTCATCGGGCCGCAGAAGCAAGATGCCGTGGGCGGTCGCTTCCAGATCGTTCAGCAGTCTGACTCTTGGAATGTCAAAATGCTTGGCAAGCGCCGCCCCATCGACAATCCACGGCAAGTTCGTCGTACGACTATGATTGTTGATCACGGGACCGGCGATGCCGAAGCAGGCGGCGTCGATGCGGAATGGGGCCTCGGAGCGCGACGAAACGCCCTCAGCCACTTCGCCGGTTGGAGCTGAGAGCTCTGCGATCGGCGTCGCCGGGGTTGGAGGCGTTAAAAATTCGTGGAGGATTTCTTCGAGCGCTCCGTAGTCGGCGCTATGAAACGATTCGGAGCGAATCGGCTCCGTGCGCTCCTGTTTCCATTCGAACAGAGCCAAATGCGTTTTAGTTCCGCCGATGTCGCCGGCGAGAATCATGGCACGTTCTTCCTCTGCGGGTCCGGGATCGTCAACTCGGCTGCGGCCGACTCGTCGAGGAGCCAAAGAAGACGGCCCTGAACCGGTTTCACCGACGCAGCCGGCAGTTCGCGCTCGGCGTCGGTCCGAGGCTCGAGCACCTCCCGCGCAATGCGCGCCTTGGCCGATCCCGTGACGAGAAACACTATCATACTCGCCTGGTTGATCACACCTAGAGTGAGGGTCAGCCGCAACCGAATGTTTTTCGGCGCATGGCCGATCGTCACGAGGTCGGTGCGGTCTCGGAGTGCATCGGTGCCCGGAAATAACGATGCGGTATGGCCGTCTTCTCCGAGTCCGAGCAGAATCAGATCGAGCTGGGGAATCGCCGGTGCGGGGCAGTTCGTCAGAGACCGGATCGTTTGCTCATACTCTCGTGCAGCCGCTCGGAGATCGGGGTGCTCGCCCTTCATCCGATGGATCTGTTCGGACCCGATGCTCAAGGGTCTGAACAAGGCCGCATTCGCCATCGCGTAATTGCTGTCCGCATGGTCGGGCGGTACACATCGTTCATCGCCGAACAAGAAGGCGATCTGCCGCCAGGGATAGCGATCCTTCCATGGCGCCTCGGTCAACGCGTGGTAGAACCGCCGCGGTGTCGATCCGCCGGAAAGGACGAGGGACATGCGGCCGTACCGCGTGACCGCCTTGTCGCATGCTTGTCGGAGTATTTCGGCGGCGGCGTTCGCCCAGTCGTTTTCCGGACGAACGACAATTTCCGGTTGAACCTTCATCTCAGGGTACGGCGATCTGCGCCGTCTCTTCACGATGTCTGTGAGCGAGTCCGTATCTTAGGAAGCGGCGGGGTAAAAAGGCAACGCGCCATTGAAGGTCTATTGCGAGGGCCGGCGGATCACGAGAGGCATACCGTCAACGAGCGACCAGGCGAGGGATTGCGCTCGGTCTTCCGGCAATGTCAGCACGAGCCGCGGAAATGGAGCAGAGCGCGGGCGAAGGGACTGGAGCCATGAGCGTAGGCTGACGCTCCAGAGTTTGATTTGGATCACGCTCCAGCGAAATGGGGACTGGAACAGCGGAGGGATGATGTCGATGGCAAGGGAGGGAGTGCAATCCAGATGATAATCGCCGGGCATATC
>DATFDJ010000109.1:0-10049 GCA_035252115.1 Nitrospira sp. | reverse complement strand
AATCCGACCGGTGTTGCCCATCGTCAATTTGATCATCGCGTCTCGCAACGACGCCGAAATCTTCACGTAAAAATCTTTCAGCGCCTCGCTCTGAATGATGCTGTCGATGGTGTGGCACAGGTCCTCCGTATTGGGCAGCATCGCGAGACTTTCCCGCAGTCGGCGCAAATCTTCATGCCCGATCCGCTTCTTGATGTCGTCGAACGTCAACGGCACCCGTTCACCGCGGGCCCGCATCAGTTTAATCAAGGCACTGATAATCGCGTGAGACACCGTCTCGGCCGTACCGGTGAAGAACTCGGCGGCCGGCGAATCCTTGCCGGGCAAAATACTATAGATGTGGTTCACCAACTCTTCTTCCATGTAATAGTTGGACAACGGATCCAGATAGATCGAGTAGTCCGGGAAGATCGGCGTCAGCAACAGCACTTGATCCAACCGGCCCGACTCCGCCGCGACCTGGACGAATTTCGAAAACAACACTTGATCGCCTTTCGGATCGAAGACGACCGTCGAATACCCCTTCCGAATGTCCTGCTCCATCACCGCTTCGATCATGCGGCTCTTGCCGCTGCGCGTGGTCCCGAAACAGCCCACATGTCCAGCGCGATCGTGGTCAGGCATCCAAATCAGCCCTTCCTCAATCGGCTCCACGCCCAACACCGCCCCTTTGCCGAACACGGTGATGTCCTTCCACAGCGGCTGGAGATGCCCCTGTCGATTGATCTCCAACAATCGGTCCATCCCGCTCGACGGCGAGCTGGTTGTTCCGCTCGAAGACGACGAGAACAATGGACGAAACTGCCACATGGTCAGGCCTCCCGAGTGTGCCAGGCTTCTCCTGTAGTAATACGCGCCGACCAGTGTCTAAGCGGCTCTACCGTTCATAATCGGACCGGTGTCACGTTGTAAGGAGTCATCGTATGGACATTGTTCGTTTCTTTACCAAAACCAATTCGGACCCCTATCACGATCAGAGCTATCTGCCCCGCACCTCCGCGATTCATGGGAAGACTGATCGTCCCCTGACGATTACCGCGCCGGAGTCCTGGTCGCAGATCGCGGTCGATATCCTGGCGCACAAATACATGCGGAAGACCGGCGTCCCCCAGGGCGACGGCCAGCTCGGAGCGGAGACCGATGCGCGGCACCTCTTTCGACGGCTCGCCGACTGCTGGGCGTTTTGGGGCCGTGAGGAAGGCTACTTTGCCACGGACGACGAGGCGAAGGCCTTCTCCGACGAGATGCAGTACATGCTCGCCCATCAGATCGGCGCGCCGAATTCCCCGCAATGGTTCAATACAGGCCTCCACCATGCCTATGGCATCGAAGGGCCGGCGCAAGGCCTCTGGCGCTACGATCTGCGCACGAAGCAGTGCACCCTCGTGCCGAACGCCTATGAGCATATGCAGGCCTCGGCGTGTTTCATCCAGTCGGTCAGCGACAATCTCGTGAATGACGGCGGGATCATGGATCTCTGGACGCGTGAGGCGCGGCTCTTCAAGTATGGCTCTGGCAGCGGGACGAATTTTTCGAATTTACGCGCCCGCGGCGAGAAACTCTCGGGCGGCGGCAGCTCCTCGGGACTCATGTCCTGGCTGAAGATCGGTGATGCGGCAGCCGGCGCCATCAAATCCGGAGGCACGACGCGCCGCGCCGCCAAGATGGTCATCCTCAACATCGATCATCCCGATATCGAAGCGTTCATCAATCTCAAGGTGCAGGAAGAACAGAAGGTGGCCGCACTGGTGGTGGGAAGCCACCTCTGCGCCACGCATCTGAATCGGATCATTCGCTTCGCCTGGGTCAAGGAAGAGGATCGCGAATTCATCCAACCGAATCCGAAGTTCAACAGCGGGTTAAATGAAGCGATTCGCAACGCCCGGGCAAGCCGGATTCCCGAAACCTATATTCAGCGGGCGTTAAGCTTCGCGAAGAAAGGCGATCGGACGTTTGCCTTCTCCGTCTACGATCTTGGCTGGGAAGGGGAAGCCTATCAGTCGGTCACGGGCCAGAACGCAAACAACAGTGTGCGCATCACCAAACAGTTTCTCGACACGCTCGCGGCCGACGGTATCTGGCCGCTGCTGAATCGAACAGATGGCACGGTGGCGAAAATGGTACGAGCGAGAGACTTATGGAATCAGATTTGTGCAGCCGCCTGGCAGTGCGCCGATCCGGGGATTCAGTATGACGACGTGATCAATGACTGGCACACCACGCCAGCGCAGGGGCGCATCAACGCCAGTAATCCCTGTTCCGAGTACCTCAGCAATGACGATACCTCGTGCAACTTGTGTTCGCTGAATCTCGCGAAGTTTCTGAAGGTCGACGGCACCTTCGATCTCGACGCGTATCGGCATGCCATCCGCCTCTGGACGATCACCTTGGATGTCACGGTCTCAATGGCCGCCTACCCCAGCCAAGCGATCGCCGAACGCACCGCCTCTTTGCGACAGCTCGGCCTGGGCTACGCCAATCTCGGCGCGGTTCTCATGCGCATGGGCATTCCCTATGATTCCCCAAAAGCTCGCGCGGTCGCGCAAGGCCTGACAGCGATTCTCACCGGCGAAGCGTATCGAACGAGCGCCCAACTCGCACACTGCCTCGGCCCCTTTTCCTACTACGAGTCGAATCACGAAGCGATGCAACGCGTGATCCGCAATCATCACCGCGCCGCCTGGGGTGTTCGCGATCCGAAAGCGTACGAACAACTGAGCGTGCTTCCACAACCGCTCGATGCCGAGCTCTGTCCCGCTTCTCTGACAGACGCCGCGCGAGAGAGTTGGGATGCCGCGCTGCACGATGGCGAGCTGTATGGCTTCCGCAATGCGCAAGCGACAGTCATTGCGCCGACGGGCACCATTGGCCTCGTCATGGATTGCGATACCACCGGCGTTGAGCCTGACTTTTCCTTGGTGAAATTTAAAACACTCGCCGGCGGCGGGACCATGAAGCTCATCAATGACTCCGTCCCAGCGGCACTTGGCCAACTGGGCTACGATGTCTCCGCCATTCAAGAGATCGATCGCCATCTCGTCGGCTGGGGCACGTTACGCGGCTGTCCCACAATCAGCCTTGATGCCTTGCAACGCCGAGGACTCTCCGCTGTCGCGCTCGAGCGCTTGGAGCAGGCCATTCGAGCGGCCATTGATCTGCACATGGTTTTCACGCCAGAGCTCATTGGGTTCGAGTGGTGCGAGCAAACGCTCAAGGTCACTGAAGCCGAGCTGCGATCGCCCGGATTTAGTTTGCTGAACAAACTGGGATTCACGAAAGAGGACATCGAGCGGGCGAATTACTATGCCTGCGGCGCCCTCACCATTGAAGGCGCGCCGCATCTCCGTCCCGAACATCTCGCCGTCTTTGATTGTGCCGTACCCGGCGGCTCAACCGGCACGCGCGCCATCGCGCCGGAAGGCCATGTCCGCATGTTAGGCGCCGTCCAACCGTTCGTGAGTGGCGGAATTTCGAAGACCATCAACATGCCGGCCACGTGCGAAATCGACGACATCGCTCACGTCTATCGACTTACCTACGACCTTGGGGTGAAGTGCATTGCGATGTATCGTGACGCCTCAAAGTTAAGCCAACCATTGAACGCGATCGGCGCCGAGGCCCTGGCCCAGGCCGTCGAAGAACACAACATCCCGGCCGTGGCGAAGGAGCTCGCCACCCACACGCTCGCCGTGGGACGCGGCAAACATCGCCCCCTGCCCAGCAAGCGCAAAGGCTACACGCAGAAGGCCACCATCGGCGGCCACAAGCTCTACATCCGCACGGGTGAATATGAAGACGGCACGCTCGGAGAAATTTTCTTGGACATGCACAAGGAGGGCGCCGCGTTCCGGAGCTTGATGAACTGCTTCGCGATCGCGATCTCGCTGGGCTTGCAATACGGTGTGCCGCTAGAAGAGTTCGTGGAGTCCTTCACGCTCATGCGCTTTGAACCGAACGGGCCAGTCAGTGGGCACGATCAGATCAAGATGGCCTCCTCGATTCTCGACTACATCATGCGCGATCTCGCCATCAACTATCTCGATCGGCAAGATCTGGCGCATGTGAAGATCACGCACGAGGACTTGCGAGGTGATTCGGTCAAGCCCTACGTCAAGGAGCGCCAACGACCAGCTGTTGCGATCGATCCTCCTGCGATAGTCACCATGAATGGCGCAGCCGTCATTCATGAAGCAAAGATGAAAGGCTACGAAGGCGATCCCTGCCCGGAGTGCCATCGTTTCACACTCGTGAGAAATGGCACCTGTTTAAAATGCTTGTCTTGCGGGGGTACGAGCGGCTGCAGCTAGCGATGTGAAAATGTTGCATTAAAGGTAACAGCCACTTCATGTAAGGAAACAACGAAAGCACATTCACTCGCATGTAATACTCTTTCGAGGAAGCAATGCGCCAAACTGTGATTAGCTGCAGAGTTTTTCTGATTGCTGTCCTAACCCTTATTCCTCTGGTCGCGATCGGCTCGACACTACTCCCCGCGTCATCCACCACCATTCAGACCCGGACAGTCGAGGATTGGCTCCATCACGTTGATCGCCTCGACTGGAACACGACCTGGAGCGAAGCCTCATTGTTCTTTCAGCACAAACTCTCCAAGGAGAAGTGGGAGACCATTTTGAAGACCACTCGGACTCCCATCGGGGCGGTGATTACGCGCCGTCATACGGTGACCCAATACGCCACGCATTTGCCAGGCATTCCCGACGGCACCTACGCAATCCTGCAATTCCATTCAACGTTCACAGGCAAAGAATCCACAGTGGAAACGGTGGTCTTCTCCAAAGAATCCGATGGGCAGTGGCGCGCCATTGGTTATTCGATGAAGTAGAGACGGCCACCCTAGAAGTCCGTTCAGCGAAAGGGACAAAGATGAAGCATCAGTTCGTGGTCAAGGCGCACTATCCGGAAGCGATGGTCAAACATGCCTATCAAGACACCAAGGTCATCGCCAGCGACGACGCCCAGGCAGCCAAGCAAGCGCTCAGGGAATTTCGTCGGCGAGATGGGATCAAACGAAAGCATTTCAATGTCGTCAAGCTGACCATATCTCGCTCTGCTATCGGAGCCGGGCAAGACGAACCTCCCAGCACCACCATCCAAGCCAAGGCCGCCAAATTTGCTCCGTGGCCAGCGTCAATCAGGACAGTATCGTGACGGCAGCTAAAGCCGTCAGAGAGGAAGACCTGCTTATGCCCAGCACAGAGCCATCCCCCGCTCCGCAGAATGAGAGCCCTGCTGGCTCGACGGCACGTTCGTCGTGGTATCACCATTGGAAAGACATCGCCACCATGACGGTCGGCATTCTGCCGCACGAACCGCGTCTTACCACCATCATGACCATGATCGAGCGCTGTACGGCCGCATTTGAAAAGAACGATGAGCCAGCGTTCGTGCGGGCGAAAGTCCAGCTCGCGCATTTCATCAAGGCCTCGACGCCGCGCACGAAGCCGACTCCTGCTCTGCCAGCGGCTCAATCCGCCTAGCACCCACATTCACGGACCTTCCCACGCCGCCGCACGAAGCCGCGTCCTCGTACGATTCGATCAGATGTGTCGACCATTACGATGTGCGTCGCGCGCTCGCAACGAAAGGAGTGCCTCATGACCACGCCCCTCATCACTGCCTACCAACGCGCCATTGAAGCTGGCGTCCCGCTGCTGGCGATTACCACACCGGACCCCGCGATGACGATCGACTCGCTCGTGGGCGTGCGGCCGCCGGCGCTACAGGATAAGCCGTATGCGGTGCTCCAATGGGATGTCTGTAATGGCGTCACCCTTACGGCTACTGAGCGAAGTAGGTTAGCGGGGTCACATAAGTCTAGCCCGCTCCAAAGCCAGCAAGCGCTCGCCGCCCTCACCCCGGACGCCGGCGGTACCGCGGCGCTCAAGAATTTGAGCCAGGCCCTCACGAAGTTTCGCGACGTTCCGCCGGACACCATCATCTTCGTTCATAACGCCCACCGGTTCCTTCACGATACGGCCATCGTTCAAGGGATCTGGCATTTGCGCGATCTGTTCAAAGCCGACGGGCAAATGCTCATTTTCTTAGCGCCAAGCCTGAAACTGCCCGTGGAGCTCGTGCACGACGTCATCATTCTGGATGATCCACTCCCCAATCGCGACCAGCTCGAGCAGATTCTCACGACCCAATATCGGAATTTTCAGGAGAGCCTGCCCGGCACGGAGACGCCGAAACCGGAGACGATCGCCAAGGCTGTCGACGCGGTATTAGGGCTCTCGGCCTTCGAGGCCGAGCAGGCGATCTCCATGTCGTTCACCTCGAAAGGCCTCAGCGTCCCCAATCTCTGGCAGCAGAAATACAAAGCAATCGAACAAACGCCGGGACTCAAGATCTACCGCGGGACCGAGCGCTTCACCGATATCGGCGGCGTCACGTTCATCAAATCGTTTTTAACGAAGATTCTCCGAGGCCGCTCCAAGCCCTGCGCGATTGTCTTCCTTGATGAACTGGAGAAAAGTGTAGCCGGCTCGAACAGCGCGCACGGCGACAACACCGGTGTCTCGCAAGACATTCACAAGCAGCTGCTGGAGCACATGCAGAACACCGATGCGACCGGCATCATTATGTTAGGCCCGCCCGGCACGAGTAAGAGCCTCGTCAGCAAGGCCGCCGGAAACGAAGCGGGGATTCCCACGCTGGAGTTTGATCTGGGCGGCGTGAAGAGTGCCAACGTCGGGGCGTCGGAACACAACATGCGCCAAGCCTTGAAGGTCATCACGACGATTTCGAATGGCTCGGCGCTCTATCTGGCGACCTGCAACAGCATTGCCGCAATTTCACCCGAGCTGCGCCGGCGATTTCGGTTGGGCACCTTCATGTTCCCGTTGCCCACCCAAGAGGAGCGGGCGGCCATTTGGAAAATCTACCTGGAGAAATATCAACTGACTGACTCGGCGAAGCCGTTGTTGGCGCATCAATGGACCGGCGCGGAGATCCGTCAATGCGCCGACATCGCGTGGCGGCTCAATATTCCCCTTGAGGAAGCGGCCCAGTACATCGTCCCCGTGGCGGTCAGCGCGAAAGCGGCCATCGACGACCTGTACACGGTCGCGAACGGGGCTTACCTGTGCGCCAGCTATTGCGGTCCCTTCAATAAGGAATACAAGGAAGACAAGCCTTCGGCCCCCACCGGCACCCGCCGGATGCGGATGGTCCAGCCGAAGGAAGCCAAGGCCTAACTACCGACCTTGACCGCCGCATGTAGTATTCCAACATCACGCGTTCACCTGCACTGAGGAGTTCACCATGTCTGCCACCACGTCCGCCCCCATGATCCGCGATCTCACCGCCGAAGATGTGTTTGCCAAAGCCGTGTGCATGACGCTCTCGCTGCATAAAATCGGCTTGCAGCGCAAATCGGCCATCAAGCTCAAATCGAAAGCGGATCAAAAGATGTTCCGCACGACCAAACTGCTGATCGATTGCCCCGAGTACAAAGCGATTCACCGCCTTGATAGCCAAATTCGCCGAGAGCTGCATCAGTTCGATCTGCCCGGCGACATTGGCCGCGGCATGGCCTTGGTGCCGGCCAGCGCCCTGCAACGCGTCTCCCATCTCGCGGACGATTTCCGTGTCCGACGCGCCGCCCTCATCGACGATTTCTGCCGCGTGTATCCCGAACGGAAGGAGGATGCCAGGCAGAAGCTCATGGAGCAGTTCAAGGAGGACGAATATCCCACCGTCAAGGAGATCCGAGACAGCTTCAGGTTCGACATGCAATTCATGACCTTCGATTTGCCCGGCGTGCTCAGCGCAGTCGATGAGTCCATGGCCGAGCGCGAACGGGAAAAAATGGCGGAAAAGTTTAAGACCATCGGCGAGGATATCCGAGAGGGCCTCCGGGAGCTGATGCAGGGCCTCGTCACCCATCTGCTTGACCGCTTGAGCGGACAGGAAGACGGCAAGCCCAAGAAGCTGATGCCGTCGGCCATCAACAATCTCCTGGGATTTCTCAATGAGTTCGACGGCCAGAACGTGAGCAAGGATTCCGAGCTCGAAAAACTGGTCGCCCAGCTCAAGAACACGCTGGACGGCGTGACACCGAAGTCCCTGAAAAAAGACAGCAACTACAGATCGATCGTCACGACCAGCCTCCAATCCGTGAAGGCGCAGCTCGATACCCTGATGGTCGATCGGCCGACCCGACGCATCCTGGTCAGCCGAGATCATGACTGACGCCGATACGTCGACGGGCCGTAATACTCTAGAAAGAGGGGTGTACCCTCTGTCTCTGGAGGACGATCGGACCATGCGGCCAGCAGCAGATGGAACTGGACCGGCACTCGAGGGCTCCCATATCGGGAGTCCACGGGATGTCTTGCGCTGTCTTCAGCAGATCACCCCGGGCCTGATGCCAAGCGAGAGCCTGGTGTTGTTCCTTGATCGAGAGCACCAACTCCTCACGCATCTCCACATGGCGTACGATCCGTTTTCCCCGATCGGACCTTCAATCCCTGTCGTTTTTCGGGAAGCCTTCGCCAAACAGGCGAGTCGCCTGGTGATTGTCGCCAGACATCCGTCGTGTCGCACTGGTCCGTTCGTGCCGGCCGGCGACCATATCGAACACGCTGCAAAATGTTCCCTTACGGGCCAACTGCTGGATCTGCGACTGATCGACTACCTCCTGTGTAACGACACGGACAGTCAATCTCTGCTGATCGACTTCCGCGACGAACTCTATCGACACGCCTTACACTATTCGCAACAACTCGCGAATCCGCTGCCGACTGATTTATGCCCAAACTAGACCCTGCCCTTCTGACGCGTGCCCGACAGGTGGATTTAATCGCGTACCTCCATACCCACGGCCATCAACCTGCCTACGCACGGAGAAGTAAAGCCCTGTTTCATTCGCCGCTTCGTGAGGATCGGCATCCCTCGTTTTCAGTGTTTTACAAAGACGGCGCATGGAAGTGGATCGATTACGGCACTGGCGAACATGGGGACGGGATCGACCTCGTGATGCAACTCCGAGGTCTAGACTTCCAAACGGCGGTCAACGCCTTACTCGGCCAGTGGCAGGAGACGCCCATTGACCCTGCCCTCGAGAATCCTCGCCGGAGCTACAGCCGGCGAGAGATTCGACGCCTCTACCACGACTATCAGACCGCGATGACGGCGGAGCATCATTTCTGCCTGCAACAGTATTTTCTCGAACGGGAGATCGCCTTTCCTGAAGGACTTGGGTTGGTCTATCTCACGCTCCGCGTGCATGGCGATGGCACCCGCGTGCCTTACGTGGGCATTCCAGTCCCTTCGCCGCAACCGCATCTCATGACCGGCATTGAATGCCGCGCCCTGGAAGATCAGACCATCGACAAACAATACGCCCGGCGCACGCTCGGGGATAAAACATTGTGGATCGTCCGCCGCCCCGCGAGCAGCATCCTCGTCACTGAAAGCATTCTGGATTGCTTGGCGGGTAATCAATTGTTGCAGAACCGCACATCACTCTGCGCGCTCAATTCCGTCAACAATATCGATCAGCTCGTCCCCTGCATGAAGCAATTGCGACCAGGCACGATCTATCTCGCACTCGATAATGACCCTGACCGGACGAGCTCACTCTCCATGGACCGCAAACGCACCCCACCAGGCCCAGCCGCGCAACAAAAGGCGATGGACGCGCTCGTGCACGCCGGCTTTCGCGTGGTCGAAGTTCTGCATCATCGCGAGGCTGGTGTCAAAGACCTACATAAACTGTTGAGACGCGACGCGTCACCGATCACCCTTGAGGCGCTCGAACGGCAAGGCATCATCCACGAACCGAGCCGCAGCGTCTCCGTCTAAGCTTTTCTCTCACAGCTGAGTCGCGATCATAGAAAGGAGGACGTGTGCCACCCACACCGGAAGCCGTCACGCCACACACCGTCCCCCTCGCGACCTTCCTTCAAGATTTTTCCGACTCGCTGTGCACGACCACCGCCAATCAACTCACTCCGCTGTATACCCCGGAGATCTTCGAAGCCGCGCAACCCATCTTCCGCCAATTCGGCAAAACCAAAACGCTC
>DATFDJ010000108.1:0-5641 GCA_035252115.1 Nitrospira sp. | reverse complement strand
TCGGACAGGTGAACAGTTTCGGACCTTTGGGGATTGATCCCATAAGGATTCATTCCGTCTTCGGACCGCGCATCGCGTCCGCCGTCTCCCCGTCGTCCCTCAGTACCGGCGATTCGCTGCCGTTCACCGTCAACGGCCCCGTCTCGACAAGATTGAAAAATCTGCGCGCAGCCTCCACAAAGGCGGCTCCGTCGGCCGAAGAGACTTCCGTCTTCAACGTCACCATGGTGTGATGAATCAGTTTGTTGACGATCGATGACGCCATCGCCTCGACCAGTTCTCGTTCTTGGACCGACAGATTGGACAACCGGCCGACGATTTTTTCAAACTCGGCGCGCTTGATATCTTCCACGCGGCTCTTGAGCGCCACGATCGTCGGCGTGACCTCGAGCGATTGCAGCCAATGACGGACCACGCTCACTTCCTCCTGCACCATCCGTTCGGCCTTCTCCGCTTCATGCAGCCGCTCTCCACGATTCCGTTCCACCCGAAACTTCAGATCGTCGATATCGAAGAGAAACGCGTTGTCGACATGGCGCACGCCCGGATCGATATTGCGGGGCACCGAAATATCGATGAAAAACATGGGGCGGTTCATCCGCAGCCTGACCGCCCGCTGCACGTCTTCGGCCCCGATGAGGTAGTGAGAGGCGCCGGTCGAAACCAGAACAATATCCGCCGACGCCATATCGTCCCTGAACTGCTCAAACGGCACGGCCGTCCCGGAGAATCGATCGGCAAGCTCGATGGCATTCTGAGGATTCCGCGTCGTCACATGCACGTTCCGCACGCCGCCGGCGATGAAATGTCGTGCCGCCAACTTCGCCATTTCTCCCGCACCGACCAGCAACACGGTCTTGTCACGGAGATCGGAAAAGATTTTCTTGGCCAGCTCCACCGCAGCGTAACTGACCGACACCGCCGTTTCGGCGATTTTCGTATCCGTGCGCACCCGTTTGGCGACAGAGATGGCTTTCTTGACCACCTTGTTCAAGATCAAGCCGGTCGCCTTGTGGGAAAGTGCGGCCTCGAACGCATCCTTGATTTGGCCGAGAATCTGCGATTCCCCGACGATCATTGAATCGAGACTCGACGCGACTCGAAACAAATGCGAGATCGCGCGGTCTCCCGTCTGCCAATAGAGGTGCGGCGTCAACTGTTCCGACGAGAGCGACATGTGGGCGTCGGCCAGAAATTCCTGAATGCGACCATAACCCTGTTCCAACTCATCCACCACCGCATAGACTTCGACGCGGTTGCAGGTGCAAAGCAACATCCCCTCCCGCACGCCGGCATACGAACACAGTCGCGCGAGCGCCTCGCCAAGCCGGCTTTCCGGGATGGCCAACTTCTCCCGAATTTCGACCGGCGCAGTCTTATGACTCAATCCGACGACGACGATATGCATGTCAGGAAACTGACCCGAAACTCTTGACGGCCACGCCCACGAGCGTCAGGATCACGCACCCGAAGCCGATGATCGTCAAATAGGCAGCCCGTTTGGCTCGCCATCCCACGGTGAGCCTGCCGACCAACACCACGAAATAAAACAACCAGGTGACGATGGCCCACGTTTGCTCGGGATTCCAGTTCACATAGGCGCCCCTGGCGAACTCCGCTGAAATCGCTCCGGTGATGATACCGAGCGTGAGCAGCGGAAAGCCCATGACGATGGATTGCTGATTCAAATCGTCCAGGAAATCCAACGCGGGAAGCTTGGTATAGAGAACGTTGAAGCGTTTCGACTTGAGGAGCCCATCCTGAATCAGATACATCACTCCGGCCACGAACGCGATGGCAAAGCCAACCGTTCCGAGCATGCTGAGCGTCACATGAACCCACAAGGTGCGGAAAACCGGCTGGAGCGTCGGCACGGTCTCCGGTAACGCGGCTGCAGACATCAGGGAGACAAGAGCCAACGGCAGGATAAACGAGCCCAAAACATGAAGCCGATGGCGGAATTCCACAGCGAGAAAGACCAAAATCAACATCCAGCTAAAGAACGACAGGGCTTCGTGGAACGTGGGAGGCGATGCACTGGTCGCTCCCACCATGCGCACGACCAATGCCAGCGTATGCGTGACAAACCCGGTGGTCGTCAGGCTCAAGCCCACAGTGGAAAGTGCCTCCGCCCGCCTGAGCAAGAGAGCGAGGAAGGTCACCGTTGCGGCGAAGTACAACGCCATCGTGACCATAAAAAAAACGGCCGCCATGAATACTCTATCCCCTCAAAATACAAGGATATTCTGACCGAGTCGTAAGCGGTCGATTATATCGATGATGCGCAAGCCGAGTCAACCAAACCGAAACGATACAGGTCTCGGCGTTACGGGAACACCGTCCGGCACGTTGTTCCTCGTCGGCGTCCCTATCGGTCATCCGGACGACTTGTCTCTTCGTGCCGCCGAGGTGCTGAAGCATGTCGTTGTTGTCGCGGCCAAAACTCCACTCTCGACCGAGCGTTTACTGGCTCACCATGGCATCCGACAGACGGTCACAAGTTATGGACCGCATCATCTGGAGGAAAAGATTACGGTGCTGCTCCAACGGTTGAAACAAGGCCAAGACGTTGCGCTGGTGTCCGATTGCGGCATGCCGGGCATTTACCATCCGGGAGAACGGTTAGTCACAGCGGCTCGCAATGCCGATCTGCCGGTAAGAGTGATTCCAGGTCCATCGGCTCTGACTGCGGCGGTAGCCTGCTCCGGCTACTCCGGAAACGCGCTTATCTTTGAAGGACATCCGCCTGACCGCCAACCCGCCCTTCTCCGGTTCCTCGCCCGCTTCAAAGATGAACAGCGGACCGCGGTATTTTTTGTACCTCGTGCTTCCGTCGCGGTGGTTCTGGCAGGCATGGCTCACGTGCTTCCGACTCGTCACGTCACGCTTTGTGTGGACCTGACCTTACCTGGAGAAACCGTGCATCGAGGCAAACCGGTCCAGGTGCTTCGGCAAGTTGAGTCGCTGTCGAACGACGCTCGCCTCACCCTCGTACTGCGAGGAAAAAGGAAGTCAGGAAGGGCCTAAGAAACGATGACTGCGGGTATTGCCGCTCCGCCCACATCAATTTTCGCGCCGGCGGATAACCACCCGGTAGGCTTGATCGAAAGGTTCCTGTAAGAGGACCTCGTGGCCTTCATTGCCGACGCTTTGGGGAACGTTGCGGATCGGATCACCGGCATCCAAAATGACCGCAAGCAATTGTCCCTCCTCCATGGTTTCCAACTTCAGCTTGGTCTTGATGAAATTGTAAGGACAAATGACTCCCCGCAAATCCAACTCGGCGTCAGGATGAATCAATTGCTGGTCGGTACTCACAAGGGCTCTTCCTTGAAAAAAATCGTATCAGCCAGTACCCGGACCTGCAAGAGACTAACAAAAAAAAGGGGCAGCCTTGAGGCTGCCCCTTTCACACAGGCTATCGCCCGCTATTCCTAGTTGAGACCCTTGACCAGGTTCGGCTTGGCGACATCAGAACCGTAATCCGACTTGTTCGGCATCTTCGTCTCCGGCGCGACAGTCTGATAGCCCCAACCCGGCTGCGGCTCGCAGTTCCAGCAAGGAGCGGCGCCGGTGAACTCAGCGATTCCCGTCGTCACGTTACCCGTCGCAGTGCCCGGCAGGACCGCACCGGCAACGGCACCCGTCGTGCTACCGCTCGACGTTTCAATACCGCGCTCGGTCATCGGATTCGGACGCTGTCCTAAACCACCGAACCCGGCGAGCTTCTCGTTGCCACGGAGAACCGAGATTTCCCGGATGAGCTTGCGCCCGGTCCCGAAGGGTTGGGAAGCAGATGTTTCCTCGTAGCCGGTTAGAATCACATCATCACCGGCTTGCAACGCCCTGATCGCATCCATGTTGGTCTTGTCGTCCATGTACACGGTTAACGAACTCATCACTCCCGCCCCTGCGCGCCCTTCATCGTGGGAGCTTCCACCTGTTTCCAAATGAATCTTGCGACCTGGAACGTCGATTGCCAAGACTCGCCCATAAACCGTTTCCGGCTGTGACAGCCGATCAAGGAAATTGGCCCGATCGAAGGTGGTCACGCGAGTGCTGGAGCCAGAAACATCTCCGACCCCCACGCCTACGCCCATGCCGGATTGGTTCGACTGCAGGCGCTCCTGAGCCATAGCCACACTCACGGAGCCGACAAGAAGAACTGCCGCTCCTAGTGCCAACACGTTACGCATGTGCTGCCTCCTTGTGAGTTAGAAGATGAAGTAAATGACGGACGGCAAAATAGCTGAATCATGGACACATGAGGACATTCGAATAGTTTTCATCATGCTAGGGGCCGGACTATAGGCTACCTGCCAAGACAAGTCAAGAGGCTCATGCCCCTGAACTTTTTGGAATTGTTCCAGAGAAACACTGGTAATTCGGAATCGGTGTTGGTGCCCGGAGGGAGGGTCGAACTCCCACTCTCTTGCGAGAACCGGATTTTGAGTCCGGCGCGTCTGCCAGTTCCGCCATCCGGGCACTTAAGAAAGCCTAAAGGGCGCCACTTCTAACATGAAGCGTTCTAGGGGTCAATGGACCCTTTTCTTACGATGCGGCCTGGTGTTAGAATGCATTTCAGTTTTTAATCTTCAGGAGGGTGCGATTACTATGTCTGTCGTGCAATGCGTGACATGCGGGCAATCGGGGGAACCGATTACTGACCCATTATTCATGGGTAAACTCGAGGCCGAAATCAAATCCAAGGTGTGTAAACCCTGTTGGAAAAAATGGGAATCGATGCGCGTCATGGTCATCAACGAATATCAAGTCAATCTCGGAGACGAAAGCGGCCGTGAATTGGTCAAGAAACAGATGAAGGCCTTCCTCAAAATTGGAACGGAGCAAGCCGACACCTCGAAACTGGATCAGAACTATCGACCGCAAACGTGAGCCGCGCTCTTTGAGCCTTCACCACACGCGAGAAAGCGCGATGCATTGTCTGCCGCCTCGCCTGTTTCATTGACAGACCAAAATCGGAAATGTTAGATTCCGCTCTTCCCGTTCATTTCCGCGGGTTCTGCGACCATAGAGGTTCGTCGTGATCACCCAAATGCACCTGAAAGGCTTGATGTTCGACCCCTACAACAATGCTTACATTGTCGTCCTTCGCGATGAGGATGGATCGGAAATGTTACCGATTTGGGTCGGGAGGCCGGAGGCCGGTTCCATTAGCATGGCATTGGAAAATGTGAGTCCGCCCCGCCCCATGACTCATGACTTTATGAAAGCATTCTTGGACGCGTACGATGCCAAGGTATTGAGCGTCGTCATCACCGATTTGTCCGAGCACACCTATTTCGCCAAAATTCACCTGATGTACGGAGATTCCGAATACACAGTCGACGCTCGGCCGAGCGATGCCATCGCACTGGCCCTGCGGTGCAATGCTCCGGTGTTCGCGAAGGAAAGCGTCC
The DNA here is from genome assembly GCA_035252115.1 of Nitrospira sp. Classification (GTDB taxonomy): domain Bacteria; phylum Nitrospirota; class Nitrospiria; order Nitrospirales; family Nitrospiraceae; genus Nitrospira_C. The sequence goes on along the minus strand of DATFDJ010000108.1, from coordinate 221 downwards.
TCAGTAAACAGAGTTCCGAAGAGCTGGAACAGTGGCTGGAGAACCTCAAGCCCGAAGATTTCGGAAAACTGGATTCGGGGGACGACAAGTAACATGAGCGACAGTCAATCGGTTCCACACCCGTCGCTGATCGAGTACAAGGTCGATCGTGTCCTGGACGAAACGAGCACCGACACGAGAATCGTCGTCCTCGCGCGGCAGGATGGGCAACCGGATACGTT
>DATFDJ010000107.1:0-24303 GCA_035252115.1 Nitrospira sp. | reverse complement strand
CATACCCATGAGGAGCAGCGGAAAGTTCCAAGTCTATCGATCGCTGGTCTCGCAAAACTAGAGCAGCGTTCGGTGCCTGACGTACCCCTCTTTAGTAGGAAGCACACCCCGTAGAAGCAGACTTGCTCCCTCAAAGAACATCGTCTACCCTGCAACACAACGCGGGGCCGATGGGGCGTTCAACCCCGTGAATTCTTCAGGCGATTACCACGAATGATCGTGAACACTTCTGCGGGACACACGAACGGGCCGTTGCGTCCGACCATCGCGGTCATCATTCCGGTTTACAACGGTGGACTGAAATTCCGGGCCGCTCTGGATTCGGTTCGAAGCGCCATTCCTCCGCCGGATGAGCTCATCGTGATCGGAGACGGCGACACCGATGGGTCGGCGGAGTATGCCCAGTCGTCGGGAGCAGTAGTCTATCGATTCGACGAGCCGGGAGGTCCCGGCCGCGCCAGAAATCTGGGGGCCTCCAAAGCCCAATCCGATCTCCTCTTTTTCGTGGATGCCGACGTGACGGTTCCCCCGCGCATCATCGGCCAACTCAGAACGATCTTTTCCGAGCATCCCGGCATTGCGGCCGTCATCGGGTCGTATGACGATCAGCCGGGAGAACGAAACTTTCTCTCCCAATACCGGAATCTGCTGCATCATTTCGTGCATCAGCAGGGGCGCGAAGACGCGTCCACGTTTTGGGGGGCCTGCGGCGCGATCCGGCGGAGCGTGTTCCTGGAGGTCGGAGGCTTTGACGAACGCTATACGAAGCCTTCGATCGAAGACATTGAATTGGGATACCGGCTGAAGCGGACCGGCCATTCGATACGATTGTCGAAATCGCTCTATGTCAAACATTGGAAGCGATGGGATGTCGGTTCGATGCTCAGAACGGACCTGTTCCAGCGGGCGCTGCCATGGACACGTCTGATCCACGAGAGTCGCCAGTTGGCCAACGATCTCAATGTCGATACGTCCGGACGGGCCAGCGTGCTGTTGACGTGGGGGATGTGCGGCGCGCTTCTCCTGTCGCTCTGGCAGCCGCAAGCGTTGATTGCCCTCGTGCCGATGGCGGCGGCGCTCACAGCGTTGAACGTCAGACTCTATCGCTTCTTTGTGGAACAACGCGGATGGCGATTTACCCTTCAAGCCGTGCCCTGGCACTGGCTCTACTTCCTCTACAGCGGATTGGGCTTTGCGATCGGGACGCTCTATCACCTCCTCGGCAGTCCTCGGAATCATGCGTCGGGTATTGGGAGAGGCTCGACCGGCATGAATTTTCTCAAATGGGGCGTGCCGGCGGCGCTGACGCTTCAGAAATACGGAATCCGCATTTCTCGTGACGCCGGGCCGCTGCGCGGACCGGAGCGACGCCACAAACACGAGTTTCTCGATCGGGCGCGGCGGACGTACACACGGCATCTGGGACAGACAGAAGCGACGGTTGCCGCCTTGACGAAAAAATACGAGAAGCCTGTCTTCGGCAAAGTACGGGTGTGGGATCTGATCGAGCGATTGGGGCAATGCATCGATCCGAGCGACTCGAGCCTCTACTGCGTGAGCCAGCTCGTTCACGCGCTTCAGGTGGTGGACGGCATGGAACGCGATGGGATTCGAGACAAGGACCTGCTGATCGCCGGATTCATCCATGACCTGGGAAAACTGCTGCTCTTGACGGGAGAGGCGCCGGAACACGTCGTCTGCATCAATAGTCCCATCCGACGGTATGAGCCGGGAATTGGATTGGACCAGTGCATCTTCCAGTGGAATCACGACCAGTTCGTGTACACCCGATTCAAGGACTGCGTCCCGAACCACCTTGCGTGGTTGCTTCGGTATCACAGCGCGTACCTTCCCGCATGCGAGGATCTTATGGACGAACAGGATCGGATGTACGCGGGGCGGTACCTCGAAACGTTTGAAAAATACGATACCGGAACCAAGTCTCTCTATCGGCTCCCCGAGCGACGGATGGATGAATATCGGACGTTGATCGAGGAAGCGTTTCCAGATCCGATTCTGTTCTGAAGGCCGCAGCCGTACTGCGACGTGATTGATGATGCGCGTCGGATCGCCATTATTGTTGCTCGGAGGATTGACAGCCGTCGCGGCTGTTCTCAGAGTCGTGGGGCTCGACAGTGAACTGTGGTACGACGAAATCAAAACGCTCGTCGAATATGTCCGAAAGCCATTGCCTGAAATCGTGACGCAGTATTCGAAGAGCAACCACATCTTGTATACGGTTCTCGCCCATGCGAGCCTCAGCCTCTTTGGGGATCATCCTTGGAGCCTGCGTCTGCCGGCGATGCTGTTCGGCGTTCTTTCGGTTCCCGCGCTTTATGCGCTCGGCGTTCTCATGACCTCACGACTGGAGGCGTGTCTGGCCGCAGGATTGCTGGCTGTCTCCTATCATCACATTTGGTTTTCGCAGGACGCCCGGGGCTACACAGCCCTGGTGTTTTGGTCGTTGGTGACGTCGATTTGTCTGCTTCGTGGTCTGCAGGAGGAAAGAGTCGGCTGGCCCATCGCGTATGGGATCACGGCGGTCCTGGGAATTTACACGCATGTTTCGATGCTGTTCCTCGTCGCAACCCAACTTCTCCTTTCCATCGTCCGGCCGTGGGAGCGAGAAAAACCAAGCTCGCCGTCGAGATTTCCTGTCGTCGCCGGGACGCTCGTGACGGTTCTCTCGGTACTGCTGTACGCGCCTGTTGCGATGGAATTGTTCTCGGCGTTCCATCCCGCCTCTCCCGACCCGCAGGTACAGGTCGCCACGTTCCACTGGGCCTTGCGGGAAGCGTTCCAAGGCCTGAGCACAGGGCTGGGACTATCGGGCACCATTCTCTGTTGCCTCTTGGCGGCTCTCGGATGTTGGTGTTATTGGAAGCAGCGCCGTCTCCTGGCGGCCCTGTTTGTCCTACCCGGGCTGTTGATGGCCGCGAGCCTCGCCACGGTTCCATCCCCCATGAGGCCGCGATTTTTTTTCATGTTCGTTGGCTTCGGGTTCCTGATGGCGGCTCGCGGCGCGTGGTTGGCAGCCGGCTGGATTTTCTCGCGATGGCCGGTGAGGGACGACGGGCATCTCACTCAAGCCGCCGGCGCCTGTAGTCTCGTCGGGGTTCTGATGCTGGCGAACCTCGTGTCCTTGGAATTTCTCTATCAACATCCCAAACAGAGTTATCAAGCCGCGTTGCAATACCTCGATACGGTCGGTACGGACGAAGATGCGGTCGTCACAGCCGGCTTTGCCGTCATGCCGTACCGCGACTATTACGGACGCACGTGGCAAGGTATCGCTACCGGCGACGAGCTGCACGCCGCTGGTGCTCATCAAGGCCGTGTATGGATGGTCTATTCGTTACTCGACTACGTCGAACGGCCCCTCGCCTCTTTGATTGAGCAGAAATGTCCGCCGGTACAGTCATTCGGCGGAACTCTCCGCGGCGGCGAGGTCGTGGTATGCCGGTTGCGATCGCGCACATCCGAAACATCGTGGACCGGAAACACCGAGGGCCCCGCTCGGTCGGTTTCAGGGGAATGATCGGCTCCTAATCATGGTACAAGACCGCCCATGAGCGAACAGTCGTGCATCGTCATCGGCGCCGGGCCTGCGGGACTGACGGCAGCCTATGAATTGGGCAAGCGCGGTGTCAGGTCCACCGTTCTGGAGGCCGGTGACCAGGTCGGGGGAATATCCAAAACCGTCAACTACAAGGGATATCGTTTCGACATCGGAGGACACCGCTTTTTTTCGAAAGTGCCTCTGATCAACGACCTCTGGCACGAGATCCTCGGGGAGGAGTTCCTGCTCAGACCCCGGATCTCGCGGATCTATTACAACCGGCATTTCTTCGATTACCCCTTGAAACCATTGAATGCGTTCGCGGGGCTGGGGCCCCTGGAATCGTTGCTGGTGGGCTTGAGCTATCTCAAGGCGAAGTTCTTCCACATTCACGACGAGAAGACGTTCGAGCAATGGGTGTCCAACCGGTTCGGGTACCGGCTGTACAGTATTTTTTTCAAGACGTACACGGAGAAGGTCTGGGGCATCCCTTGCACGGAAATTTCGGCGGATTGGGCGGCGCAGCGCATCAAGAATCTGTCCCTCAAACAAGCCGTCCGGAACGCGCTCTTTGGCGCGAATAGGGGAATAGACGGCACAGCGCTGACATCGTTGATCGAGCAATTTCACTATCCCAGATTCGGTCCGGGGATGATGTGGGAGCGCTGCCGGAGCTTGGTCGAACGTCAAGGGTCTCGATCCGTGTCCCGTACCCGGGTCGAGCGAATCCGGCACCGGAACGGCCACGTCGATTGTGTATCGGGATTCAACGCGCAGGGCGAACGAATGGATTGTGAGGGGAGCCATGTGGTGTCCACCATGCCATTGCGCGAACTCGTGTTCGCGCTCGATCCCTTGCCGCCGGACGACGTGCTGGAAGCGGCTCGGAATCTCCGATATCGAGATTACCTCACCGTCGTCTTGATCGTGGATCGCGAATTGGTGTTCCCGGACAACTGGCTGTACGTGCATTCCCCGGAGGTCAAACTGGGACGAATTCAGAATTATAAAAATTGGAGCCCCTACATGATTCCGGATCCATCGCGGACATCGCTGGGGTTGGAATATTTTCTATGGGACAAGGATGATGAATGGCTATGGTCCAACGAGCGGTTGATCGAGCTCGGCATTCGAGAGTGCGCCGCGATCGGATTGATCGATCCAAAAGACGTCAAGGACGGGACCGTGGTCCGTATGGAGAAGGCGTATCCGGTCTATGATCAACGTTATCAAGAGAGCGTGGGTCTGATCCGGCGATACCTCGAAACTTTTTCCAATCTGCAGACCATTGGGCGTAATGGTCTCCACCGCTACAACAACCAGGACCATTCCATGCTGACGGCCGTGTATGCCGCGCGGAACATTCTGGGCGAGCGTCACGATGTCTGGGCGGTCAATACCGAGAAGGAATATCACGAGGAGGGGCGCACGCCGTCTCCTTCGGCAGGAGATCGGATGGTGCCGGTGCGCGTTGCACTGAATGGAAAAGACAGTGTGGAGGACGCCGAAGACGACGTGATCGAAACGGTGTTTGCGAGAGTTGACCCGCTTGCGATGGGAATCGCCTTCGGCGCCGTCGCCGGTGCGGCGCTGTTCCTCACCACCGGTGTTGTCTTGTTGAAAGGCGGGCCGGAGATGAGCCGTGGCCTGTCGCTGCTCAATCAATACATCATCGGATACGAGGTGGGGTGGCGAGGAGCGTTCATCGGGCTTGCGGAAGCGGGACTCTTCGGGTTCTGCGGAGGGTGGTTCAGCGCGTGGCTGCGAAATCATTCGATGGGTCTCTATGCGAGATGGCAGCGCCGGCGGGCAGACAGCGAAGAGCGACGCCGATTACTCGACAAGGTCTGATGTTCATTGAGGTGACGCCATGACCGGTACACCCGCGCGGAAAGAATCGGTCAGCCACCGTATTATCACCCTTCAAGCCGGGGTGTTGGCGCTCGTCTTCGCCGTGATGGGCGGGACGGCAATTTTCCTTGCCACCGCCTGGCTGCTGATCAAAGGCGGCCCGCACGTTGGAATGCACCTAAATTTGTTGTCGAACTACTTCGTCGGCTATTCCGTGACCTGGGAAGGAGCGGTGGTCGGGTTCCTCTACGGAGCCCTGACGGGCGGGCTGGCGGGTTGGGCCATTGCGACCATTTACAACACGGTCATTGCCCGGCGCCGTTCGGCGTTCCGGCAATAGGGGGACGCTTCTCTTCATGCGGTTCTGCATGGTCACGACATTCTATCCCCCCTATCATTTCGGCGGGGACGCCGAATTCATCCATCAACTTTCAAATGAACTGGCCATGCGGGGTCATGAGGTGGAAGTGGTCCATTGCCGCGATGCCTTCGAATTGCTTGGCGGCCGCGCGTCGAACGGCGCATACGGAAATCATCCCAATGTCACGATTCACGAGCTCAAAAGCGCGGCGGGATGGTTGTCGCCCGTTCTGACGCAGCAGACGGGTGGCCCGATCTTGAAAGCGTCTGCGCTGGAGAACATCTTTCGAAAGCCGTTCGACGTGATCCATTACCATAATATCTCGCTCGTCGGAGGCCCTCGGATCCTCGAATATGGACGGGCGATCAAGCTGTATACGCTTCATGAATATTGGTTGATCTGCCCGACACACATGCTTTTCAAGTTTGGCAAGGCGCCCTGTGCGCAAGCGTCCTGTCTACTCTGTACCGTGGCGCATGGGCGCCCGCCCCAGATGTGGCGGTATATGCGAACGATCGAACGAGCCGTCGACCACGTGGACCTCTTCCTCGCCCCCAGTCGATTCAGTATGCAGAAACATCGGGAGATGGGACTGAAGCGGCCGATCGTCGAGCTGCCTTACTTTACCTCGCGATGGCCGCTCGCGCCTCAGTCTCGACGTGGTGAGGAGTCGCACGAAGAACCGTATTTCCTCTTTGTCGGCCGGCTGGAGAAAATCAAAGGCCTCCAGACGCTGATTCCGGCGTTTCGGTGTTATACCAAAGCGCAATTGCTGATAGTCGGGACCGGCGAGTATGAGGACTGCCTACGCGGCATGGCCGCCGGCTCACCGCATATCAAATTTTTAGGTCGACTGGGAGGTGAAGAGCTCCGCTCGCTGTACGAGGGTGCCGTGGCCACGATCGTACCGTCGCTGTGGTACGAGGTATTCGGGATCGTGATCTTGGAATCGTTCACGCAACGGACGCCGGTCATCGTGCGCGACGTGGGAGGCATGCCGAACGTGGTGGAAGAAAGCGGAGGAGGCCTGGTTTTCACGACCGAGACCGAATTGCTCCGGGCGATGGATCGGTTACTCGAAGAGCGGGGGTTGCGTGAAGAAATGGGGCGCCGTGGTCACCGCGCATTTGAAGAGAAGTGGAGCGCCGGCGCTCATATTCCCCGCTATCTCGGTCTCATCGAGGCGATCGCGTCGTGCGGGACCGCGAGATCCGGACCATGGAACAACATACAGCCACAACCGATCGGATGACATTCCCGGATACGCGAAACGCTGTCCGCGTAGGTCTCGTCGGATGCGGACGCTTGGCGCAATCCGGGTACCTGCCGGCTTTTCAGCGCACATCCGAAGCCGTGCTGGTCGGAGTCGCGGACGTCGACCTGTCGCGTTGTCGTGAAATCGCTCCCGGTGTTCCGGCTTACGAAGGGATCCATGAGCTCATTGCGGCGGGCATTGTCGATGCCCTTATCATTTCGACCCCCACGCACCGCCATCTGGCTGATGCCATCGCGGCTTCCCAAGCCAAGATTCCGACTCTGGTGGAAAAACCTCCCGGTGTCGACCTTCATGAGGCGGAAGCACTGTCCGAGCTGAATCCGGCTCCGTGGATCGCCTTCAATCGCCGCTTCGATCCGGATCTGGCCGGCCTCAGGAGCCGGATGCCGCAATCCGGCAAGCCGGACATGCGCCTCGAACTGCATTACCGTCGGACGGCCTGGAATCCATTCGATATGCGCGACGATGCCTTGTTGGACCTGGGTCCGCACTTGATCGATTTGGCTCGTTGGCTGACCCGCCGCGATATCGTCTCGGTCCGTGCGTTGCTGATCACGGACCAACGCGCCGAGTTTGAGCTCGGCTTGACGCATGGGCGAGCCCTTGTGGCCTGTTCGACCAACCGTCCGTACTCGGAGCGGTTGGACCTCGGCGGCATGGACGGCGTCACTGGGATCTCATATCGGCGCGGAGGTCTCCTGAAAGGCATCCTGGCACGCATGATTCCGAAGAGAGACAATCCGCTTGTCAATTCGCTGGTGCGGCAGCTCGATGCGTTCGGACTGGCCGTCCGCCGTGGATCGAGCGAGTCGTTGGCGGCGGCCACCGATGGAGTGGCGGTCATGTCGGCCATCGAAGCGATCAGACGTTCGGCTGCAGAGCAGGGCAAACAGATCCGCTTGGAGAACGGCGCTTTCCCGCGGAGCGTGAGGACAGCATGATCGCCGTTCTGCAGTTTGACTCCGTCAGCGTCCCTCTCTTCGAAGAATTGCTGGCGGCCGGCGCGCTGCCCACCTTGAACCGTCTTCGTCTGAAAGGCACGTGGCTCGATCTCGAGACACCGGCGGAATACTTCGAAGGTTCCGGTTCCTACGCCGTGTACACCGGTACGGATGTCGGAGTGAATGGGCAGTATTATCCCTGGTTGTGGTCCCCTTCCGAGCAACGCGTCCGGTTCATGGACGACCTTCCGGTCCCGGAGACGCTGTGGGAGCGTGTCACCCGAGGAGGACAACGGTCTCTCGTCATCGATCCGTACGAGGTGAGGCCGCCTCAGCATATCCGTGGATTGTTCTTGAGCGGGTGGCAGTTCAAGAACCGCATCGTTTTACGGTCCTCTTCTCTCCCCGCAAGTCTGTTGCGGTCCCTCGAGCAAGAATACGGGAAGCCGCCGATCGGTGAGGAAGTGTACGGTCCCCCATCGACGCCGGAATTGCTACGGTTGAGGCAGGCACTCCTTGCCGCGCCGGACCGTCTTGCGGCAGTCACGGAGTTGTTGCTCAAGCGTGAACAGTTCGACCTGGTATGGGTGACGGCGAGCGCGGCTCATCTCGCCGGGCACCGATTCTTGAAGATGGCTCAAGTCGCGGAAACGATCGATCTCGCGAAACATCCGGAATTGGAAACGACGGTCGCAGATATTTATCGTGCGACCGACAAGGCCATGGGGCGGATTGTGTCCTCTCTGCCGGCGGACTGCGATATTCTTGTGGTCTCGCCGGCAGGCATGGGGCCGAACTCGAGCCGGTCGCATTTGCTTCCCATGATGATCCGGTCGGTCTTGGATGGGCCGCGCGGACCGGACCAAATCCCTCGCGGGTCGTCTTCTAGCTTGCTGTCCAGAATACGGTCCGTTGTACCGACCAGTCTACGGTCCTGGATCGCGAAGGCTTTGCCGGACAAGTGGGCGGTCGATGTGGCGACGCGCCTGGAATTGCGCGGGGTGGATTGGCAGCGAACGCGCGCGTTCATGGCGCCGAATGACGACGCCGGATTTATTCGGTTGAATCTTCTCGGACGAGAGCGCGATGGAATCGTCGACCCGCGGGATGCCGATGCGCTGCTGAATACGCTCGCCGCCGGTCTGACCACATTCAAGGATCCGGACGGCCAGCCCGCGATCAAGAGAATCGTTCGCCTCTCCGAACTTGGCCTGACGGGTCCCTGCGTGTCCCATATGCCGGACTTGATCGTCCAATGGAACACGCGATTCGTGACACCGACCGCCGGTGTCCATTCCCATCTCTATGGAGACATCCCGTCGCAAGGCTGGGCCACCGGCCGAACCGGGTGCCACACGGCGGATGCCTGGGCTTTGCTTGTCCCCCGGGCGGTCGCGGCTCAAGACTCCTTCTCGACGCGCTCACGTGGTCGATATTGCGGCGACTGTCTGTGCTTTGATGGACGGCGATATGCGAGGGCTAAGCGGTCAAGCGCTATTGGCGCGCAACTGATACAAGTTGCCGGAGGAAAAACAGGATCATATGATCGCGATTTTGCAATTCGATTGCCCCAGCCTCCCCCACCTCGATCGGTTCTCGCAGGAAGGACGCCTTCCGACCTTGGACAGATTGCGCGAGCGCGGTCGCTGGCTGCCTTTGGACACACCAGCGTTGCAATGGGAGGGGGCGACGTATTTCACACTGTACAGCGGCAAGGACGTTCACGAACATGGGATTTATTTTCCGTTTCTCTGGTCTGCTGCGGATCAGCGGGTCCGTCCTCAGGACGACTATTCGATGCCGGAAGCGGTGTGGGAACGATTGGCCAAAAGCGGCAAGCGCTGCCTCATCATCGATCCCTATGAAGGAAAGCGTCCTCAGCACACAGCAGGCAAAGCGGTCTGCGGCTGGCAATTCAAACACAAGATCACGCTCCGACGGTGGTCGGTTCCGAAGGGACTCGACCGCGAGCTGGATCGCGAGTTCGGCCGGCCGGCTCTGGTCGAAGAAGTCTATGGGCGCCCGTCGCTGTCCTATCTCCTGAAGATGCGCGATCGGTTGATTGCGGCGCCGCAGCGGGCCGCCGATTTGGCCGGCGCCCTGCTGTCGGCAGAGCAGTTCGACTTGATTTGGATTACCCTGAGCGCCAGCCATATTGCCGGACACTGGTTCCTCGATCCCTCCCGGCTTCCACAAGACTCGCCGGATCCCCGAGTCCAAGCAAAGATCGACGAGGCGCTTGGCGAGGTCTATGCCGCAGTCGACCAGGCATTGGCGCACATCCTGTCCCATCTTCCCCCGGAAGCGGATGTGATGATCGTTTCGCCCAGCAGCATGGGGCCCAGCGCGAGTCGCACCCATCTTCTGCCGGCCATGCTTCATGCCGTACTGCAAGACAACCGCGGCAGGACCGCCACAACGAAAAAAGACGGGAGTGCCCTTTGGCGTCTGCGGGCCGCGCTCCCGACCGATCTCCGGGCTGCGGTCGCGCGGATGCTGCCCGATCGGTGGACCATGCAATTGACGGCCCGTCTCGAGATGCGGGGAGTCGATTGGACCACGACCCAGGCGTTCATGGTGCCGAGCGGCGACTGCGGATTCATTCGTCTGAATCTGGCGGGTCGCGAACGGGACGGCATCGTCGATCCTCAGAATGCCGATGAGGTATTGGAGCGTATTGCATCCGGGCTCCTCACGTTCCGGGATCCGGACGGCGGGCCCGCTGTGAAGAAGGTCGACGTCGTCGCTCTCGGAGAGCGTTCGCGCGCGAATCCGTTTCCCGATCTGGTCGTTCATTGGTCGGACCGCTTGCCCCCGCATCTTGCGGGCGTACACTCGGCGCAATTCGGAGAGGTTGCCTCATCCGGCTGGGGCAGCGGGCGGACGGGAGAACATCGCAACGGCGCGTGGGCGCTCGTCATCCCCGGATCGTCCACCATCGCGCCGGTGACGCAGCCCGGTCACATTATGGATATCGTGCCGAGCATCTGCGCGGTGCTGGGAACGGATAGGGACGGGCTCTCCGGTCGTCCATTCCTGGAGCGGCAGTCGGTCGTCTCGGCGAAACCATGAGCGGGACGGCGAGATAACATTTATGATTGCGATCCTGCAGTTCGACGGCGCCAGCCGAACCCATCTGGATGCATTTTTGTCGGCTGGGCGATTGCCTGCTCTGCAGGCTCTCAAAGGCCGTGGCGTCTGGTACGAACTCGAAACGCCGGCCACACATTTCGAAGGGGCCGCGGCGTACTCTCTCTACACCGGCGCCGGACTCGGCGATCACGGCTTGTATTATCCCTGGTTATGGTCCGCCCGTGAGCAACGTGTTCATTTTTTCGACGATCTGTCTTCCCCCGAGGCCGTCTGGGAACGGCTTGGACGCGCGGGACGGCGATCCCTGGTCGTCGATCCTTACGAGATGAGAGCTCCTCGAGCGATCCAGGGCGTCTTCGTGACCGGATGGCAATTCAAAAATCGGGTGGTGCTTCGCACACGATCGGTCCCTTCGTCGCTGCAACGGGAGCTCGAGCGGGAATTTGGACGGCCTCCGGTCGGAGAGGAAGTCTATGGATGTCCCGAGGCATCATCGTTCCTCCGTTTGAAAGAGACATTGGTCGCTGCTCCTCGTCGCGGCGCGGAGTTGGTCGAAACCCTCCTCCAGCGAGAACCGTTCGATCTGGTGTGGGCCACCCTGAGCGCCGCCCATCTGGGAGGTCACCGGTTCTATGACGTTGCGCGGTTCTCAAACGAGCTCGGACTGAACAGCCGGCCTGAACTTGCCACTGCGCTCGTGGATATTTATGAGGCCGTCGACGAGGCGTTGGGACGCATCGTCCAAGCTCTTCCGAATGGAGCCGATGTTATCGTCATGTCGCCGTCCGGGATGGGACCGAATAATAGTCGCTCGCACTTGCTTCCCGCCATGCTGAATGCGGTGCTCACCGATCGTGACCCCGGCACGGAGCGCCGTGCGGCACCGGGCAGTTCTCTTTGGAAAATTCGTGCAGCCGTTCCGACCGGCATCAGATCGTGGATTGCCCGCATGATTCCGGATCGTCTCGCGTTGGAAATCGCGGCACGGCTCGAATTGCGGGACGTTCGATGGGGCAGAACCCAGGCCTTCATGATGCCCAATGACGATGCTGGGTACGTGCGGCTCAACCTGCGGGGGCGGGAACGGGAGGGGGTGGTGGAGCCGAAGGAGGCGGACCCGTTGCTGGACAAGATCATGGAGGGTCTTTCGACCTTTCGGAACGGCGATGGGACACGGGTGATTCAGAGAATGTTTCGACGCTCCGAACTCGGCTATCCGGGGCCCTGCGAGCACCAGCTTCCGGACCTCGTCGTGCAATGGAGCGAGCGGGTGGTCTCACCCTTGGCGGGAGTCCGGTCGGCTCGATTCGGTGAGATTCCGTCTCCGGGCTGGGGGACCGGCCGTACCGGCTGCCATACGGGCGAGGCCTGGGCGCTGGTCGTTCCCGGGGCGTCCAAAGCCGCACTCGGAACCGCCGCTCCGCACATTCAGGATATCGTCCCCACGATCTGTGCGGCCGTGGGGGCGGATCGGACAGGGTTATCAGGCCGGCCGCTCCTTGAACCTTTGATCTTATGACAAAACGGATGGATCGGCGGAGGAGCTCCGTGTGCTGGCAAGAACCACTCGATGACGCGGCGGGCAGAGGCTGATGCAACGTGGAAGGCGTGATACGAGCCGTCCATTGAATTGGGCCATCCTCGGAACCGGAGCCATCGCTCACCGGTTCGCCGCCGATTTCATCCACGTGACGGACGCGAGGCTCCTTGCCGTGGGATCGCGGCAGGAAGAAAGGGCCGCGCGGTTTGGGGCCGCGTTCAACATTCCTCGCCGGTACGGTTCGTATGAGGAGGCGGTCAATGACAGGGACGTCGACGTCGTCTACATCGCCACGCCCGCTTCTCTTCACCGGGCGAACCTTGAGCTGTGTCTGCAGGCCAAGAAGGCGGTCTTGTGCGAAAAGCCGTTGACCGTGTCCGCTCGCGAGGCGGAGGACGTCATCGCATTGGCAGGCCGGCATCGTACCTTCGTCATGGAAGCCATGTGGACCAGATTCGTCCCGGCGGTCGTCCACCTGCGGGAACTCCTCACCGAGCGAACAATCGGTGAGATTCGCTGTTTCATGGCTGATCTGGGCACGCACGTGAATTTCGACCCCGGCAGCCGCGTATTCAGCGCCGAGTTGGGAGGCGGAGCACTCTTACAGAAAGGCGTGTACCTCCTGTCCCTCGCCTCCATGCTGTTCGGTTGTCCGGTCGGCGTCAAGGCTCTCTCGGTACCCTCGCGGAGCGGTGTCGACGAGGATACCGGTGTCTTGCTGGGTTATTCCGGCGGACGTTCAGCGCTGCTTTGGTGTTCGGTCGGCGCGCGAAGCGGTCGCCGCGGAATGATCGTCGGCACGCAGGGTCAAATCCTGATTCACGAGCCCATCCTCTGCCCGTCCAGCCTCACGATCAGGCGGTATGGGCCGCCGGACCGGCGCCAGGTATCTGCGACGCGGGACGCGAACAGTCATGTTGAGACGCGATGGCTCGGTCTCGCGAAGCGAAGCAAGCTGATCAGAAGTCTGCGGGAACGGTGGCCCATGTTGAGCGATCGACTCCTGTACGGGATTCGCTCGTCGACCCTGTGCCTGTCTCCGGTTGGAGAAGGTCTTCACTATCAAGTCTCCGAAGTGAATCGCTGTGTGCGAGAGGGGAAACTGGAAAGCGATGCGATGCCATTGGGCGAGTCGCTGAGCGTGATGCACACGGTCCGCCGCATCATGAAAGAAATACGGCGATCGGAGGAGCCGGAACGGTCATGAACGAGCGAATGAGTTCGACAGTTGACCGCTCCGTGGTCGGGCCTCGAATTGTGACCGAGGTGCGCCCATTGTTTTCTTTGGGTATCCGCCTCTTCTTCTATGCCACCTGCATTAATGTCGCCGTCTTGTATTTCGTCCAGGGGGGCTATGACATTCGGTTCGGCCCTCTGCACCTTCATGCCTCGTATCTCCGGGATTGGTTGTTGCTGTGCGTGGCCTTGGCATTGACTCACGCGTGGATAGGAGGACACCAACAAGGCATCCCAGCCTCCATATGGATTCAATCCCCGCTGCTTCTTTTTCTGACGGCCGTCACCCTGTACTACATCAACGGCCAGGCGTCTTTTTCGTACGACGTGCTGCCGGCTCGGCTGATTCCGGTCAGCCTGCTTCGCGAGCATGATTTCGACCTCGATGAATTTGCTTCAACGTTCGACCGGATGAAAAATCCCTATTCCATTCGCAGAATCGACGGCCATTTGGTCTCGACGTATCCTCCCTGGGGCGCTGTTCTTTCCTTGCCGGTCTATCTCGTTCCGGTCTTGACAGGACCGGCTCAGCTTGACGATTGGTCTTTATTAGATCTCGAAAAGCGGGCAGCCGTCTTGATCACCGCCTTGTCGGTGGTGCTTCTGCAATTGACGTTGCGTCGGATCACCCGGCCGCACATTGCCTGGTGCATCTCGGCCATCTACGCGTTTGGGACTAGCAGCTTCACCATTAACAGCCAGGGGATGTGGCAACACGGTCCCAGCCAGTTATTTCTCACCATGGCGCTGTACTGCCTGGTCCGCGGCATCGAGAGCCCCGTATTCTGCGGATGGGCCGGCCTCCCTATCGGCTTGATGATCATCTGCCGGCCGGTCAATGCGGTGATGGCGGTTCCGATTGCGCTGTATGTGTTCCATAAGCATCGGGATCAGGTCGTCAGGTTTCTCCTCGCCGGGATTCCTTCTCTGGTTCTCTTCATGTCCTACAACGCCCGGCACTTTGGTTCTCCGCTCGCGACGGGATTTGGTTCATCAGTCGTCGGTCCCGCGTCCTTTGCCGGATCGACTCTCTCAATGCTCAGCAGCGCTCCGTTCGAGGGATTGTTAGGAGCCATGATCAGTCCGGAGCGTGGCCTCTTGTTCTATTCACCGATCTTTCTGTTTTCTTTGGTGAGCATATGGATGATCTGGAAGACCTCTGGATACGTTCTGCTCAAGTATCTGAGCCTCGCCCCCTTGCTGTTACTCATGCTCATCGTTGCGGTCGGTGTATGGCCGGCCGGCAGTTGCTACGGGCCTCGCATGATGGCGGATGCCGGTCCGCTTCTTTGCGTCTTGCTGTATCCCGCATTCGAGCGCTATGCCCACAAGCCTGCCGGCGCGTGGGCTATCGCCGGCCTGGCGGCGCTGTCCATCTATATGCATGCGGCCGGCGTGTACATAATCCCGAATGATGATCCCCTCTTAAACTTTCGCCGCGAGACCTTGTGGTCATGGTCCGACTCTCCGCCCGTTCATGCCGGACGGCAAGCGCTGGACCATCTTGGTCAATTCTCCGACCGCATCATGCATGGGCGATGAGACAAACCACCGGCGATGAGCCATAAATAGGTGGGCGTAGCATGCGATTCTGCATGATCACCACATTCTATCCGCCGTACAGTTTCGGCGGGGATGGGGTCTTCGTCCATCGGCTCTCCAATGCCCTCGCGAGGCGCGGCCATCATGTCGAAGTGATTCACTGCATCGATGCGTACTTCGCGAGCGGAGGCAAACGGCGGCGCGAGATGAGCGACGGAGAGCATCCGAACATTACCGTACATTCGCTGAAGAGCTCATTCGGCTTTCTTTCGCCGTTGGCCACCCAGCAAACCGGGCGTCCGTTCTTCAAGTCAGCCCGTATCTTGGAAGTGCTCGAGTCGGGCTTCGACGTCATTCATTATCACAATATCTCATTGGTCGGCGGACCCAAGATTCTCCAGTACGGCAAGGCCGTCAAGCTGTATAGCTTGCATGAGTATTGGCTGGTCTGTCCCACTCATGTCTTGTTCAAGTTTAAAACGAAGCCGTGCGTCAGTCGCTCGTGCGTTCTGTGCGGCATCAGCTACAAACGTCCGCCGCAGTGGTGGCGCTATTCCGGGCTGATGGAGGCGTCGGTCGGACATGTGGATGCCTTTATCGCGCCGGATGTCTTTACCATACAGAAGCATCGCGAAATGGGATTCGCCGGTCCTATGGTCTATCTCCCGCATTTCCATTCGTCGCGCGAGTTGACCGTATCTTGCTCTCCCGTCGGGCAACCCGCTACGACTCCTTCCGATCCGTACTTTCTATTTGTCGGGCGGTTGGAAAAATTGAAGGGACTGCAGACCGTCATTCCTCTGTTCACCCGCTATCGGAAAGCGCGATTGCTGGTTGCGGGCACCGGCGATTACGAGACCGAATTGCGACGGCTTGCCGGGGACAGCATGAACGTCCGATTCCTCGGTTTCGTATCCGGCGCGGCATTGGACTGGCTCTATCGCGGCGCGCTGGCCGTGATCGTACCGTCGGTCAACTACGAAGTATCACCCCCTTTGGTGATTCTGGAAGCCTTCCGTCAAGGTACGCCGGCCCTCGTGAGGAATCTCGGATCGATGCCGGAAATTATTCGCGAAAGCGGCGGAGGCTGCTTGTTCGATTCAGAGCAAGAGTTGTCGGCGGCGATGGATCGTTTGGCGGGTGATGCAGCGTACCGGCAAGCATTGGGCGAGCGCGGATATCAGGCCTATTGCTCGCAGCGGTCCGAGGAGAGCTACGTGACCCGATACTTCGGTCTCATCGAACGCTGTCGCGAGAGAAAGACTGAATCGGCCGAGCGAAATCCCACCGGTCGATGATCGCGGCAGGTGTCGTCATCGAACACGGATGATCGAGTACCGACCGATGAATGAAGCGCGTCATGTCGCCACCGAAGCCAGCCCGCCAGGCCTTCCACTGGTCGGTCACCTGCCCTGGTTTCTGCCGAATCGTCTCAAGTTTCTGGAAACATGCGCGCGCCGGTACGGCGATGTCGTGAAATTGAATCTCGGCGGGAACACCTACCTCCTCACGGATCCGGAAGACATCAAGCATGTGCTCGTGACGAATCCTGACAACTACGAAAAGACGCCTCGTATGATGAGCCGGAAAGGAAAGCTCGTATCCGGGGACGGATTGTTGACGGCGTCGGCCGCCGGTCATCTCAGGGAACGACGGATGCTACAGCCCGTCTTCTACCGAACAAGTCTCATGAAGTTTTCTTCGACCATCGCCCGGACAGCCGAAGAGATCTTCAACGCGTGGAAGCCCGGTACGCAGATCGACATGGGATCGGAAATGGCCCGCTTGGCGCAACGCGTGATCGTGCGAACGGTGTTCGGGATGAATTTCGATGACCGGAACGGGCAGCTTGCCGACGCGATTACTGCACGGAAGCGGTATTTGAACCATATCTTTTTTTCACTGGTGCCCATGGCCCATTACATTCCTCCGTGGACATGGTGGAGGTACCGGCAGGCGATGCAGCGAATTCGTGCGGCGATCGTCGACAATCTTCGACTTCGTCGGGGGCATGACGCGCCCGGCGACGATTTGCTGAGTCTACTCATGCGCGCGCGCTACGACGACGGCAGCAGTATGAGCGATCGGCACATCCATGACGAAGCGATGATTCTCCTCATTACCGGCTACGAATCGATCGGTGACGCATTGAGCTGGTCGTTGTATCTCTTGTCGCGGCACCGGGATGTCGCGCGCGCGTTGGCCACGGAAATCGATGCCGTGCTGGGCCGCCGCATGCCCTCGGCAGAGGATCTGCACAGGCTGTCTTACACGGGAAAAGTGTTGGCCGAGACGCTTCGCCTCTACCCTCCTTCGTGGATGATAGTCCGCATCGCCCGGCAAACCGAAACCTTACCCAGCGGAACATGTATTCCCGGACAGTCCAAACTGTATCTCTGCCCATATGTGATGCATCGCCATCCTCGGTACTATCCCAACCCTGAACGGTTCGATCCCGAACGATTCGACGAGGCAGCCAGGAAAGGACGGCCGCAGTTTTCGTATTTTCCATTCGGAGGCGGCGCTCGGGTGTGTATCGGGGAGCATTTTGCCAGGTTGGAAGCGACGTTGGTGCTCGCGATGGCCGTGCAGCGATTCACATTTCGTCTTGTACCGGGGCAAGATATCGTACCGGAACCGCGGATGACGTTGCGGCCGAGGAATGGTCTGCGCATGCTGGTGGAGACTCGCGGATGAAACGCGTTCGAGTCGCGTTGATCGGCTGTGGGTGGTTCGCTCGAGCCGTGCACCTGCCGATTCTGACTCGTTTGCGGCACGTCGAGGTCGTCGCGCTGGCGGAATCCGACCCCGAGCGGCTCGAAGTCGCCGGTCGCTGTGCGCCTATGGCGGAGAGATTCGGCGCCTATCACGATCTCCTCCGAAAAGCAGACGCCGAGGCGGCAATCATTGATTTGCCGACCTCGTTACATGCACAGGCCTCGATCGCCGCCATGCAGAGGGGCATGCACGTGTATTTGGAAAAGCCGATCGCGACGGATCTCGAGGCGGCTCGTGCCATTGTGAGGGTATGGAGACAGGCGCACGTCGTCGGGATGATCGGGTTCAACTATCGGCGTAATGCGCTGCACCAATCCGTCAAAGCGATCGTACAGGTCGGGACCCTGGGCCGATTGGTCGGAGTTCGTTCGGTATTTTCAGCGGCTCCCAGAGCGTCACCGAGCTGGAAGTCCGTCCGCCGGGAAGGCGGAGGAGCCTTGATGGAGTTGGGCTCTCATCACTTTGACCTGTTCCGTTTCTGTTTCGGACAGGAAGTGCGGAGCGTGACCGCAGAAGTCCGCTCCATGCGTAGCGAGGACGATACGGCCATGGTTCAATTGCTGCTCGCTGATGGCCTGCAGATTCAGTCGTGGTTTGCCCTGAATACCGTCGATGAAGACCGACTGGAGATCCTTGGGGATGCGGCAAAATTGAGCGTGGATCGCTATCGCTCCATCTGCACAAGAATTACTACAGGCGACATATGGCGCTCACCGTTCGATCGGGCTGCTCATATCCTGAAGGCGTGTCGGTCCATTCCGTATCTCTCCCGGAAATTATTCACGCCATGGCATGAGCCGTCTTACCGGGAGTCTGTGGCGTACTTTCTCGATTCCGTGCGCGGAAGGACTCATGCGACGCCGGATCTTCTGGACGGCTATCGCAGTCTGGAAATCGTGTGTGCAGCGGAAATATCCGCACGGACGAGGCAGGCAGTTTCACTAGACGCTTTAACGCCAGACTTATAAGGGGACGACCCTGCCAGGAGGTTCAGAACGGCGTCCGCTGCAGTTGAATAGCGTGGATTCGTTCGACCATTTTGTCCCACACGAATGTGTGCAGGCGGAGATTCGCGATACGGTCTACATGCGTGAATTCGATTCCTGCCGTTGTACCATTGACCCATCGGACACGTGCAAGCTCGATCGGCAGAGACTCGGGACGATCCGGCAGAAGAAGTCGAAGCGCGAGACTTCGATTCGGCGACAGCGGCTCGCTGGTTTCGAGCGTGCAGCCAAGCGCCGACAAATTGGTAATCCGGCCTTCGCCGACCATCGGTACGATGGAATACATCGCCGGGCAGAGCAACGGCAAACGGTACAATTCCCGATGATACGGCCTGATTTCATCCATCACGGCTCCAGTGTAACCGGATAAGCCGCATGGATGTATCCCACGTTTGAGGGGCTTCCGAGCCGAATGGAAATCCCGCATGGTGCCGTCTGTCACCATTCCGCACGAACCAAGCGTTCGATGTGCCCCGTGGTGGCGGGCAGGCAGACGACTGCTGCGCCAGTCTATCCTTGCGAGTCCTTGATCCATTCCAGGAAGAGAATGCCCCCCAGGATTGGAATGGGGAACAGACTGGTCAGCATCATGATCATCAGGTATGACATCACGGACTCCTTTCCCTGTGAGCGATGTGCTGAAGCGATGCAACGACGAGACCAGACTCATACCCAGAAAGAGGGGGATTCCAAGTGTCCGGTGAAATGGAGAACTTTTGCTTTTTTTGAAGTCGCAAGGGGAAAGAAGGGACTCACCGCAATGAATCCAGAAGAAAGAGGGCGAAAAGAGGCCGTCATGCGAGCCGGAATTTCCTCCTCCTTTCGAGGGGGAGACGAGTTGCTCTTTTCCATCTATGATGATGCAGCTTCAGAGGCCAAATTTCGTATCCCGACTCATGGCCGAACGAAAAGCGCGACGGCCGATGTGCCAGATGTTCGGGACTCCTCGTCTTAATTGCCGCTTTCGGCGCTGATGAAGGTTCTAGTGACCAACGATTATTGAACGCCAGTGTGACGAGGCGAAAGTCTCGCCACCGAGATTTCCTACTGTTGTACTCGCACAGCCGGTCCGTTAAAGATTGACTCGCCGGGTTCCGGTGCTGAAATAACAGGAACAACGATCGACTGAACCAGATGACACGGGAACGACCGTTTATTTCAATCGTGATTCCGAC
The DNA here is from genome assembly GCA_035252115.1 of Nitrospira sp. Classification (GTDB taxonomy): domain Bacteria; phylum Nitrospirota; class Nitrospiria; order Nitrospirales; family Nitrospiraceae; genus Nitrospira_C. Next base: position 3,944 of record DATFDJ010000107.1, on the reverse strand, counting down.
CTACAACCGCTCTCATCAGCTTATGGCCTGTCTCGTGGCGTGCAGCCGCCTAGACTACCCGCGCGATTGCTTTGAAGTTATTGTGGTGGACGACGGTGGAGCCGAGTCTCTGGACGCAGCGATCAGAGAGGTTCAAGGCAGGCTTACCGTCAGACTCTTGCGACAAAACAATGCCGGTCCGGCGGCGGCACGCAATCATGGAGCGGGTGCGGCCAAAGGCGAATGGCTGGTGTTTACTGACGATGACTGCGAGCCTGCTTCTGATTGGTTGAACGCCTTGGCCGAGCGGTTCGTTGCTCGGCCGGACGATGCTGTCGGGGGAAGGACTCTCAATGCTTTGACGCGGAATCTCTACTCCACCACCAGCCAACTGGTCCTTTCCTATATGTTAGAGTACGATGGCGCGATCCGCGGAAGAGTTCAATTTTCCCCCTCGTGTAATGTTGCCTTTCCCGCTAAGCGGTTTCTCGACATCGGAGGATTCGACACGTCGTTTCCCCGGTCCGCCGGCGAAGATAGGGAACTGTGCGACCGCTGGCAACAGCAGGGCCATGGGATGATTCATGCACCGGAAGCGATCGTGTACCACTCGCACCATCTCACGGCCAAGACGTTTCTGCGCCAGCATTTCCACTATGGATGCGGTGCCTACCACTATCACCTTTTGCGCGCTCAGAGGCTGCGGCAACCGATGACAGTCCAGCCGCTTGCCTTCTACGTCAAGATGCTGACGTATCCGGTCGGCAGGATCCCGTTCCGGAAGGCGCTGGCCGTTATGCCTCTGTTGATCATCGCGCAAGCCGTCAACGCGGTCGGCTTCTTCTGGGAACTGGCCAGGCGGAAAGGGACAGGAGGCGGGATGGCGGTACGCCCGTCTCGGTCGTACGGAAAGTAGGTATCCCGCGGTGGAGGGACGCCTCGAACGATTCTCGTTGTCGCGTACGCCGTACGCAATGGCGTTGCTGCTCGGAATGCATAGCACCTGGGGAGCGATTGCCGGAACAGTTGAGGCACGACGGCATTGATTTCGCCGAGCTGACCCAGGTGAAAAGCCAGGCTACCGAGGAGCAATGCATGGCCGGCCGATTCGACGTCCATCGGTCCGCTGTGGTCCACCACCGGATCGGGGAGGCACTGGCCGATGATGTGGAGTGTCAATTGGGTTGTCTCCGGTGAGTCCGCTTTCTTCGCAGTCGGGTCGCCATCTGTTGGATGGAACGGCGAGGGTCTTTCTCGCAGGATTGCTCTTTCCCCTCACAGGCCTGATCACCGCGGCATTTCTGACCAGACGCCTGGGGGCGGACGGGTACGGATTGCTGGTGCTCGCGACGACGATCTTTGGGTGGCTGGAGTTCAGCATCAATTCTTTTTTTTCGCGTGCCACCATCAAATTCGTCGGAGAGACGAAGGACTGGCGCTCCGTCGCCGCGACCGTCATCCGATTGCACGTGCTCGCGGGGATCGGGGGCGGATTGCTCCTGGTCCTGCTGTCTTTTCCGGTGGCCTCGCTCCTTCATGAGCCCCTGCTCACGCCCTATCTGGCTCTCTATGCACTCCATCTGCCCATCAGCAGCTTGTCGCAAGGACATCAGAACATTCTCATTGGGATGGGGCATTTCCGTCAAAAAGCCATGAGCAACGCCGGTCGCTGGCTTGCCAGGCTGGTTCTGATTCTGATGCTGGTCGGAGCGGGCTTGTCCGTTTCCGGCGCCATCCTGGGGAGCCTCGGAGCAGCCCTCGTGGAACTTGCGATCGCCCGCCAATACATCAAGCCGCCCTTCTTGGGCCGGATCACCATGTCAATCCGCCCCTTCTATGATCTGGGCTGGGTCCTCGGGCTTGCTTCCTTGTTCCTCCTGATATTTTTTAGTTTGGGTTTAATCATGTTGAGGACGCTCGGCGGGACGATCCAACAGGTGGGTCTCTATGGCGCCGCGCAAAACCTGGCCATTCTTCCTGGATTGTTCGGGACGGCCTTTTCGCCGCTCTTGCTGTCAACCATAAGCCGGTTGCTTGCCGAAAAAAAGATCGGAGAAGCCAAAGACATGATCCAAGGTGCTATGCGAATCGCGCTGGGGTTGTTTCCATTCGGAGCGCTCATGGCAGGAGCGGCTCCTGAAATCGTCACATGGGTGTTTGGCGAATCATTCGAGCCGGCCGCTCCGATTTTGGCGCTGTTGATGATCGGCGCCATCGCGTTTGTCATGGTGTCAATTGGCGCCGTCATTGCCGCGGCATCCGGAGCGCCCAGTTTTGCGCTCTATGTGGGCGTGTCGCTGATGCTGAGCGCGGCGATCGGGAATTATTTGTTGATTCCTCCGTTCGGCGCATTCGGCGCTGCGCTCGCCACGGCGGTCTGTCAGATCATCGGGGCGATGGTCTCAGTCGGCATGATCTATCGCTTGTGGTCTATCGTCCCTCCGTCGGGAACCATGTGGCGGAGTCTGGCGAGCAGTGCGCTGGCTTATTCTTTGGCTGTTGCTTGGCCGGTGGGGGGTTCTTGGTTGCTGGTCAAAATGCTCGGCATCAGTGCGATCATCCTGCTGATCTACAAAACCCTCGGTGAATTCAGTCACGACGAGCTTTCCCATATCCGCTCCTCCTGCCGGGCAGTCGGCACCCTGTCACGCAATGTCCGGACAGTGGGCGACCCCGTCCCACCGCGCTCACAGGGCCGCTGGTTGGTTCCATAGCGTCCCCTGCGTGGTTGCAGGTGAGCCGACCAATCAGAGATTTCGATGAGCCTTACTTCCAGGCGCGGCACGCGCACGGATTCCAGGGTCCTTCCGGGATCGACGTCGATCTGCATTGGTACTTGTTCCCAGGTAATCGCATTCGAGGAATCGATGAGGAAGCTTGGAGTCGAGCGCTTCCCCATACATTGCGACAGACAGAGGTCCTCATTCCCGATGCCGGCGATCACTTATTATTGCTGCTTTCTCACGGATACCGTTGGAGTCCCTTCCCACCCGTCCGTTGGGTCGTAGACGTCGTGACGCTGCTGCGTACGGAACCAGGTATTTCGTGGGAGCGGGTCCTATCGCAGACCCGTGTGCGCGGTCAAACGCTGCTGACCTTCCGCATGCTGCGCTATTTGGAATCCCGGTATCGGATTGGCGTTCCCTCGGACGTGCTGCGGGAATTGGAAGCGACGCCGGTCCCGCGTCGCGAACGTCGAGCGCTCAAGATCCGAGAGCGAGCGCCTGGCATCCTCGCGGGGATTGAAGAGCTCCGCTTATTATATGGATTGCATCGGCAATTGCGAGAGGGCTTCTCGCCTGCACATTGCGTGCAATTTCCTGCATTCGTAAAGAAGATCCTGGGCGTCTATAGTCTCACGCACTTGGCCCGCTATGTCGGTTCAGAATTGACCCGCCGCATATTTCACCGGTCCACGGTGAGAATGGACCGTCCTGTAAAGCTTTAACAGCGTGCTCAGAGGGCACTCTCAATCCGGTTGTGCTACCATGCCGCGCATGAGAGCGGCTATAAATGTGCTCTGGGCGGCACTCTCCATTCTTGGAGCGATCGCGCTCGCTCACGTCGTCGGTATTCTTCGTCCCCACGAAAAAGTGAACGGTCTTTGGCTCGTCGTGGCTGCGGGCTGTATTTATGTGTTGGCCTTTCGTTTTTATGGTCGCTGGCTTTCGCGCAGGGTGGTGGAGTTGAATGATCAGCGCGTCACGCCGGCGGTGCGGTTGAACGACGGGGTGAATTTCCATCCCACTCACAAAGTCGTGCTCTTCGGTCATCACTTCGCGGCGATCGCCGGGGCCGGACCGCTGCTCGGGCCGGTCCTCGCCGCGCAGTTCGGCTTTCTCCCCGGCTTTCTCTGGTTGGTGATCGGAGCGGTGCTGGCAGGGGCCGTACAGGACTTCATCATTCTCGTCGCTTCGATGCGACGTAGCGGGCGCTCGCTTCCTGAAATCGCGCAGGACGAGTTG
>DATFDJ010000106.1:0-9267 GCA_035252115.1 Nitrospira sp. | reverse complement strand
GGGACAGTCACCGATCAGAAGGGTGACTGTCCCCTAGTATACGGTAGACCGATTCGGCGATTTCAATCTCTTCGTCGGTGCGGATGACCCGGACGGTCACGCGACCGCCCTGCCGAGAGATCACCGGATCGTTCACGCGGTTGCGGTCTTCATCGATCGTGATGCCGAGAAATTCCAGACCGCGGCAGATGCGCGCGCGAATGACGGAGGAGTTTTCGCCGATCCCGCCGCTGAACACCAGCGTGTCGAGTCCGCCGAGCGTGGCCGCGAGCGCGCCGACGGTCTTCCTCGCGTAATGGCAGAAGAGCTCGATCGCGTCCGCGGCGCGCGGGTCGCCGGCTTCCCGGGCCAGGAGGTCGCGTACATCGGAACTGGTCTCCGAGATGCCGAGCAACCCGGACTCGGCATTGACCATGTGATGGAACTCCTCCACGGTCATCCCTTCGGTGCTCGCGAGATACGAGACCAGACCCGGGTCCAGATCGCCGGATCGCCGGCTCATCGGCAGCCCGGAGGCCGGCGTGAAGCCCATCGTAGTGTCCACGCTTTTGCCGTGCATCACGGCGGCCATGCTCGCGCCGTTGCCCAAGTGCGCGAGGATGATACGGCCGGCGGACTCGCCTGCCCGCCCGATCCGGACCAGTTCTTTCATGAGAAAGGCATAGGAGAGGCCGTGAAATCCGTACCGCCGGACGCCCAGGCCCTCGTAACGCCGTGGGATCGGGAGCAGACGGGCCACGCGCGGCAGGTCGCGATGGAACGCCGTGTCGAAGCAGGCCACCTGCGTGACGGCCGGATCCCGCCGTCTGAACGATTCGATCAGCCCGATTTCGGACGGGAGATGATCGGGATCGTACGGGCTGATGCGCCGCAGCGCTTCCACCAGTTCTCGCGTGACGCGCGCCGGCGCGCCGTATGCCGTCCCGCCATGGACGATCCGATGGCCGATCGCGTCGATCTTGGCGGCGCCGGTCTGCCGTTCCAGCCATTCCATTACCAGGGCGACCGCGGCTTCGTGATCCGGGGCGTTCACCGCGCGGGATTCAGGATGACTGCCGCTCCCGCCGGCGGTGATCATGGCGCTCTCCGGCAGTCCGATCCGGTCGATCTTGCCGCCGGCCATGCGAATCGGCGGTCGGCCGTTCGCAAACAGCGCGAATTTGATGCTGGAGGACCCGCCATTCACGGTCAGAACGACGGGACGGGATGGAAGCGTCGTCATAGTGTCTCTATCCCATATCATTCATGATAGTTCGTGACAAAACCGCCTGGCCGACGTATCTCGTGAAGCGTGATGCGTGAAGCGGAGTGCGGCAGGAAGCACAAGAGTTGCGTGTTTCAAGTTGCGATCTCTCGGAACCCGAAACTCGAAACCCGAAACACGGACGAACAACGACGCAAAGGGTTGCAGCGACGTGTCGGCAGTTCCAGGAGGGGCATTCATACATAATGCAAGCTATACCAACCGGCGCTCCCGCAACTGCTCCACCAGCGCGCGCTTGGTCAGCAGCAGCGCTCCGACGCCGGCGAACAGCGTCGTCACCGTCACGAAGAGTCCGACGACGGGGATGAGCATGCAGAGCGAGTACAGCACCAATCCCACGAGAAAGGCCCAGGTCGGCGAGGGCGAGTCGGACATCAGAAGCAGCACGAGTTGTCCCGCCCAGACCATGACGAAAATTCGCGCCAGATAGAGCGTGGCCACGTAGAGCGCGGCGAGCACGATTCCCAGAGGCAGCGCGAGCACCGTCGCACAGGAGACGAGAATCACGATCGGCATGCCGAGCGACGCCGCCGCTCCCGTGCCGAGCGACGCCAATGGGCGCTCCCGGATCGTCCAGTCCACGGCGAGACTGAAGCTCGGATAACTCTGGACGATCATCAGGCCGAGGATCAACGTTGAAAAGAAACTGATGGCGGTCCAGGCGAGATTCAGAGCGGTCAGCCGTTCGAGCAGCCACTCGCCCTGCAAGACCTCGGGAATCGGTCGCCGCGCCACCGTGCCGCGGACCTTGGCCCGCTCGTCGATCGAAGGATCGGCGTCGCTCCAGTACCGGAAGTGCCGCCCGATGGAGGCATTCGACGTGAGGCGGATGGCAGGGGCCGCCACGGAGAGATCACTGCCGACGGCATCCGACACCGTCACCTCGGCGGCGACAATTTTCGCATCGCCTTCAATCGGTCCGGCGATCCCGACCCGTTGTCCCGCTGCGAGCCAATTCCCTTTGATCCGGCCTTGCTGCGAGAGGTGAATCTCCCCTGCCGCCACCGTGGCATTTCGTCCGATCGTGCCGCTCGCCGTCACCTCTCCCCCGGCGATTCTGACGTCCTGCGAAACCGTGCCGGACACGATGACCGTCCCGCCCGCCGCGATCAGATCTCCGTCGATCGTGCCGTCCACCACGACGTCGCGGCCGGCGGCGTAGACGTCGCCGTGCACCGTCCCGGAAATGACCACGTGAGACCCGAAGGCCAAATAATCTCCCTGCACGTCCCTGCCGGCCTGGAGGACCGGGTGACTTTCCGGCCATGAGAATTCCGCGAAGAGGTTGCCGGCGATCAACCACACCGCCATGAGCGCGATTCCCATGGACCCTCCTCAGGCCGGATCTCTTCACAAGGCAGCGAGTGTCCTTCGACGAGCGGCGAGCCCGGGCTCGTTCCAAGGCGGTTCGACAGGCCGGTCAGCCCGGTGTGCGATCCATACGATGGACCAGAAAGCGAAGCACCTCTTCGACTTCTCCCTGATGATGCAGATAAAACTGCGCATGAGACCCCGCCTGTCTGCCGACGCGGACTCCCATCGCCACGCCGTTCGGGAGCGCGAAGACGGATTCGTCCGTCTCTTCATCGCCGATGTAGAACAGGCCCCCGAGCCGGAGCTCGACCATCAAGGCCAACGCCGCATGGCCTTTGTCTCCCTGTCCGGGAGGCAGCGCGTTGATGGAGTACTTCCCCATGACGAGCTGCGGCTCCGGGTTCAGCTGCCGCAGGAACGAGAGCGTGTCCAGCCCGGCTCGGGCGGGATCCGGTGTGCGGCGCAGATGGACCGTCAACGAGTAGCGCTTGTCCTCGACCTCGGCTCCCGGCGGGATCAGCGAACGGGCCGCACGCGTCTCAAGCTCGCGCTTCCAGGCCGCGCAGATGCCTTCGGCCCGCGCGAGCGATTGTTTCGATGAGAGAGGGCTTTCAATCCCGTGATTGCCGATCACGTGCGGGACGGTGCCGTCGATCCGGGGCGCCAGATCCGCGAGCGACCGGCCCGACACCACGGCGCAGGGCGCTCGTTTTGCCAGCTCTTCGAGCCATTCCAACATGACGGGCGGAATCTTGACTCCGTTCCGATCGGCGGAGATGGGAGCCAGCGTCCCGTCGAAATCGAACGCATAGAGGACCGGCCGCGCCGCCACGGCGCGCATCGCCTGCCGGCCTTCTTCCGATAGCAGATAGATCACGCTTGCCCTCCCGTCGTCGTCCTGGCGTCCCGGGCGCCTGTTTGCCGGACGATGCGCGCCCGCTGGCGCATGCGGGCGGCGTCCATCAGCATGCGCCCCGCCCAGCGGTAGACGTTGAACTCCTGCACGATGCCGCGCATGCTCCGCATCCGGGCGCGCTGTTCCGTCGCGGGCATCGTCAGGGCGAGATGCAGCGCCGCCGCGCACTGATCGATGTTGTATGGGTTGACGACCAGCGCATCCGGCATCTCGGTGGCGGCGCCCGTGAACTGACTGAGGATCAGGACGCCCTGCTCGTCGTCCCGCGCCGCGACGAATTCCTTCGCGACGAGGTTCATCCCGTCATGCAGGCTGCTCACGACGCAGAGGTCCGCGCCGCGATAGTGCGTGAGCACCTCACGGACGTCGTGGTGCTGAATCCGCAGGTGGATGGGCTGATAGCCGTCGCGGCCGAATCGGCGGTTGATGCGCTCGGCCGACGCCGTCACATGCTGGGCGAATTGCTGGTACTCCTCGATCTTCGAGCGGCTGGGCGCGGCGATCTGCAGGAACGAAAACCGGCCGATCCACTGCGGCTCGAGTTCCAGCAGGCGTTCGACGGCGAGGAATCGTTCGAGAATCCCTTTCGTGTAATCGAGCCGTTCGACGCCCAGACCCACGCGATGATCCGTCGGCAATCCGTACAGCTCTCGGATCCGCTCCCGGCATTCGGCGACCGGCGGCTGTTGCGCGAGCGAGCGGCTCGGCCATTCGATGGAAATCGGATACGGATTTACCGCCGTCAGCTTGCCGCCGTAAGAAATCGTGGAACTGTCCCAATCGATTCTCGTCTCCAGGCTGCGGTCCACCGTATTGATGAAGTTGCTGCAATGGAACCGGGTATGGAAACCCAGGATGCTGCTGCCCAGGAGCCCTTCCAGGATTTCGCGATACCACGGACAAATCGCATACCGCTCGGGGTTGGGCCACGGAATGTGCCAGAAGGTGATGAGCGTGGCGTGCGGCAGATGATCCCGCACGATTTTCGGCACCAACGCGAGATGGAAATCCTGGATGAGCACCACGGGATTGTCGGTCTTCGCTTCTTCCAGCACCGCCAGGGCGAACCGCTCGTTGATCTCCTTGTATAGCTGCCAGTCGGACGACCGAAACACGGGACGCACATGCGCGAGATGGCAGAGCGGCCAGATTCCCTCATTGGCGAACCCGTAGTAGTACCCTTCCTCCTCTTCCCGGGTCATCCACACGCGCCGGATGTCGAACGACGGATGCTCGGGAGGCACCCGGACGTGGCCCCGCACGTCGACGACGTCGCGGTCTGCGCTGCCGCTTCCATGGGCGATCCAGACGCCGGAACAGGCGCGCATGACCGGTTCCAGGGCCGTGACCACGCCGCTGGCGGGCACCTGCACCTCGATGGTCTGATCCTTCCAATTATGGATATACGGCTCGCGATTCGAGACGATCAGCACCTCGTCGCCGGCCAGGTGATCGTGAAGAATGGATCTGAGGGCGGCCGGCTTCCAGCTCATCTGGCTCTCGTCCCGCATGCGCTTGTCCGCTTCCAGATCGTGGATGAGCGCGCGAAGATCCTTGGCCACGGGTTGCAGTTCGGGACCGTGGTGCTGATCCTTGATCAATGCGATCAATCCCTCTCCCCGGAGCATGGCGCGCACGCCGGCCACCCACCCGCGCCAGCTCAAATGCGCGACGAGCACCGTGACCAGCGAGATCACCGCCCCGATGACGGCAAACAGGTAGAAGAGGTACCATTTCGTATCGCTGCTGCGGCGCTGGACCCAGCTCATGTCGTGCACCAGCATCAGACGGCCCAAGAGGCGTCCATTGTTCTCGATGCCCACGGCCGCGACATGCACCGCCCCGCGCGGCACGTTCAATAAGGCGGTCTGCCCGGCTTCGACGGCGCCGCTCCCTTCGCAGGTGATCCCCTCCGGATAGGTCTGCGTCTTGTACGCCAGGCGGTTGTCGCGGTCGCAGAATCCGATCGCGAACAACCGTTCGTCCTGAATCATCCGGTTGAAATATGCGAGCAGTTTGGTCTTGGAGTCGGCGGTGAGCAGGTCCGCGAGAGGCCCTTCGACCGTTCGGCCGATGAGATCAGCCCGAATGTCGAGATCGCGCACGAACCACTTGAGCGTGAGGCTGTCGACCAGCGGGATGACCGCATAGGCCAGACTCGCCAGCACCAGCGCCAAGGGAAATAAAAAACGCAGCGACAAGCGCATAGGACACCTCTCGTTTACTTCGTACGGGGGAATCGCCTATTGTGGAGCCATGTACCCATACGCCTTAATTGGAAATTGTCATGCTTCGGCCCTGGTCAATGCAACCGGCAGTCTGGATTGGATGTGCCTGCCCCGCCCCGACAGCCCTCCGGTGTTCGGACGGCTGTTGGATCCGGACGGCGGCCACTTTGCCATTGCCAGTGCAGCCGGCCCCGCTGAACCGGCGATCAGCCAACGATACGTGCCGAACACGAACATTCTCACGACCGTCGTCACCTCGCCCAACGGGGACGCCTTTCAGATCACGGATTTCTGTCCGCGGTTCGAGCAGTATGGCCGCATCTATCGGCCCGCCGCGCTGTTTCGGATCGTGGAGCCGTTGCAGGGCACGCCGGCCGTCCGGGTGAGCTGCCGTCCGGTGTCGGGATGGGACAAATCGCCGGCGGTCCCCGTCCGGGGCAGCAATCATCTCCGTTACGACATCCGCGGCGAATCGCTGCGTCTCCTGACCAATATGCCGTTGACCTATCTGTGCGACGAAACGCCCGTCGCATTGACGCGCAAATTCTATTTCGCCCTGACCTGGGGACTCGGCATCGAAGACGACTTGATCAAGGTCACGCACGACTTTTTGGAGCAGACGACCAGATACTGGCGGACCTGGGTGAAGCACTGTTCCGTGCCGTTGCTGCATCAGCAGGAAGTGATTCGCTCCGCGTTGGCGCTGAAGCTGCATTGTTTCGAAGATACGGGCGCGATTCTCGCGGCGGTGACGACGAGTCTGCCGGAGCAGGCGGGCGGTGCGCGCAACTGGGACTATCGGTATTGCTGGCTGCGCGACGCCTATTTCACGCTCACCGCGTTCAACAGCCTCGGGCATTTCGAGGAAATGGAAAGCTTTCTGAATTTCCTCCTGAACATCGCGCTCACCCACGAGCATTCCCGGGACCGGCTGCGCCCGGTGTATACCTTGAGCCAGGGCCTTCCCCTTCCCGAGATCGAACATCCCGAATGGGTCGGATACCAAGGCAGTACGCCGGTCCGCAGCCACAACCAGGCCGCCGATCAGGTGCAAAACGACGCCTATGGCGAGATGATTCTGACGTTCACGCCGATTTTTTTCGACGAGCGTTTCGTCGATCTCCGCACGAAAGACCTGGACGGCCTGCTGGCGCATTTGGCTCAACTCTGCGCGCGCAGCATTGGGCAACGGGATGCCGGCTTGTGGGAGATCCGGGGCGGGTGGCAGGAGCATTCGTTCACGAATCTCCTGTGCTGGGCGGGGCTCGAGCGTCTGGAGCGGATCAAGCATGCCGGCCATCTTCAATCGATCTCCATGGATCTCACGACCGAGCGGCTCCGCGCCGCACAGGCCTTGTTGCGCTCGGTGCGCGAGGGCGCCGTCCGCAACGGACCGGACGATTCGACTCACGACGCGGCGCTGGCACAGCTCGCGATTCTCGGCTACCCGGACCGCGCACTGTGCGAAACGACGGTCTCGCACATCGTCCGCGAGCTCTCCCTGAAGCAGGGCGGCACGGACACCGGGTTCTTCTACCGGTACGTCAGGGAAGACGACTTCGGAAAACCGGACGCGGCCTTCGTCATCTGCTCCTTCTGGATCGCCCAAGCCCTGGCCCGGTTGGGACAAATGGCCGACGCGCGGACCATCCTCGATCGCGTCATGAGGGCGGCCAATCACCTCGGATTGTTCGCGGAGCATTTCATACCGGAATCCCAGGTGCAGCGCGGCAACTTTCCCCAAGCCTATTCCCACGTCGGTCTGATCAATGCGGCGTTTGCGGTCAGTCCTCCGTGGAGCGACGTCTTATAGGGGGTCAGGAACCATTTGTCCTCAAGACCCGTAGGGCGCTTCGCGCAAATGGTTCCTGACCCCCTCTCAGACGGCCTGACTCCCTCAGACGGGGACAGTCGCCAGGGGAAGCGCGACAGTCCCTATCCGCCGTTTTCCACGTGGATCGTGCCGGTCGGGCTGATGGCTCCTTTCGGATTATCCGGGTCGAACCAGACGTTGTATTGCAACACGCCGGAGCGGAGCGGACAGATGCCGATCGATTCGCCCGGTTCGATGGTCACGAGATCGTCGACTTCGCCGAGAAAGGCCGATAGGCCCTTTCTGCATCCCAGATCGTTCAACAGACGCTTGGAGAGAAATCCGACCCGCACCGGATTGTCGCGGAGGTTCTGCCAGCGAATTTCCTCTCCCGTTTTCGCATAGACGGTGCCGGGTTTCACGACTTCTGTAATCTCGATGGTGCGGGCAGCCGACGGAATGTGATTCATCCGGTGATGATCGCAAGCCGCCAGAAGACCGGCGAACATGGTCAGATATGCCAAGCACGATCTCATCATAGCCTCCTCGCTCACGGTTTTAACGAAAAAAATATCCGGACCGGTGAAACGACTTGCCTAACCCGGCTGCGATGGGACGGGAAACGTTTACTAGAGAGGAGGATGGAAGGCAGCGGAAGCGAGCACCGGAATGTGCAGCGGTGATAGTCGGTCGGTGGCGATCATGGCGTCGGTCGGACGGTCCAGGCTGATGGGCGATGCAGGGACCGAGAACCCTTCCGAGATCGAAGTTTCCAGGATGTCGGGAGATACGTCGGGGCACAGCATGGTGACCGGCACGCCGAGCATCTGCAACAGGATGCAGGTGCTCAAGGTGAGTGCCGCAAACAGCGCGCCCGTCCGGCCGTCGAACCGCCTCACAAACCCCGGAATCATTGCGGCACGAAATGCGCCCGTCTGTTCGACTGATAACAGTCCTCGCTGTGCTCTTTGCAGAACGGACGCATCTCGCCGTAACTGACGGTCTTCAGTCTCGACAGTGGAATGCCGAGATCATGCAGATACCGCTGGGTCGCTTTGGCACGCTTCTCTCCCAACACCAGATTGTATGCTTGAGTCCCTCGTTCGTCGCAATGCCCTTCGATGACGATCGTCTTGGCGCCGGAGTCCTTGATCCAGGCCGCGTTGGACTCCAGCACCGGTTGCGCGTCGTTCCTGATGGTATAGCGGTCGAAGTCGAAGAAGACATCTCCCAGCAGCGCGGTCGTTTTCGGGGGCTCGGTCACGGGGGCGGCAGGAGGCGGAAGAGAAGCGGCCGGCGGCTCCTGGGCCGGCGCCGGTGGGGCTGCCGGAGCCGCCGCCGGCATGTCCAGTTGGCTCGGGACCGGCTCGACCGGCATTGGCTCGGTCGGCGATGGTTCGATGGCGGTCCGTTCTGCGGGTGTCGGTTCGGCCGGCACTGGTTCGGCTGGCACCGGCTGGACCGGCACCGGCTCGGGTGACGGGGTCGCAGGCGTCTCAGGCTGGGTCATTTCACGCGCTGTTTCCACGGGTGCCACGGGCGGGGAGTTCGATTCCAGGACTGCAGCCGGGAAATCCGGTTGGGTCGTCCCGGCAGGCGGCTGAGCCGCCGGCTCCATGACGGCGGCGGATTGATCGCCGGAAGATGAGACGGCCCGCTTGGAACAGCCCCATCCGGGGCTCAGGACGGCGACGCACAACAACGCCCAGACCATCGGCAATGCCAACCTTTT
>DATFDJ010000105.1:0-2058 GCA_035252115.1 Nitrospira sp. | reverse complement strand
GGGCAGCGACGGCTGCGCGGTGGAACGATTCCTCTTCCGTGTCCGGCAGACGCGCGATTCCGATCGTCATGCCGATCGGATGGTCGACGGTCCCGGCCGACTCATGCTGTTCCATGACGGTACTCCCGATTATTGCGGCGGGCGAAGTGACCATTGCCCCGGCGACGCCTGCGACCCGGGCCGTCTCGTCCACCGCACTGAACGAGGAAACGAGGGACAGAATACCGGTCAACAAGATTAGTCCGGCCGCCCGCCTCCACGGAGTCTCGCGCTCGGCCAAGAGCCGGTCGCGCAGCGAGGCTGCGCTTCGCCGTGCAGGCTTTCCCGATCGTTCTTTCACCTTAGGCCGCAAGGCGTGAGTCGACCTCCTGCTTCATGCGATGGATGTCGTCGGCCAACTGCACCAGCTCCCGGTCGTCCAGCAGCGCGCAGGCCAGCGGGAAGAGGCGATGTTCTTCCTCGTCCACATGGCGCCGAACTTCCTCCATCAATTCATCGATCTGTACTTGGTACCCTTCATCGTGCGCCAGAATGTCACGCACCTTCGCCATCCGTTTGCCCAGCGCTTGATGGTCCCGCATGGCCGTACGCACCGACTCTTCAGCCGCCTTGTGTCCGCTTTTGGCGGATTTGGCTTGGATCACCGGATAGAAGAGTTCTTCTTCCAGTCTCGCATGCTGCTCCAGGTTCCGAAGAATCCGGCTTGCCAGAAAGTAGCGGTCGTCTCCTCCGGCGGTTTGAAACCCCTCGTACAAACTTTGCGTGTGTTCGTGATCACGCCGGAGCAAAGACAACGCATCCTCTCGATATTTTGCGCGTCCTTCGCGCGGTTGCTGCTGTGCCATGGGACGGTGTGAATCCGCTTGCCGGGAGCCGGCGCTCTGTACCGGCGAGGTGATGGTGCGCGGCAGCCGAGTATTCCGCATGAGAACGCTTCGCCGAGCCTCTTTGAGACCTTAACATGGGTCGGCAAGCCACCAACTGGGATCATCCCTAGAGTGCGGTCTATTTGGTTATGCTGGTCTGTCTGGTCTATCTCGTAGGAAATAGATCAGACGGACCAGAAAGACCAGATAGACACAAGACCAGATAGACCAGAGAGACCGAACAGACGAGATAGACTTTTTAGGAGATCCGTTCGAGCAGCGCGATCGGGCAGTGGCGAAAGACATGCGCCAGCGGAAGCACCCGTCGCCCGCCCACCGATTCCGCCGCGACGAGTTCACCCGTAAAGAGGTTGCGGAATTCGCTCAACGTAGGCCATGGAGGCGACGACACCCAACTATCTCCCCAGACCGCGGCACCGACGAGCGGCTGTTTGCTGTCAGGTTGGAGCAGGGCCGGCAGCCGCGGGACGACGACGAGGAGGGCCTCATCCTCACGGACTCGGGCGAACGCACAGACGTGCTGCTTCTTGACTCCTCCGCATTCGAGCGGCAGGTATTCGCCCCGGCGAAACAGGTTGGGATGCGAACGGCGACAGTCGAGTCCGGTCATGACGGTGTAGAGCTTGATGCGGCCGTCGTGGGCCTGTTCGAACAGGCTTCGCACGAATTCCACGCGGTCCGTTTCCGATTGGCCGATAATCTTTCGGAGGTCGGAGGCCATCGTTTCGCGTGTGCGGTAGTCCACCGGTCCCCGGTTGTCCGGATCGACCAAATAAAAATTCCACAGCTCGGTGCCTTGATAGAAATCGGGAATGCCCGGCGCGGCCGTCTTCAGCAGCAGTTGGCTCAGGGAATTGTAGAGTCCGTACCGCGCGATTCGTTCCTGGAAGGGGAGAAAATCCTGAAGAAAGCGGTTGGCCGGCGTCCGCTCCAGCACGGTTTCGACGAAGGTCTGCACCGCCTGGTCGTAGGCCGGGCTCGGATTGACCCAACTGGTATGGACTTTCGCTTCGTGCACGGCCTTCTGCATGTATTGCTTGATCCGGTCGACGAACCGGCGATAGGCGTCGTCGCCCATCGGCTCGAGCGGCCAGGCACCGATGAGCGTTTGATAGAACAGATATTCGTCGTTGCGGTCGGGCATCCGTTCCCCTTCGGTTTCACGCCGGTA
>DATFDJ010000104.1:0-3439 GCA_035252115.1 Nitrospira sp. | reverse complement strand
GAGATCCTCTCGCGTGGTTCGCCGCCTCAGGCGATGAAGATGAAGATGTCCACGTTGGGCACTGAGATTTCTCCGAGTTCCCGGCAACGGGATTTCTCCGAGTTCCCGCAACCGACAGTATGTGGCAGTATGTGAGCCGGAGACGATGACGGCCGGCGGACTTCACGTATGAACCAACTGGTCACCATAGCCCTTCGGCGGCCGTACACGTTCGTCGTGTTGGCGATCTTGATCGTGCTGTTCGGGACGCTGACCATCCAAGAGATGCCGACCGACGTCTTTCCCTCCATCAGGATTCCCGTCACGTCCATCGTCTGGCCCTACCTCGGCATGTTGCCGCCGCGGCTGGACGGACGCATCACGTATATGTTCGAGCGCTTCGTCACGTCGACCGTCGAAGGGATCAAGTACCTGCATAGTCACTCCTACTACGGCATCAGCATCACCAATATTTTTCTTCAGGACGGCGTCGATGTGGGCCGAGCGGAAGCGGATATCACCGCCATTGCGCAGACCGTCATCAAAGTCCTGCCGCCGGATATTTCGCCGGCCATGATCATGCGTCTCGCGCCGTCCTCGCTGCCGGTCGCGATGCTGGAAGTCAGCTCCGACACCATGACGCCGGCGGAGCTCTTTAACATCTCCTACATGCAAATCCGTCCCCTTCTGGTCACCGTCAACGGCGTGATCGTCCCGTTTCCCTATGGAGGCTCGCCGCTACAAGTGATGATCAACCTCGATCAGCAGGCCTTGCTCGCGCGTCACATCACGGTGGCGGATGTCCACCGCGTATTCCGGGAACAATACCTCATCCTGCCGGCCGGGGACGTCAAGATCAAGCAGACCGACTGGATGCTCCTGACCAATGCCTCCCCGATGCAGATCAAGGACTTTGAAAACATTCCGATCAAGCGCGAAGGCAACTCGTTCGTCTACCTGCGCGACATCGGCACGGCCGAACTCATGGGACGGGTGCTGCAGAACGCGGTGATCGTGCACGGCAAACAGTCCGTCATCATCGTCGCGATGAAGAGCACGGAGGCGTCCACCCTGGACGTGGTGGACGGGATCAAAGAGATGATCCCGCGCATTCAGAAGATCGTCCCGAAGGGTGTGAAGATCAGCCTCCTCAACGACACGTCGACATTCGTCAAGGAATCGATCGTGGACGTGCTGCATGAAATGCTCACCGCCGGTCTGCTGGTCGGCTTCATCGTGCTGGTGCTCTTGGGGTCCTGGCGACCGACGGTGATTATCGCCACCTCGATCCCGCTCTCCATTCTGAGCGCCATCATCGGCCTCCACTGGCTCGGGGAGACGATCAATGTGATGACCTTGGGCGGTCTGGCGCTGGCCGTCGGCATCCTGGTCGATGATGCGACCGTGATGATCGAGAATATCGATCGCCATCTCGAAATGAACAAACCGCTGGAGGGCGCGATCATCGATGCCGCCACTGAGATCGTCGTGCCGACGTTGGTTTCCACGTTGGCCATCGCGATCGTCTGGTTGCCGCTCTTCAAGCTCACCGGCACCTCCGGCTATTTGTTTAAGCCCATGGCCGAGGCGGTCGTCATCGCCATGATCGCCTCCTTTATCCTGTCGCGGACGCTGGTGCCGACCATGGCGAAATACATGCTCGTCGTGGAGCACCATGAGGCGACGCCGGGGCATCAGGAACATCGGGTGGGCTGGCGTGCCAACCTGGCGGGACTGATGGGCCTCTTCACCCGCTTTCAAGCCGGCTTTGAGCGCCGCTTTAATCAATTCCGCACCGGCTATGGCGCGCTGCTCGAACAGGCGGTGGCGCGTCGTCGCGGCTTCGTCATCATGACGCTGGCCCTCGCGGTGAGCTCTCTCTCACTCTATTACTTCCTGGGGCGCGACTACTTCCCCGAGATTCGGTCGGATGTCATTCAGATGCATTTTCGCGCGCCGCTCGGCACGCGCATCGAGGTGTCGGCGCGCATCGCGTCGCTGGTCGCCGAAGACATCGAGACGTTGCTGCCGGGCCGGGTGGAGAACGTCGTCAGTAATTGCGGGCTCCCGATCGGACCGCATAACCTCGCCTTCATTCCGACGCCCACGATCGGCTCTCAGGATTGCGATGTGACGATCCTCTTGAAGGATGAAAAGTCGCCGGTGTGGGAGTACCGGACCCTGCTTCGCAAGGGCTTGACGGAGCGCTATCCAGGGACCGAATTCACCTTTCAACCGTCCGATCTGACGGCCAAGATCCTCAACTTCGGCGCCCCCGCGCCGATCGATGTGCAGGTCAACGGACCGGACCAGTACGAGAACTATGAGTTCGCTCGCAAATTGATCGGCCGGCTGCGCCAGATCCCCGGCGCCTCGGATGTGGTGATCCAGCAACCGATGCGTCAGCCGACCCTGCTGATCGAGGGCCGCCGAACGTACGGCCTGGACGCGAACAAGACCGAGGGAGACATCACCGTCAATCTGCAAATGGCGGCGGCGGGGAGCCAACAGGTCGACCAGATCTTTTGGCTCGATCCCAACACCGGGTTTTCGTATCGGATCAATGTCTATATCCCGCAACCGCAGATCAATGGCATGACGGCGCTCAAGACCGTCCCGGTCGGGTCCCTTGACCGCAACTCGGCGAGTGAGATGGAGCTGCTCGGCAATATGGCCGACTTCAAAGCCGTGGGCACACCGAGCCTCGTCACGCACGGGAATATCATGCCGCTGTTCGACCTCTATGTCGCCCCCGAAGGGCGCGACCTGGGCGGGTTGCTGGAGGACGTCAAGGAGACGATCGACGAGCTGAAGGAGGCGTTGCCCAACAGCGCGGAGATCCAAATCCATGGCCAGGCCGCCTTGATGCACGACGCGTACGCGGAACTGATTTTCGGCTTGTTCGCCGCGATGGTGCTGGTCTATCTGCTGATCGTCGTCAACTTCCAGTCCTGGCTCGATCCCTTCATCATCGTCACCGCCTTGCCGGGCGCCCTGGCGGGGATTGCCTGGGCGTTGTTCGTGACCCGTACGCCGCTGTCGGAACCCGCGCTCACGGGCGCGATCATGTGCATGGGCACGGCGACCGCCAATTCGATCCTCGTCGTCTCCTTTGCGCGTGACCGGCTCCGAGAGCACGGCGACGCGGTGCGGGCCGCCATCGAAGCCGGCACCGCCCGCTTTCGCGCCGTGCTCATGACCGCGTCAGCCATGATCCTGGGGATGGTCCCCATGGCGACCGGGTATTCGCAGAATGCGCCGCTGGGTCGAGCGGTCATCGGCGGCTTGCTCGTGGCGACCGTCTTTACCCTGTCCTTCGTGCCCTGTGTCTATGCGATGATTTACAGCCGGCGAACGGCCCGGCAAAAGGCATCCCTCTCGTGATGAAGACACTCAACAGGAAGCACATTGCGGCGTTGGCGATCCTGCTCGTGCTGCTTTATCTCGGCTATCGGATTTA
>DATFDJ010000103.1:0-39013 GCA_035252115.1 Nitrospira sp. | reverse complement strand
CGAAAGTCGCCGTCATGTCTCAGGCAAACACCTTCCGATAAGGTTCCATCCCTGAATGTGGATGGCCACGTTACGTGCTCCCTATAATGCGCGTCGTTTGGCGCTAGGAGGCTTCGCTCTCCTGCTGCTCGCGCTTTTTTTGTTTCCCTCTCAGAGCCAAGGGCTGCTTCAGTATCTGGACGGCCCGATCGGTCAAATCCTCCGGATTCCGATTGAAGCGATTGCCTCCCTCGACGAGGGTCTCTCGAATCTGTGGCAACGGTATATCGCGCTTCAGGGCGTTCAAGAGGAAAACGAGCGGCTCAAGCAGGACGTCGAATGGCTGAAGGGAGAGAACAACCAATTGCGGGAAGCCGCTGCGGCGACCGAACGATTGAAAGGGCTCCTGCAATTCAAGGAACAGGCATTGCCGACTCTGGTCGCGGCACAGGTCATTGGTCGGGATGCGACGAATTGGTATCGCGCGGTGATCTTGAATAAGGGAGCGAGTGACGGAATCCAACCGGACATGGGTGTGATCACGCCGGCCGGCGTCGTCGGCCGCGTCGTCAAGACCAACAGTGCCACGTCGATCGTGTTGTTGGTCACGGATCCCAATAATGCGATTGCCGGTCTGATCCAACGGACGAGAGATGAAGGGATCGTCGAAGGCACACACCAGGGTCTCGCGAAGCTGAAATATATTCCGCTATTGTCCAGCGTCCGGGAAGGTGATCGGGTGGTGACGTCCGGCCTTGTCGGGGGATTCCCACGCGGGTTGGCCCTTGGAACGATCACACGAATCGGTAAAGAAGAGGGCGCACTCTTTCAATCGGCCGAGCTCAAGCCGGAAGTCGACGTGAGCCGGCTGGAAGAAGTCCTGATCATCCAAGCGCCCTACGGCGCTTCCACTCACAGTGACCGCAAGATCGATCTAACAGGAAAACCGACACCGTGAAATTGTTATTCTACAGCGGACTTGTCCTCTTGCTCGTGCCGCTCCACACCACGATCCTGCCTCACGTGAGCGTCTGGGGCGTCAAACCGGATGTCGGGTTGGTAGTTGCCACCCTCATCGGACTGACAGCCGGGGAGGCCGAGGGGCTTGCTATTGGTCTGGCAATCGGGTGGGTGTTAAACATGTATTCGGCCGGAGAGCTCTGGCTCAGCCTGGTCACCAAAGGCGGGGCCGGACTCCTGGCCGGACTGTTGGGACGGCATGTGGCGCAGATCAGTACGACGGTCTTGTGTGTGGGGCTGCTCGTGCTGTCGCTGGCCGGCGGAACCGTGACGGCGCTGGTCGCGAAAAGCGACACACTGGCGGATACCTGGTGGATGGTACAGTCAATCGTCTTGCCGCAGGCGATCTTCGACGCCGCGGTGGGAACCGGGCTATTCTGGATCGTGCGTGAACGTATGATGCTCGAATGGACGCGCGGATACGAACGATATGTGTAAACATGCGGAACCGCGATAAGAAGTGACATGGCGACCGCCGGTGCCTTCGATTCGGATTTGGGAGAATTACAACGCCGCCTGGTCGTTCTGCGCATCGGACTGCTCCTTGTCGTGGCGCTGCTGGCATTGAGACTCTGGCATCTGCAAATCCGTGAAGGTCCCTATTATCGGGATCTATCCGAGAATAATCGCACACGTTCGGTCATCCTTGAACCGGCCAGAGGGCTAATTTACGACCGTAACGGAGTCCTGCTGGCGAACAATGTGCCCAGCTTCAGCCTCTATGTGTCCTTGGAAGATGTGAAGGACCGCGACGTGTTGGTCGACCAACTGACGACGTTGATCGGTCTCGATCCCGAGTTGGTCCGGAAGAAGCTGGCCGCTCGCGGAGCCAAACAGTTGCCGCGGAAGGTCAAGGATCGTCTGACGCTCAAAGAAGCTACGCTGATCGAGTCTCACCGGTTGGATCTCCCGGGCGTGATGATTCAAGTCGAATCGCAACGAAACTACCCCAGCGGCATCACCGCCGCGCATGTGCTGGGTTACGTCGGCGAAGTCTCGGCCGAACAACTTGAAAAGCCCGAATTTGCCGAGTTGCATCAGGGCAGCATCGTCGGGCAATACGGCGTGGAGAAATACTTCGACCGCGTCGTTCGCGGTCAGGCAGGGCAGAAAAGCATCGAAGTGGATGCGTTGGGTCACGAAAAGCGGACCGTTGTCGTGGACCAACCGCGCGCCGGCGACGATTTATATCTGACGATCGACGCACGCTTGCAGAAGGTCGCCGAGGAGTTGTTGGGACCGGAATCAGGCGCCATCGTGGCCCTGGACCCGCGGAGCGGCGATATTCTGGCCATGGCCAGCCGCCCCGCCTTCGATCCGAACACCTTGTCCCGTGAGCTCACGGGAAAGCAATGGGTGGAGATCGTACAAGACGAAGGCCGGCCGTTGAACAATCGTGCGTCGCAGGGACAATACCCGCCCGGTTCCACCTTCAAGGTGATGATGGCCGCTGCGGCGTTGGAGTCGAATACGGTCATGCCGGGCAGCACGATCTTTTGCAACGGCGGCTATCAGTTCGGCCGGCGCTTGTATCATGACTGGAAGGCCGGCGGTCACGGAGCCGTGGATCTGAAAAAAGCGCTCATTCATTCCTGCGACGTGTACTTTTACACGGTGGGTCAGCGAATGGGCATCGATACAATCGCCTCATTCGGTCACCAGTTCGGGTTGGGAGAGGAGACCGGGGTCGAATTGCCGTCGGAACGGATCGGCATCATGCCGTCCTCGGCTTGGAAGCAGAAGGCGAAAAATGAGCCGTGGCTGCCGGGTGAGACGATTTCCGCGTCCATCGGACAGGGGTATGTCACCGTGACGCCGCTGCAAATGGCCAGTTTGATTGGAACCGTCGCGAACGACGGAGTGACGTATAGACCTCGGTTGGTGCGATCGATTATGGACCGGGACACCGGTCGGCTCCAAGAACTCGAGGCCGTTGAGAAGAACCGGCTGAAGATCAAGCCCGAATACCTGAAATTGATCAAGGACGCGCTTGCCGGCGTCGTGACCGAGGGAACGGCCACGAGAGCCAAGTCGACGCTGGTTACGATTGCAGGGAAAACGGGCACGGCCCAGACGGCCGCTCTCAGGACGGGACCTGAAAAAGATATTCCAAAGAAATTTCGCGATCATGCCTGGTTTGTCGCCTTTGCACCGGTGGAGAGCCCAAAGATCGCCGTGGCCGTGCTGGCCGAGCACATGGGCCATGGGGGGTCCGCTGCCGCGCCGTTGGCAAAAGAATTGATCGAAACCTATACCAAGTTGTCGCAACAAACCGCCGCGGCGGCGGGGACGGGCCCGCTTGTGTCCCTTCAGCCGGCGCACCGGAACACTCCATGATCAATCGAGTCTTGGACAGCCGAGAGTTCGACAATTTCGATCTTCGATTCCTCGGGTTGATCTTCGCGATTTTGGCTCTCGGCGTTCTGTCCATCTACAGCGTGACGCATGATCAGGGAGGATCGGGCATTCCGTTCTTCGTGAAGCAGTTGGTGTGGATCTTTTTCGGCACGATCGCGTTTTCCGTGATGCTGCTGTGGGACTATCACCGTATCGCTCGCTTGGCCTATCCGGCCTATGGCGTGATTCTTCTCCTGCTCCTTTTCGTGCTGTTCGAGGGCAAAACCAGCCGAGGGGCCCAACGATGGATTCCGATCGGACCCTTCGCATTCCAGCCGTCCGAGTTCGCGAAGCTGGTGTTGATTCTCGTCCTTGCACACTATTATTCAAAGGCACCGCGGGTCGGCTGGCTGCAACGGGTCGTCGTGCCCGGATTGCTCATGTTACCGGGCCTTCTGCTGATTCTCAAACAGCCCGATCTCGGCAGCGGCTTGAGTTTTTTGGCGGTCTACGCGGCCATGTTGTTGATGGTCGGCATGCGCTCGCAGGCCATCGGTGTGATTCTCCTGTTTTCCCTCATGCTGTTTCCCTTTGCATGGGAAATGATGTGGGGGTCCTTGCATGATTACCAGCGACAGCGCATTATGGCGTTCGTCGATCCCACGTATGATCCCGGTGGGAAAGGGTACCATGCGCTGCAGTCCCGCATCGCCATCGGCGCCGGGGAGTTGACGGGAAAAGGACTGTACGGAGGGACGCAGAGCCAGTTGAAATTTTTGCCCGAAGGGCACACGGATTTTGTCTTTTCGGTTTTCGCGGAAGAGTGGGGATTTCTCGGCGTGTTGGCACTGTTGACATTGTTCGTCTCCTTGATCTGGCTCTCGCTGGAAATCGCGGCGAGAGCGAAGGACGAGCTCGGCGCGCTGTTGGCGGTCGGCGTCATTTGCACGTTGTGTTTTTGTGTAGTGGTCAACATCGGCATGACCGCCGGGATGTTTCCGATCGTCGGAATCCCGTTGCCGCTGATGAGTTACGGAGGCAGCGCGACCGTCATGACCATGGCGTCGCTCGGCCTGCTGTTGAATGTCAAGCGACGCCGATTGAGTTTGTTTTATTGAACATCGAGCGCGCCGCAGGGCGGCAGTGGACTCGATGTGTATGATGACAGGCGGTTCATCGTTTCGAGCTCTCGTTGTATGGAGCGGCGGATCTGGGGAAGCCCGCGTTCGCCCTTCATGCTGAGCCGAAAGGACCGCGAATGGAAGGAGTGTTGGTATGGGTGTAGAAATTGCGATTACGGTCGCACGGGAAGAAACCCGCGTGGCGGTGCTGGATAATGGAGTGGTCACGGATCTGTTCGGAGACCGCGCCAAGTACAAGGATTTCGTCGGCAACATTTATAAGGGGCGAGTGGCGAAAGTGCTGCCGGGCATGCAGGCGGCCTTCGTCGACATCGGTCTGGAAAAAGCGGCGTTCATGCATGTCTCCGATCTCTCGATGGATGCGGAGCCGGGCGACACGCTGGTCGATGCCGACGAGGACGACAAGGACGGCGACGAGCTGCGTCCCAAACGGGAAAGTTCCAAGCCCATCGAGCAGCTTTTGACGGAGGGTCAGGAGTTGACGGTCCAAATCTCCAAGGGGCCGATCGGCACCAAAGGACCCCGCGTCACCAGCTACGTCTCACTTCCGGGACGCTATCTGGTGTTCATGCCGAACGTCGAACACATCGGCGTCTCACGGCGCATCGCCCGGGACGAGGAGCGCGCCCGCCTCAAGGACATCATGAAACGTCTTCGCCATCCCGGCTGCGGCTATATCGTCCGGACCGTCAGCGAAGGGGTCAAGGAAGAGGAGCTGCGCTCCGACGTCGAATTTCTCCATGTGCTCTGGCAAGACATCCGCGAGAAGCGCGATCAGCAGCCGGCTCCCGCGCTGCTGCACACCGATCTCAGTCTGAGTTTCCGAGTCGTTCGCGACCTCTTCGGCAAAAAAGTCGACCGGCTGTGGATCGACTCTCGCGAGGAATATGAGGCGGTGCGCGACTTCGTCCAGCGGTTCTCCCCCGAACAGACCTCCCGCATCCATTTCTACGACAAGGATGAAAGCTTGTTCGATTACTTGGGCGTCGAACAGGAGATGGCTCGCGCGCTCAGCCGGAAGGTCTGGTTGAAATCAGGCGGGTATCTCGTGATCGATCACACGGAGGCGATGACGGTCATCGACGTCAACACCGGCCGGTTCGTCGGCAAACGCGACCAGGAAGAGACGATTCTCCGCAACAACCTCGAGGCGGCGAAGGAAGTGGCCTATCAGATCAAATTGCGGGGAATCGGCGGCATCATCATCGTCGATTTCATCGACATGGAGCGAGAAAAGAACCGAGACAGGGTGTATCATGCCTTGGTCGACGCCATGGCGTCGGACAAAGCACGGACCAGGATCTCTCGCATTTCCGACCTCGGCCTGATTGAAATTTCACGCGAGCGCGTTCGCGAAGATCTTCTGCGCTCTCTGTCGGAACCCTGCCGGTACTGCGATGGACGGGGATATACCAAATCGCCGACGACGGTCGCCTATGAGATTTTCCGTGAAATCAGACGGATCGGCAAGAGTAACGAACAACAGCGGATCGTCGTCGGGGCCCATCCATCGGTAGCCGGACTTCTTCAGGATGAGGAGCGTCAGGGATTGGAGGCGTTGGAGCGCGAATGCTCGGCCAAGGTGATTGTCATGCCCGACGAGCAACTGCATCTCGAACAGTACGACCTGGCCGTTTTATAGGAAACGCGTGACTGACGGATCGACCGAAGGCTCTCTCACTCCCCTTGTCGAGTCGCAGACCGCCGGGCAAACGCCTTCGGACACCAGGAGCTCTTTCGAAGCTTGGCTGCATCTTCGATCCATCGAAGGATTGGGTGACCGAGCTCTTGTCTCGCTCGTCCAGGCTTGGGCCAGTCCGGAAGCCGTGCTGCGTGCCACCCGGGACGATTTAGTGCAGTCCGGTTGCAGTCCTCGTCTTGCCGATGCGATCCGGCGGGGACCCAGCCGTGATGCCCGGCGCAGCATCGCAAGAGAACTGACGACACTGAGGCGTCGACGAATCGAAGTGCTTACGATTCTCGATCCTTCCTATCCCGTACGGCTGCGCATGATCGCCGACCCTCCGCCCCTGTTGTATCTTTCAGGAAACTTGACCGAAGCGGATGCGCTTTCGATCGCCATAGTCGGCGCTCGACGAGCCACTCCGGCGGGCGGCTTGATCACCGAGGAACTGGCCAGGGACCTGGCCGGCTCGGGCGTCACCATCGTGAGCGGGCTGGCGCGAGGCATCGATGCAGCCGCCCATCGAGGCGCGCTGGCCGGGGGAGGACGCACGATCGCGGTGCTCGGATGCGGAATCGACAGGACCTATCCGACCGAGCATAAGGAATTGCGGCGGCAAATCGAAGAGCGTGGAGCGGTGCTGTCCGAGTTGCCGATCGGGTCACCGCCGCAGAGCTACAACTTCCCGCGACGGAATCGCATCATCAGCGGCCTCTCGTTGGGTGTCGTGGTGACGGAGGCGGCCGCCGGCAGCGGATCGCTGATCACGGCGCAACTCGCCGCCGAACAAGGTCGCGAGGTGTTCGCCGTCCCCGGCTTCGTCAAGGAAGAAACGAGCCGGGGGACGAATGCGTTGCTCCGAGACGGCGCGACGCTCGTTGAGCGGGCCACAGACGTCATCGAAGCGCTGTCCCCGCAACTCGATCCTTCTTTGCGCGCGAGGTTGAAACAACCTCGCGCAGACGACCGATGGGTCGAAGATTTTGGAATTCAGGAACGCGTGGTGTATGATGCGCTCTCATATGAACCGAAAATCGTCGATCGCATCGCCGAAGAAACCAGTCTCGCCGTGCCGGTCGTCATGGCGGCGCTTTTGTCGCTCGAACTGCGGCGCTGTGTGCGTCACATGTCCGGACAGCGGTATCTTCGTACGTGAAAACAGTCTTATTCGAGAGATGAGTTGCACGGCCGGCATATTTTTGGTACGGATACGGTGAACGGTTAACGGAGCGCGCATGGCGAAATCACTCATCATCGTCGAGTCGCCGACCAAGGCCAAGACCATCACGAAATATCTTGGCCGCGGATATACCGTTATGGCGTCCGTCGGACACATCAAAGATTTGCCGACGAGCAAGCTCGGCGTGGATCTCGAACGGGACTTCAAGCCTCAGTATGTGACCATCAAAGGCAAATCGAAGGTCTTGGCGGAGATCAAGAAGAAGGCTGAAGAGGCGGACAAAGTGTTTCTGGCGCCGGACCCGGATCGCGAAGGAGAGGCCATTGCCTGGCATCTTGCGGAAGAACTGCGAGGGAAATCCAAACGAAAGAGCGATGGAAAAATCTATCGGGTTCTGTTCAATGAAATAACCGAGCGGGCCATCAAGCAGGCGCTGCAGTCCCCGGGGCAGATCGATATGAAATTGGTCAATGCCCAACAGGCCAGGCGGGTGCTCGATCGGATCGTGGGCTATCAGGGCAGTCAGTTACTGTGGAACAAGGTGCGGCGCGGGTTATCGATGGGGCGGGTGCAGTCCGTTGCCGTGCGGTTGATGTGCGAACGGGAAGCCGAGCGCGAGGCCTTCCGATCTGAAGAGTATTGGTCCATTACGGTCTTGCTCGCCGGCGCGAATCCTCCGCCCTTTGAGGCGAAGCTTCATAGCATCAACGGAGAAGAGGCGTCGATTGCGACGGCCGAGCAGGCGCAAAAGATCGTCTCCGCCGTCCAGGGGAAAGCCTTTACCGTCGCGTCGATCGAACGGAAGGAGAAAAAGCGCAATCCGGTCGCGCCGTTCATCACCAGCCGACTTCAACAAGAAGCGGCCCGCAAGCTGCATTTCACGCCGAAGAAAACCATGACGCTGGCTCAGCAGCTCTACGAAGGCGTGGAGATCGGAGCGGAAGGACCGACGGGGCTCATTACGTACATGCGAACCGACTCGCCGAGGATTTCGCAGGAGGCGATGGCCGATGCACGGCAGGTCATCCAGGAGCGATACGGCGCCGAATATCTGCCTTCCACGCCGAATGTCTATAAGACTTCGAAGGCGGCGCAGGAAGCGCACGAAGCGATCCGACCGACGTCGGCGGCCCGCGATCCCGAATCGATCCGCCAATATCTCGAAGAGGACCAATACAATCTCTACAAGTTGATCTGGAATCGCTTCGTTGCGTCACAAATGGTGCCGGCCATCCTGGATGTCACTCGAGTGGAAACCACTCCCGTGGACACCACAGACCGGTATCTGTTCCGCTCAAGCGGCACGATCGTGAAATTTCCCGGCCATACGATCGTCTACATGGAGGGGATCGACAAAGAACTGGCGGCTCAGAAGCCCAAGCAGGATGAAGAGGTCGACGAGGGCGGGGAGCGGCAGCTTCCTTCCTTGACGGAAGGCGAGCGGTTACGATTGGTGGAGCAGGCCGAGCAAACGGTGCCCGGCGTGACATCGAAGCAGCATTTCACGCAGCCTCCGCCGCGATACAATGAGGCTCTGCTGATCAAGGAACTCGAAGAGAAAGGCATCGGGCGCCCGTCGACATATGCGACCATCATTTCGACCATCCAGGAGCGCAAATATGTTGAGAAGATCGACGGGCGCTTCCTCCCGACCGAAACGGGGCGGACGGTCAACGACTTTTTGTTGAAGGGATTTCCGGATGTCGTGAACGTCGACTTCACGTCGCAACTTGAAGCGGAACTCGACGAGGTCGAAGAAGGGAACAAGCCGTGGGTCGATGCGGTGCGCGATTTTTACGATCCGTTTACGGTGGATCTCGCGAAGGCCAAGACCATTCCGGGTCCGAAAGATACGGTCGAGCCGCCGACCGATATTCCCTGTGAGAAATGCGGCCGCATGATGGAAATTAAATGGGGACGGAACGGAAAATTTCTCGCCTGCCCCGGCTACAAAGATGACCCGCCTTGCAAGAATACTCAGAACTTCGAAAAGCTTCCCGATGGGACCATCAAAGTGATTCCGAAGCAGGAGTTGACCACCGATCAGGTGTGCGAAAAGTGCGGGAGTCCAATGGTCGTCAAGAGCGGCCGGTTCGGGAAGTTCATCGCCTGCTCGGCGTATCCGCAGTGCAAAACCACCAAGGCCTTGGCGCTCGGCATAAAATGTCCTCAACCGGGATGTGGCGGCGACTTAGTCCAAAAGCGCACCAGAAAGGGCCGCTCGTTCTATGCCTGCAGCCGTTATCCGCAATGTGAATACGCGCTGTGGGACCGTCCGGTGAATAAGGCCTGTCCCACGTGCAGCGCGCCGTTCCTTATCGAGAAAGTCAGCAAGCAGACAGGCCGAAGCGTGCAATGCCGCAACGAAGACTGCGGCTACCGCGAAGCCGGTTAGTCGCTGCCCCTTCCGTCCCTTTCATCTTTTCTTCCTCGCAGTCATGTTTCGTTTCTCCCAAACAACGCATCGTCATGTGAATAGTCTGTGAATGAAATTGATTCGTTATCTCATCGAAATTGAGAAGCCTCCTCAGAAATACTTAAATTCAAAGTTGACGCCTCGTTTCCCGCACTGGATAATGAATGAGAGAGTGAGCGGTTGATCAGAGGAAAGGAGGCCGTATGAAAGCGAAAGATGGTGTCATCAATTTGTTGAACAAAATTCTGACGGCGGATTTGACCGCGATCAATCAGTATTTTGTTCATGGAAAGATGTGTGAGAATTGGGGGTACGAACGGCTATACCATAAAGTGCGGGAGCGCAGCGTCGATGAGATGAAGGATGCCGATGAATTGATCGGGCACATTCTGTATCTGGAGGGCGTGCCGAACGTCCAACGGATGAATACCGTGCACGTTGGTGAAACGGTGCCCGAGCAACTGAAGCTGGATCTAAAGGCTGAGCAGGAGATGCTCGTGCTGCTCAGCGACGGTGTCGTGCATTGCACCAAGGTCGCAGACTTCACCACCCGGCACATGCTGGAGGACATGGCGAAGGACGTCGACGATCATATCGACTGGATCGAAACCCAGATGGAAACGATCAAGCAGATCGGCCTCGAAAATTATCTAGCCGAGCAAATCAAGAAAGAAAGCTAGAAGTGCGGTGAGACCGTTGGTCGGTTCGGCCGGTACCTCTCCGAACACGTGAAGAGTTTCGAACCATCCCTTGTACGATCGTGACAGTGAGGGGAGGCGGGAGGCCTCGGAGAACGTGAGGGCTCCCGCCCCGGCGAAGTGGGAGGGCACGGCTCCCACTTCGTGCCGGTATGCCGGGCACAGGCACACCGGCTAGGGTTCTCCTGTTATTGATAATCCTCGTTCAACGATTTTAGAAACGCGACAAGGGACGGTACGTCGCCTGCCGTCAACGCAATGCCCTGCAACTGTAGGTCTTCATTCCGCAACGATCCCGCACGGGCTAGGTTCGAAGATCCGATATAAAATCCCACGGCACTGTCCACCGTATCGAATTGGCCGGTGTGCATGTATGGCTGAGAATGCCCCAGATCTCGCAACCCGGGTGTCTTGAATCTGGCGATCGCTCGATCCAGGAGTGTTGCATCGGACAATGGGCAAGGGACCTGATCATCGCATAAGACGGCTCGAATCTTGGCTTGTGGGTTCGGCATATCCGGATTGGCAAAAATGTTCCAGACTCCCAAATCGGTCAGAGTCGTTCCCGCCGTGGGGATGGACCTGAACCGGCCGCTTGCCGTGGGATGTTGCTCCGTTGCAGGAAGGTCATTAGACACTCTTGCAGCCAGCGTCGGAATCGAAAGCGCCGCGAACGAGCCGGGTGCGTGGCCTGCACCTATGGAAGGATCATCGTACTCATTTTGTGCGATGCCGGTGTTGTGCAGCTTGAAGTCCGTAAAATCAGGCGCGGGGTGACAGGCAAGACAGTTGCCGATCCTTCCGGCAGCTTGCTCGGCCGGTGAAGCAGGGATGGCCGCCGGTTCCGTGAGGAATATTTTCAGGCCGTCCAGTTCAGTCGCTCCGAATGTAAAACTCTGCCCTGGATGGAAGTCGAATTGGCCGGTGCGAGTATTGGGGTTGGACGTGACGAATTGCGGGGAAAAATTCGGACGGTTTATGAGTGTCAACAGGCGACGGCTGTAATCGATCGGGGACTCGTTGGGATTGGGCTGTTGGGGTAGACCGTTGATCTCCAAGAAGACGTCGAAGGGTGAACGAATGGGCGTGCCGTTGTCTGCGGGTCTTCCGAAACGAAGACCGTTGACGTAAGCGGCGACCACCTGTATCACGGCATTGAATATCTCTTGATCGGTGGCATTCCCAACCAAGATTCGGTACTCGGGTGGGAGGCGAAATTCGTCGGGAATATTAGGGTTGGTTCCAGTAAAGAGCCGGCCATAGGACAATCCGTCGAATTGCTGTGCGATGACGCCGCTTCCGTCGTCGCCCCGCACCACGCGAGCGACATGTGCGATGGCTTGCGCTTGTTCACCGGGCAGCCAGCCAAAATTGCGGCCCGTGAAGGTGCCCGCGATCAGATCTTCAATTGAATTGAACTCCGTGTCGAAATGTAAGAGGACCCCGTCAGGCCGGTCCAGCGCCGCATTGACCAACGGAGGGGAATTGCGAGGGGTGTGGGTGAGTCCATCTCCTCTGTCCGGAATGGGACTTCGGCGAGCGAAGTCGGCGTAGGCCCGCATGCTCCCGCCCGGAGTGGTCAACACATCATCGACAAGGTGACAGGATCGGCAATTCATGGATAGGCGTTTGAATGGACCGGGCGTAATCGGTGCACCTGGTGCAGTGGTTTCTTCGGTATTCATGACAGGATCGTCGACATTCGCATCGTTGACATTGCCGCCGTTATCGAGATAGACGCTAAAGGCCTGAGCGAAACGCGTTTCCATGAAGAGGCGCTCTCCAACCGCTGCTGGGGCGTCCGCCGTACCGGCTGTCTGGGGAGGTCCTGCATTGCTGCCCGATGAACAAGCAGAGAAAGAGCCAGCACAAATCAATAGGATCAATAAACTAAGGGTGTTGCAGCCGTGGCTGGAACGCTGATGGACCATGACCCTTCCTTTCAGTTGCTATGGGGAAACTGTGACTCGGGATGAACGGATGAACTCACTCCCGAGTAGAGGCCGCCGTTGAGTATCCGGCCGAACAGCTCGACCAAGAGAGGGTCGAACTGCGTCCCCGATGCCACCCGAAGGATTCGGTAGACGATTCCGGCCCGAATTTCAGGCGAGCAGGCATGAGGTAGTTCGATGGCATCGAAGGCGTCGGCAATGGCGAGAATCCTCGCACCGAGTGGAATGAAAGGCCCACGAACGCCGTATGGATAACCCGACCCGTCCCATCGCTCATGGTGATGGGCGATGAGGACCGCGGCATCCCGCAGAAATGCAAATGGTTCTAAAATCTGGGCCCCGAGTCGAGGATGAGCCTGGACCGCCGCGTAGGCGTCCGGCTCAAACGTCTTCGAATAGTCAAATGGCGGCAATGCGAGTTGACCGATGTCGTGAAGATACGCGGCAAGTTTAAGATGATGGAGTGCATCTGCCATCAAGCCGGCGGCTTCTCCAATCGTGAGTGCAAATCCGGCCGTCCGCCGGCCATGTCCCCATTGCCCTGGCATGAGGCGATCGAGTTCGCGTGAGACCTGGCGGACCAGGATGCTTTCGACATCGCGGCGGGATGCAGAGGGCAATCGAATCCGATCGATCTTCCGAAGGAGATGCTGCAGATAGTCGATCGCCGGTGGAACGTCTAAAACAATTTTCGGCATAGGAACTCCACAAAAAAAGCCCTAGACCACCGAAGGTGGATCTTGGGCTCGGGGCGCTGGACCTCTGGCCTCTTCTAAACTGCGTGTGTCCGAATAGGAGTTACGGTTCCTCCCCTCGTTTCCCTGCAATCAACGGCTGCTGCAGGACCCAAAGTTCATAGAGCGGGATGGTCATCATGACAAGAAAGCTGCCCATCATCAGCGTATCTCCTGCCAGCATCGTCAGGACGAAGATCGGAGAGACGTAACTGATCAGCCAGGGCGAAACCAAGTCCAGCATGACGCCGCCGAAGCCCGCCCATGTCATCGCCGCCTTCACGCCGGGGCTGGCTCCGGTGAGGTACAGCACATGGACGAGGATCATGAAGACCACCGGCATAGTGAAGAGGTGAAAATGCGTGACCTCCGCAAGCTCTCGAAATGACATCGGCTCGCCGAACGTGGCGTCTGATCCCCTGTAGTGGTCGGCAATGCCCTGAGGCGACAGGCCGGTCATGCTATGCGCCCAAAAGAAGGAAAAGAGAAAGCCGGCCAGCATCAACAAGAGAAACAGGGTATAGAGCAAGCGAATGTGCCGGTCCGTATCGCGAAGACGAAACCGGGTATTGAAATTTCTCATAGACGAGGCGAGGCATTGTCCCTAATTGCCGAAAATCAGACCGAAGAACCCCTTCTCCGCCTTGCGCGCGGCAACGGTGTCACTGCCTTTTCCGATGGGCTTCAAATAATATTCGTCCACAAGGACCAGGACCCGCTTGACTCCTGCGCTAAACGAGCGGACCGACATGGTGGCTCCGCTGATGTTGATGATGTCTTTGTTGATGCGAATGGGATCGTGGACGGTTTTTCCCTCGTATTGAACGTTGAATCGTTTGGTACGGACTTCGCTCCCTCTCGCCTCGCGGAAGACCAACAGTTCGACGTCGGTACAGGCGCCCGTTGGATCGACCCCGACGATATAGGTCATTGGCTTGTGTTTGCCGATGGTATTCTGCACCATCGCATACCCGTCAACTTCAGTGCCGGTTTCTCCAATGAGCACTTCAAAGGACTCTTCAGGAAATTTCCAGCCGATCCGTTCTTCGATCAACGTTTTCTTTTCGGGCGTGAGGCGGATCGTTTCCCGCCGGATTCGTTCCGATTTTGGAAACATGAGCTTGAGCGCCTCGTCTTCCGTGAGGTAGACTTCCTGATGATTCATTTCTTGCTCTGTCAGAAAGCGTTTGAGCTCCGCGTCCCACACGCGTTCCCCGCGAACGGAAGGAGGATCCGCAAACGATAGAACACAGGTCGCGACAGAGATGGTCAGGAAACAGCTTTTCAAAGTCATGCCACAGAACATCCTTTCTCTTTAACCTTGGCACTCAATCTGTCCACGACCGCGGCTTCGGCTTCTTCAGAAGGATCGATGGGCCACCACTTGGTGGCTTGTTGAGTAATGCCGCCTTTCAGATGCCACCGTTGCCGGTTCTCAAGGACGCTGATCGAGACCACGTCGTTGAGCCGCTTGAGCGCGATGGTCATGCGTGCGCGCTCCCGGTTGCCGAACCCTTCGCGCTGGAATATGCCGTAAGCACGTTCGGCTCCTTCCATTTCCACCCACCCGGTTTCGATCAGTCCCTTGTCCTTATCCTGCATCTGAGCGGGACGATCCTTGACCGACTGCACCGCGGCATCCCACACGGTGTCATAAGGACAGACAAAATATTGATCCTTGCTGCCGCTCAGCGATGCACAACCGATGAAAGCGAAGCAGGCGACGATGATAACGGCACGTATGTACACTGATCGGATCTCCAAGCGGCGTCGCGGCTGTCCCGCAACCGACCGCCCCGACGCCGGTGCATTAAAAATACGTCGCAGCCGAAATGACAAAGGCGGCATCATGAATTCGTTGATTGGTGTTCGGATTGAACGCCATGGGCTGATATTGATAACTCATCTTGAACACGGCATCTTCGATCGGCCGATAGTTGAGGCCGAATGAAATCTGTTCCAAATTGCCCCAGCCACCCGTCCCATTGGAATTGTCCAGGTTGGTATTGACTCTGTCGTATCGGATGACGGCCGTCAGGGTCGATCCTTCACCAAACCGCTTCGGAGAAAGTTTGGTCAGGAATTCCGGCATGAAGTGGTAATTGCCCTGGATATAAAATCCGTCCATACGTTGCGGCGGAATGCCCGGACCGCTGTTGCCCGCGATGCCGGTCAAGAGCGAGCCCGGGGTAAATCCGATTCCGTTGGTTTGAATCGCTCGCGAGTTGCCCCTCGAATAGGCCCAGGCTGCTTCGCCGATCAGTTCGAATGGCCCCCGCTGGAACGTCCAATCTATCGCCGTGATATTCAGAGGATTGTAGTTGCCGTTGGGGGCGCCATTGGCATAATACGTTGACCCGCCGACTTCCATGCCGAGCATGGGGCTGAAGGCCAAGCGTGCGACGACGGCCTTGCCGTTGTTGATATCTAAGCCATCGTTTGATGGGCAATTCCGTTGCCTGGAAGTCGATGTTCCGTCTGCCTCAGTAATCCTGGGAGTTCCATCGGGAAGATAGGAGCAAGGTCCGGTTGTGAAATACAACTCATAGTCAAGCTTGCTAGTCCTGCCCGGATAGAAGGTTCCGTAAAATCCTGCACCCGTTTCAGACAGCGTCGTCGGAATAATGAATTGGCTCACGAGCGGACGATCGGTCAAGTCGTTCAAGGGTGAGTCGTGCAGCAAGTTGAACTTGCCGACCGGGAGCAGCAAAATGCCGGCTCGTAGATTGAATGCTTCATTGACGAGATAGTCGATATGGGCGAATTCCAGGCTGAATTCATGCTCTTGCGTCTCTTCTCGAATGCCGTGCTCGATTTCAATTTCAGATGCGAACTTCACATGCTCGGTGACGTCCGCATAAATGAAGGGCACGAACCGTTGCTGGTCGAACCCGTTTGTGCCGCCTCCATACCCGTTATCGATGCTGCCTTTACGCTGGGACCGATATTGGATATCCATATAACCGCCGACAATGGCTTTCGGCGCCGCGACGAACGGCTTGGCATACACCAAGCGTCCTGAACCGGTGGAGCCGAACGAGAGGGGAGCTCTTTCTTCACCGGGGCGCTCTACTTTGATATCCGTCATCGGACCGACCGCTGTCGGATATTGAGTACCTGGCGGTGCCGCTTCGCGTTGTTCCATGGAACCTTCCCGTGGCCCTTCCCGCAATCTTTTCTCCACAGCCTCATCGACCAATTTCTTGATTTCCTCCGGCGTCATGTTTTGGGCCATCGCCGGTATGGCCAATGGAATCGTGATCGCCAGAGCCCCGAGAATCGACCGAATCTTCATTCGAATACCTCCAGAGATTGTGGTGATGGGTCCTGACTCGGGACTCGGAGGTCTCTGGCCGGGGAACGTTTTAACGACGAAGATCGAGCGAAAGTGAGTGCGCTCCTCCTTTCACAAACTGGTTTCGACCGACAGAGTGGTCCATCCTTCAATTGCCGTGAATGGAATGAGCACGATACGTTTGCAGCGCTTGCACTTGAGCTCCAATCCGCGTCCTTTGACCTTCGCGATCAACTGTCCGCACTCGCAACGCGTTTCATGTGCGTTCGACGGCAGCGAGTGTACGGAGTGTGGGGTAGTCATATGATGTGACGGCGGACGTCTCTTGAAATTGAGAACAATTATTAAAATCGATGACGAGTATATCGACTCCACGGCGACGTGTCAAGACGGCATCCGGGACGATCAAATGCGGCTGTGTGCTGCTCTTGTATATAATGGAGCCATGTGGAAAAGGCGGGCCTTTATCCTTAAGGGGATATTGGGGGCGAGCATGCTCATGCAAGGGTGCGCGACGCATCTGCCGGCGACTCCCGAGCCGGAATCTGTCCATGGCAGTGTGGCGATAGGGCGCGCGGTAACGGTGTTGACCGGAGATCGGGCACGAATCTACGAGCCGGCACTTCGTTCGTTCGAAATCCAAAATCAGGCCACAAAGGAACGATTCACCGTCGAGCTCGAATCAGATGACGAAGAGTTTGTCTTGCCGCTTTCACCGGGACAATATGAGTTGACGCGAGTGCAGATTAGCGAGGGACCGTTTCTGTCGATGGCACAGATCGATTCAACCTTCGCAATTGGCAACGATCCCATTACGTACATCGGGACATGGCGCTTCGGGGTGGATTCTCCCAAGTATGGCCGCATGGTGAGTGTGTCGATGGTGACGAACGAGGATGACCGCAACGAGGTTGCGCAAGCAGCGCGAGAGACGTACCCCTCTCTCCAACACGGTCCCATCGCCAGCGTGTTGCCCAATCCGCCTGACTTGCAAACCAGGCTTTTTGAAGTCATGCCGTACCCGCGGGTACCCCGCTATTTTCGGCGCCATTGGTGGTAATCATCGCCTCATGTTGAAACCTCTCGTACACAGCGTGTTTCTATCCGTGTGTCTGCTCCAGCCTGTGGCATCTGCGGGCGAATCAATATCCCATGGCTCTGCACCGGTCGTCGTGAAGCGGGCTCAAACGCATATGGGGACATTGGTGTCCATTACGGCCGTGGCCGATACAAATCAGCAGGCGCAGGCCTCCATAGAACAGGGCTTCCGGGAGATCAAGCGGCTCGAACAACTCCTCAGTACATGGCTCCCTGAAAGCGAATTATCTCGCGTGAATCGGTCTGCGGGATTGCGACCGATCATTGTGAGTCCGGAGACGATGGAGTTGGTGTCCCGGTCTCTCGAAATCGCGCGGTTGACCGGGGGCGGCTTCAACATCGCTGTGGGACCGGCGGTCGAACTTTGGAGCGTGACGCAGCGGCAAACGATTCCCACTGCGGCAGAACTGGACGCGATCAAACCGCTGGTGGACTGGACGGCCATTCGTCTAGATCGGGAAGCGGGCACGATTTTTCTTCCACGGACCGGCATGCGGATCGATGTCGGAGGAATCGGAAAGGGGTATGCCGCGGATCGAGCCGTCGCGGCAATGCGTCATGCGGGAGCCAGCGCGGGAGTCGTCGCTCTTTCAGGGGATATCAAGACGTTCGGACGGTTGCCGGATGGAGCAAAATTCCCGGTCGGGATTCAACATCCTCGACGCGAAGAAGCCGTTCTCGCGTTGATCGACCTGGAGGATGAAGCGATGTCCACTGCCGGTGATTATGAGCGGTTTTTTGAGCGCGACGGAGTGCGGTATCACCATATTCTCGATCCGGTGTCGCTTCAGCCCGCCCGAGATTGCCAAAGCGTGACGATCATCGCCAAGGACGGTGTGTGGGCCGATGGACTTGATACGGGAATCTTTGTCCTCGGTCCGGCCGAGGGGATGAAACTCGTCGAACGGCTGCCGGGCGTCGAAGCGATCATCGTCGATAAGGCAGGCGGTCTCCATGTGTCTGCAGGCCTGCGAGAACGCGTTGAAATTGTTTCCGACCAGACAGGTGAACTTCTCGCCCGATGATGCCGGCTCTATGCCACAGAGTCACAGCCTGATGACTTCAAGGCTGACGTGCTGAAAGCCGAGCCCCCGCACCTCGTCCACGACGGCGACAAAGCGTTCCAGAAGCGTGACCTTGTCTGCCCGGACGACGACGGCGGACTCATGGGATTGTGATCTTAACGCGCCCGTGAGCCCTCCATCGTCTACCGATCGGTCGTTGACGAACAATTTCCCGTCCGCAGTCAACGTGATCACGATCGGGACGTCTTTTCGGTCTCCGACTTCCTTGGCTTTGGCCAGGTTGACGGGAATCTGACCCATGCTGATAAAGGTGGCGGTGGTCAGAACGATGACCAGGAGCACGAGCATGACGTCGACCAGCGGAATGACGTTGATTTGATCGATCTCACGCTCCATGCATCACCTTATAATGTGCGACCACTTCGGAGACTTTGCGCCGTAGGATGTTGTTCATGACGACGCAGGGAATCGCGACGAGAAGACCGGCTGCCGTGGCTTTGAGCGCCAGGCTCAACCCGATCATGATGGTGTTCACTGCCATCGTTCCCGACGTGCCCATGGTATGGAACGTGAGCATGATGCCGAGTACTGTGCCCAGGAGACCAATGTAGGGCGCATTGGCCGCCACCGTGCCGATGACGACCAGACGTCGGGTCAGGGCAATCTCCAATGTCTGAAGCGACTCGAATTCTTTGAGGTTGATCCGGCGATAGAACAGCCATCGTTCGATCGCGACGGCAACCGACCACACGCTCAAAGCCAACAACAGGCCGATGATTCCATAGTCGATGGCGGTTTTTAACGCTTCCATCGGTCGCTCCTTGTCCGTCGAAGAATGTTCCGGTGGCGGTGACTTCCGGCCAATCTGCCAGAAGCAGAAAAGAACTGTCAATTATGGTGAGCGGCCGTGGTTTTATTTGGCCGCCTTGAAGAGGACGGTATGAGAAGCCAGGACACGGAGTTCCACCGCGGTCCCTTCCTCATAGACGCTGGTGGATCCCTGGCTGCTGTGAACGATTTGTCCGGAAGGCAGGCAGACGGCATAAAGGTTTTCTGAACCTCTAAATTGGCGCGACACGACCCGGGACGAGGCACCCCGAGCGGGAACCAAATGAATATCGTCCGGTCTAATCATCACGACGACATGGTCGCCCTCGTGGCACTGCAGGATGTTGGAAAACTCGCCGAGCTCCGTTTGCACCATGCCGTTGGAAACGGTGCCCGGAATGAAATCTGCCTGGCCAACGAAGTCGGCGACAAAGGGCGTCGTCGGCATATGGTAAGTCGTTTCCGGTGTGTCGAACTGCTCCAATCGACCTTCATTCAGCACCGCAATACGATCGGCCATGGCAAAGGCTTCGTCATGGTCATGCGTCACGAGGACGGTCGTGGTTTTCATTCGCCGCAACAAATCATGCAGCTCTTGGCGCATCCGACTGGCCGTATCGGGATCCAGGTTGCTGAACGGCTCGTCCAGCAAGAGGACGACGGGATGTTGCACCAGCGCCCGGGCGAGCGCGGTCCGTTGTTGCTGGCCTCCAGACAATTCGTGGGGATAGCGGCGTTCGAGCCCTTCCAGTCCCGTGAGCCGCAACAGATCCTGCACTCGCGCTTTTCGCTCGCTTCGAGTCAGATGTCGCAGACCGAAGGCGATGTTGTCCTGCACTCGTAGATGCGGGAACAGGGCGTACTCTTGGAAGACCATTCCGACTCGACGTTGTTCGGTCGGGGTCATGTAATCGGATGATGAGACCAACTGGCCGGATAAAAAGATCTGCCCCGAGCGGACCGGTTCGAATCCGGCGATCGCCCGCAAGACGGTGGTCTTTCCACATCCTGAAGGTCCCAAGAGACACAGGATCTCGCCTTCTCGAGCCGCGAGGGAAATATCTCGTATCGCCGGCCGGCCTGGATCATAGGCGCACGAGACGTCCCGGAGCTCCAGCACGGACGAAGCCGGCGCATACAGATCGGCTTGAGACAGGGTAGATGTCACGGTGTCGCGCGTTCGGATCATGCCGCTCGCCAGTCCTTCGACACCAACAGTGCGAGAGTCGGCAGACCGAGCAGGACAATCAGCAGCGCGGACGGTGCGGCCAATTGGTAATATTCCTCGCTCGCTTCCATCCAGACCCGGATGGCCAAGGTATCGAACCCCACCGGCCTCAAAAGCAGGGTCGCCGGCAATTCTTTCATCGTCTGAAGAAAGATCAAGACCCACGCGACGACGAATCCATTGCGTACCAGCGGCAATGTCACGCGCTGCCAGGTCTGCCGTACGCTCAGACCGAGCGTTCGGCTGACTTCTTCCAAATTGGGAGTGATCTGTTGAAGCGCGGGTTCCAGAGACTGAAGTCCGGCCGGAAGGAAATGAATCACATAAGCCACGACAAGGATCAACACGGAGCCGTAGACGAACGGCGCGACGTTGAGAAACAGTACGAGGACGGCGAGAGCGGCGACGGGTCCGGGAAGCACATAGCCGGCATAGGCCGCTTGGAGGCAGCCGACGTTCAGCCATGTGGGCCGGCGGTTGGCGAGGTACGCCAGCGGCAATCCGATCAGGACGCCGGCGGTCGCCGCGCAGGCGCTCAGGACCGCGCTGTTCCAGAAAAAGCCGTAGAATCGGGTATCCAGGGTCGCCTGTGCTTCGGGCGCCATGCTCCAAGTAACCAGCAGCGAGGCGGGCAGTGCGAACGATGTTGCGACGACGAGTCCGAGGTAACCGGTCACCAATATTGTGCCAAGCCAGCCGAGTTGATGGCGCTGCGGTGACCGATACCGGCCGGTCGTTTGGTAGAACCGGCTGCGGTGGCGAAACCACCGCTCCGTCACGAGGAATAACAACGCGAGTCCGACGAGCAACAGGCTCAGGATGCTGGCCGCTGTGTTGTCCGAGCGGCTGGTCATTTGTTGAAAGACGGCGTAGGTGAGGGTCTGATAGCGGAGGAGGGAGACGGCGCCGAAATCCGACACCACGTACAGAATGACGAGGGCGACTCCTGCGGCGATGGAAGGTCGCATCAAGGGCAACGTCACACGCCGGAACGTTGCCAAGCGCGATACGCCGCTTGCTCTCGACACTTCCTCGAACGACACATTCATGTTCAGCAAGGCGCTGCGGCTCAAGAGATAGACGAATGGAAACGTGTCGAGCGTCATCACTAGCGCGGCGCCGAGAAAGCTATGCGGCGAAAATATTCTGGCCTGTGGACCCGCGATCCATTGCCAGAGACCTTCGGCCGGGCCTCCGAAGCCGAGCAGGTATGAGTAGACATAGGCCAGCACATAGGTTGGCATGGCCAGCGGAAGCACGAGTGCGCCTTCCCACAGCCTGCGTCCGGGAAAGTCGAGACGAGTGACCAGCCACGCGGTAGAGACTCCGAGCACCGGAGCCATGGCGGCGACCGCTGCGGCGAGCCGCACGGTATTGGAAACCAATTCGGGAATCCGGGTTGTCCATAGCCGGCTCCAGACGGCTGAATCGGCGGACAAGGCATTCGAAGCCACATAAGCCAACGGCAGGAGAATCAGCCCGGCACTGGCCAGCGATATTAATTGCAGGGGAGACGTGAGTTGCCGGCGAAGCGTGATCACGAGGGGCTCCGATTATCGTCCGGGGGTAAAAATGAGAGTTGCCGCCGCATAGGTCTATCGCAGGCCTACCTGTTCAATCAGCGTCAATGTCGGCTCCCGCAATTCCGCCAGCTTACTCAACGGCACTTGTGCGGCGCGGAAGCTCTTTCGTTCGACGAGAGCAGGGTCTGCCTTGACCTCCGGGTGGAGGGGATATTCCTTGTCGAGATCAGCAAATAGTTTCTGCCCGGCCTGGGCCACGAGAAACTCGACAAGCAGTTTGGCGCTGTCGAGGTGTTTCGTCGATTTCATCACGCCGATTCCCGTGACGTTCATGATCGCTCCCATGCCCCCTTCCTGTTGGTCTGGCATGAAGACGGCAATCGGCGCCGACGGCTGCGTCATCAAGTGACGATACACGTAATAATGGTTCACGATCCCGAGCGCGACTTGCCCTTTCGCGACGGCGTCCACGATCTGCGAGCTTTTCTGATAGACATGGTTGCCCGCGTTGTCCTTGAGGCCCTGAAGAAATAGCTTGGTCTTGGCGTCGCCGTGCGTGGCTCGAATGACGGAAACTCCGGCTTGCAAGTACTCGCTTCCCGAGTTGGGAATCGCGATTTTGTCCTTCCATTTTGGATCGGCGAGGTCCAGCAGAGATTTCAACTCGTCCGGCTTCACCACGGTCGTGTTATACGCGATGATCCAAAATCGCCCCGACAGGCCGACCCATGAATTGTCCGGGGCCCGGAACTGGGACGGGATGGCCCGATCGATTTCGCGCATGTTCAACGGACGAAGAAGGCCGGCTGCCCTGGCCAACTCCAGACTCCCCGCATCGTTGGTGATGAATGCGTCTGCCGCTGTGCGATCCCCTTCGGCTTTGAGCCGGTTGACCAGTTCGGTTGTTCCCGAGGACAACAAATTCACTTGAATGCCGGTCTTGGCCGTGAACTCGTCGAGCACGGGTTTGATGAGTCGCTCGGAGCGGCCGGAATACACAGTCAATGTGTCGGCGGCAGAGGCAGAGCCGGCAAGAAAAAAGAGAATGAGCATGGTGGACCATGCCAGGATCGCGGCACCGCCCGGCGAGGCAGACCATCCCGTCCGTCGAAGAGCAACCATGAGCATGAAGGGCCTTTCTAATTGAAATTGATAAGCCGTCTCAAAGATACGCGAGAGCGGGGGGAGCCGTCAATGACGGCAACGAGAGCAGAGCCCATAGAGCTCGAGTCGGTGAGTTTGGATGGTGAAGCCGTTGCGGGCTGCGACTTCTTCTTGGAGCCGTTCGATGTCGCAGTTCTCGAACTCGACGATCTTGCCGCATCCCGTACAGATCAGATGATCGTGATGTCCTTTATGAGAGACATTGTCGTACTGAGTTTGAGACCCGAAGTGCCGGGCTTGAGCGAGTCCGGCGTCGCAGAAGAGATTCAACGTCCGATAGATCGTGGCGAGGCCAAGATGGGGATCGGTTTTGGCCAATTGGTGGTACATCGCCTCGGCCGTGATGTGCTCCTGTCTCAGAAAGGCGCTCAGAATGAGCTCCCGCTGTCTGGTCAATTTCAATTGATGCTTGGCCAGATGTTCCCTCAACGTCTCCATTTCCTTGCTGTTCCTGCTGGATGCCATCGATGCCCCTCCGAGCAGGAATCATTAAAAACAAAACCAGAGTGCCGGTCAAGAGGGTGTTTGACGCTGTTCAATTCACCTGTCTATAGTCGGCTGTCGTTTTTGAGACCACACGGGGGGCCGATTCGTGCGTAAACCCGATCAGATTACCGTCGACCGGGCCCTGCTGCTCTACGTCTTGCACGGGGCTGAGCCTCATGGGCTCCTGACCGACGTCAAGCTGCAGCAGCTCTGCTTTCTCTGCGAGCTGCAACTGTTCGGAAAGGGAATCAAGGGGTTTCATTTTGAATTTTTCCGGTTCGCTTACGGGGCGTTCAGCAAGGATCTCGACAATGACCTCACGTCGCTCCGCCGGAAGGAGCGGGTGGAAAACTTCAGTCTCTCCGATCAGGCACGGGAAGAAGTTCTCCCGCTGCTGGAACAGGGTATTGCCGGAATGGAGACCAACGAAAAAGCGACGGAAATTCTCAAGGCTGTCGTGGCGACCTATGCTCCGCTCGAAAGCGGTGCCATTACCAACGCCGTCGAAAGCGTCGAGCTCAGCACACCGCAGGATCCGGAATTCAAGATTCCGATCCGCGATATCGTGTTTCACACGACGCTGCTCGTCCCGTCCCGCATTGAGGTGCAGAACGAGTTTACGCTCGCGCCGGCTCTGCTCGTGAAGTTGAATCGCGCGATGGGATACTGAAATCAGCACTGAGCAGCGAGGACTGGGCAGGAAATCAAAAGCTACAGCTTGTAGATTTCTCCGTACTTGCGTTCGACGTAACGGAGGAAGGGCTCGGGGCTGACGCTTCTTCCGGTCACCCGGTGAGACAGCCGCTCTGGCGTAAACATGCGGCCCCAGCGATGGATTTTCTGCTCGAGCCAGCGGCGCAAGACCGAGAGCTGTCCGGCGGCAATTTCATCCTCGAGATGAGGAATTTCCATCCTGACCTGATCGTAGAACTGCACGGCATAGAGATTCCCCAAGGTATAGGTTGGAAAGTAGCCGAATGCGCCCAGCGACCAATGCACGTCCTGGAGGACGCCTTCTGCATCCGTGGACGGCACGATGCCCAGATATTCTTTCATCTTGCCGTTCCAGATCTCGGGAAGGTCGTCTGCACGGGTGCGGCCTTCGATCAGATCCTGTTCGATTTCCACGCGCAGCATGATGTGGAGATTGTACGTCAACTCGTCGGCCTCGACGCGGATGAACGACGGCTTGACGCGGTTGATCGCCGCGTAGAAGTCCTCCATCTCGACATGGCGCAACTGATGATGGAACGTCTGCTGGAGCACCGGATAGAAAAAGCGCCAGAAGGCCCGTGAGCGCCCCACGCAATTTTCCCAGAGCCGGGATTGGCTTTCATGAATGCCGAGCGACACCGAGTCGCCGAGCGGAGTGCCGTAGTGACGCGGGTCGAGACCCTGGTCGTAAAGTCCGTGGCCCCCTTCGTGAATGCAACTGAACAAACAGGACGGGAGATCGTGCTCGTGGACACGCGTGGTGACCCGGACGTCGGTCGGATGGAACGAGGTCGTAAACGGGTGGGCGGAGAGATCGAGGCGCCCCCGTTCGAAGTCGTACCCCATTCTGATCAACACGAGGCGACCGAATTCCAGTTGCCGGGTCGTGTCGTAGGCATGAAACAGGATGCTGTCGTCGATGTGAATCGGACTGTTCTGAATCTTTTTCAGAAGAGGCACCAGCCGCGCCTTCAACTCGGCAAGCAGCGGCCGCAAGCCGGCGATCGTCGCCCCGGGCTCGTACACGTCGAGGAGCGCGTTGTACGGAGAATCGACATATCCGAGATAGCCGGCCTCTTCCCGTTTGAGGGACAACACCGTGCGGAGATTCGGGAGAAATCGAGGGAACGCGTTGTCTTCTTTCGCCTCCGCCCACACTTGCTGCGCCAGTGAGCATTCGCGGCTGAGTTTGACGACGAAGTCCGAAGGAAGCTTCTTGGCCCGGCTGTAATCGCGCCACACTTCGCGCAACAGGGCTTGAGCCGACTCATCCCACAGTTCGCCGTCATGATCGAGCGGAACGCCATTCGCCAAATCGACGGACTGACCGAGTAGTCGTTCCATCTCGGGCGACACGAGTTTTTGATGCGCGAGGCCCTGGAGCGTGGCGATTTGTTCGGCTCGGGCTACTCCTCCACCGGCCGGCATATAGGTTTCCTGATCCCAGGAGAGGACGGACGCGGCGCTGTTGATGCGCTGAATTTCGCTCAGCCGGTTCGTCAGCGCCTCCAGTGTCTGCAACGTTTTCACGCCTGCCTCTCTAAAGATCCCGCTGGTCTTGACTCTTCATGCAGTGTACGATTCGACGGTTGTATTTTCAAACACGAAAGGAACTTTATGAAGACGTTAGTTCCAGCCGACATCGAAGCGTACGCCGAACGGCATTCGATGACGGAATCCAATGTGTGTCGATCAGTGCGGGAAGAGACCTATCGCAAGATGGATGCGCCGCAAATGTTGGTGGGGCCGCTGGAAGGGGCTTTTCTGAAGATGATGACG
The DNA here is from genome assembly GCA_035252115.1 of Nitrospira sp. Taxonomy (GTDB): domain Bacteria; phylum Nitrospirota; class Nitrospiria; order Nitrospirales; family Nitrospiraceae; genus Nitrospira_C. The sequence continues at coordinate 12,731 of DATFDJ010000103.1, read as the reverse complement.
CAATTGGTCCAGGCAAAGCGGGTGCTGGAGATCGGGACGTTCACCGGGTATAGCGCACTGTGCTTCGCCGAGGCCGTCCCGTCGGACGGAGAGGTGGTCACGTGCGAGGTGGATGAGAACGCTGCCGCCATGGCTCGGCGGTACTTCGGCCGTTCGGCCCATGGCAAGAAGATTTCGCTGCACATGGGGCCGGCGATCGAGACGCTGGCGTCTCTCACGGGTCCGTTTGACGTGATCTTCATCGATGCGGACAAGACGAACTATGTGAACTATTACCGGCGCGGGCTGGATCTCCTCTCATCCCGCGGCGTGATGCTCATCGACAACGTGCTGTGGGACGGCGAGGTGCTGAAGCTGCCTCCACCCGACGAAAAGACCGGCGCGATTCAGGAGCTGAACCGCATCGTGGCGGCCGATGCGCGGGTCTCGGCGGTCTTGATCACAATTAGAGACGGAGTGCTGGTCGTCCGGAAGCACGGTCAGTGATGGACGATAGGAAAATCCCCTGCAATAGTTATTGACGCCCGCGTACAGAGGTTGTATCCCCATCGCATGGCACCGCCGACCGGGTTGGCATACGGGGCCGTTGTGGCCGCTGCGATCCTCTGGGGTGGGTCGATCGTGGCTCAGAAAATGGCGCTCAGCGGCTTCTCTGCCGTTGAAGCGTCGGTGCTGCGCGACATCGGCGGTCTCGTGATTCTCGTGACCACCTGGCTGGTGCAGGAAAGAGCGCTCGCCTTTGCAACGGCCACAGATCTTCGCACGCTCGGCCTGCTGGGCCTCGGCGTGTTGGGCAACCATCTGTTGATCCTCATCGGGCTCAACTACGTCAGCGGCGCGGTGGCGGGAGTGATCATCGGATCGTTGCCCGTGGTGACGGCGTTGCTTTCGTCGCTGTGGATTCAGGACGTTCCTCTGCGCGCCGTCTGGATGGGTGGACTGCTGTCCTTTGCAGGGGTCGGCCTGGTCTCCGTAGCGGGATTTCAAGCGGCCGGGGAGCAACCATTGCTCGGTGGGCTGCTCGTCTTTCTCGGCGTGGTGAGTTGGGCTGTGTATAGTATCGGCAGCCGGGCCATCATGGAACGGCTCTCCCCTCTCACGGTGAATTGGACCACGCTCTTGGTGGCGACGCTGCTGCAAATTCCTTTGCTGTGGACCGATCCGAAAATGCTGCGCGCTGGAGTCTCGTCCGTCGGCGCGTTAGATTGGCTGGCCTTGGCCTATCTAGTCGTCTTCGCGACGGCCGTCGCTCAGCAGGCCTGGCTGTTCGGTGTCAGAGGCATCGGTCCGTCGCGCGCGTCGGTCCTGGGGAATCTCACGCCGGTGGCCGCGGTCGGATTATCCGCAGTCATTCTGAACGAATCGGTCGGATTGGTCGAATTGGCCGGCATTACACTCATCCTGGCGGGCGTCTGGATGGTGCATCGCCGGACCGCGGCCTTGGCCGGGACTTAGATCAGCCGGGCCTCGCCCTCGCTCCCAGCAAGACGATTCGAGTATGATAGCGCCCTCGGAAACGGAGTAAGGCAAGTGCTCGAACAGCGGATCGAAGAAGTCACGAGAGCCAATCAACGGTTCTATGAGGCGTTCGGATCGCTCGACATTGCCAAAATGGATGAGGTGTGGGCGCATCTCGACTACGTCACATGCGTCCATCCCGGCTGGACACTCCGTTCCGACTGGCCCTCCGTGCGCGATTCTTGGGTCCTGATCTTCAACAACACGTTCTCGATGAAATTCGAGCTCACCGAAGTGATGGTGCAGGTGGCGGGCGACATGGCCTGGGTCGTCTGTATGGAGAACATCACCAGCCAGCAGTCCGATGAGCCGCAGCAGGCGCGTGTGCTGGCCACGAATATCTTCGAGCGGATCGGCGACGAGTGGCTGATGATTCACCATCACGGCTCAGCCGTGATGGGGTGAACGAGGCGAGGAATAACGAGCCTCACGTTTGTTCACGCCGCCGAGATGGTGAGGCGGCAGAGTAGAGTAGAAGGATGAAATGTCTGCAAGCTCCGGTGCTGCGGCTCGACCGTGCTGCGCTTCGCCTCTGCTCGGCTGTGCAACTCGCTCCGTTCGCGCTTCGCTTGGACGAAGCTTCGGACAGTGCTCGCCGTCGCGGGACGCGACCGCATCCGCTCAGCGGTACGGCGCCCGAGCCTTCAGCACAAGTCGCGTGCCAGCCATTCCATCCTTCGGTGCGGTGAAGGCGTAGGAGCCCTTTGGCCTTGACGGAGTTCAAGGTAGTCCTTAAATGCGGTGCCATTCTGTCCTTCGCAGTCGGCTGCACCACCGTCGCCCAGGTGACGTCTCTCTCCGAAGAGCATTGCCGGCGGACGTTCGTTGAGAGCATGAGCCAGATTTTGATGGAGGAAGGGGAAAAGCAGGAGGCGGCGGAGCAGCTTGCCGAATCCGTGACCGCGCGCCTGTCCACCGGTCGGTTTGGTCCGCGCCCGTTCGTGGTCTCTTCTCCTTCCGGAGCGGACTACGGTTTCTTCGTTCAGCAGAAATCTTCCGACTGTCTGTTGCGGTTATTCAGCCGGCAGAAGGGGTTTATGCGGTACACCAACAATCTGACGTACATCGCGACGCGCCGCCTCGACGGCTGCCAGTGTGCAGAGTAACGACGCGAGCTCGGGGACTGACACCCTTCCCCCGGGGTCAGACACCCTTCTCGCAGTGCGCCATCCTGCGGTGTCTGACCCCTTGGCACAAGGGGGTCAGGTCCCACGCGAAGCGCGAAGGAAGGGGACCAGACCCCTTGGTGTCTGTCCCCGTCCGAACCGGGAGTACACGATGAGGATGGTTTAGGTTTTGGACCCGGAAGGCGCCGGTATTTCCGCCGAGCTGACCGTCTGCTGCCATTCAGTGACGATGGCGTCCCGCTGTCCCATCGAAAGCCCGGCATACAGCGTGAACATCTGCGGACCCTTGCGCCGGCGCCAGGCGAGAAAGCTAAGGAAATGTTCCTTGCACACGCTTCGGGTGCCGGCTGGGGCGTAGATTCTGCCCTGGCATCCCGTGATCACACAGCCTTGGTCGCTCATGCTTGTTCCTCCGACCGGCACAGTATGCAAGACGGTCCCTCCGGTTTGCAACCGGCGCCGGGCCGTCTCTTGACGGCTTTCTTCCGTTCCAGGTAAGTCAGTCCCGTCATGCTGGTGCGCCTTCTTCCGCGGGTCATCGTCGCCGTGCTCGTCACGGTGAGTTGCACCTCGGCGTCCCGTGAAGGATTGCCGTATGACAGTCCATTTGTCGGCACGTCTCCAACCGGCGAACCGCTTCTGCCGTACGGCACCGCCGTCGGCGATGTGACGGACCGGTCCGCCATCCTCTGGTTACGCACCGAGGGAGTCAAGGCCGTACAAATTGAGTGGGCTTCTGTGGAAGCCTGGGAAACGCTCTCAAAGGTGGCCTCGGCTCAATTACCCGTGTCGCGAAGTCCGGTCATGGTGACAGGGCCGTACACGGACTTTACCCTCTCGATTCCGCTACAGGGACTGACGCCGGCCGTGCGGTATCGCTATCAGGTGTTGGTCGATGCGCCCGGTCACAGCTCCAGTCTTCCCGCCCGCGCCGTTGCCGCAACGGGAGAGTTCACGACCTTGCCGGAGGAGAGCCGATCCGTCCCGGTCACGTTCGTCTGGAGCGGTGATTTGGGTGGGCAGGAGCGATGCCGCCAGGGCGAGGCCGGCTATCCGATTTTCGACGTGATCGTTTCACAGCATCCGGACTTCTTGCTGTTTCTCGGCGATACGATTTACAGCGACGGCATCTGTCCGGCTCCTCCGAACGCGCCCGGCTCTGACTTCGTCGCGAAAGCCCTGCCCGAATATCGGGCCAAGCATCGCTATCAGCGTGGCGCAGCCGCACTGCAACGGCTGCTCCGGAGCACGCCGCTCTACGTGATGTGGGACGATCACGAAGTCAAGGACAACTTCTCCGGGCCCTACGAAGGCCAGATGACGGCGGGGCGGCAAGCTCTGCGAGAGTATTGGCCCATCCGGATCGAAAGCGCTGATCCGCACCGATTGTATCGGCGATTCCGCTACGGGGCGGACTTGGACCTGTTCCTCCTCGACACCAGACAGTACCGCAGTCGGAACTCCGACCGTGACGGCCCGGACAAAACCATGTTGGGATCGGCGCAGTTGGCCTGGTTGCTGGAAGGCCTGCGCTCATCGACCGCCATATGGAAGATGGTGGTCACGACCGTGCCGCTCTCCATTCCCAAGGGAGGCAATGTTCTGTATCCCGGGTTCGACGGCTGGGCGGGTGGGCCGGACGGGACGGGATTCGAACGGGAGCGGCAGGTCATCGTAGATGAGATCCTGAAGCACAAGCTGAAGAACGTGGTCTTTCTCGCCGGCGACGTCCATTATCTTCAAGCGAACGCCTACGACCCCGACGGCGACGGCAAGACGGATTTTCACGAATTCGTCGCCGGCCCCCTCTCGGCGCGGTCCGGACGCCTGACTCCCCCAAGTCCCGAGCTGCACCCCACGAACCTGTTCAACGACGGCGGCTACTTGAACTTCGGACTCGTGCGGATCACTTCCAAAACCAGCGAGGTTTCGTTCGTGGACGACGCAGGCAAGACCCGGTTCTCCCACCGGCTGACGGCGGACTAACCAGGAAAGCGGGACTTGCAATCACGTTGTCCAAGCGGGTACGGTACCTCTTCTTTGCAGGAGTCGACATGAGGGTGAGTGATGCTCTGGCAGGTCATGTCCGTGATTGGCGCCCTGATGGTGTTGACGGCCTATGGGCTCAATCAGGGAGGCATTTGGCGGGAGCTGCACGCGGGCTATCTCGCTCTCAACATCGTGGGCTCTCTGCTGCTCGGCGTCGTGGCGATCGTCGATCAGCGGGCAGGATTCATCCTCTTGGAATTTGCATGGGCGGGCTTGGGGTTGGTCGGAGTGGTCCGGGCTGTCCGTGCGCGTCAGCAATATCGGTAAACGTGGAGGCAAGATAGACATGGCGGGGTTGATGTCGGCAGACGAGATTTTTGAAAAGACACGCGCGGCCGCGGTGGCCGCGACCGGTCCTGATGAAAAGGCCTTGCAGATCGATTATCCGGCGCTCAAAGAGAAGATTCGCGCGGCGTTGAGCGATCGAAAAGTAGCGCTGTGCCATATCAATAAGTTTTTGCCGGAAGGCTACGAGGATCAAGGGCGATTCAACGCGTTACTGCTGACCGCGGGCAATGTGCTCTTCGACATAGTCATCGGTGATTCGTATTTCCGGTACGACGTCGTCTCGGTCGGCCAACTCGACAAAGTGCAAGTCATCGATGCCATGTGGGACAACCGTGAGAAGCGCCGCGAAGAACCGTTTCTGAGTCTTCGCCTGATGCATGCCGAGGAGACGCATCTACTCCTGGCGCTGGATGATGACGAACGGACCAGCCTGCTTTCGTTCGCGCGGGCGGTATCGGCGGCGAGAAATCCGGAACGGTAGACCAAAATAAAATTGTGAATTTTTAGTTTTGAGTGTTGAGTTGTTCGGAGAAGGCACGACTCCCGACACCTTTCCTCCGTCCGTGGGTTATGCTGGAGTTGGCCAAGGCCATCGGCAAGACTTTGGATAGCGTGGAGCTGCCCGAGACGCGGGTAGCGGACATAGCAGTGCTCGTGCAAGCCGGCGCAGCGAAGCAATACCGCCGGGTTCATCGCGAGCGTGAGGCGCTCCGCCGTCTCGCCATTGTCCGACGTTTCTGACGAAGAACCGGCGCCAGAGCCCGAAGTGTCTCGTTCACGGATGCGCTGTTCGGGAACACGTCCAGAATGTCCGGATCGATGACCACCACATTCGCACCCTGCGCATACCGCGCGGCCGTGACGCCGCGCACGGCACGGGAAAAGTCGTACTCCTGGCGCATCGTATCACGGTCGTCCGTCCGCACTTTCCGCTTACCGTTCTTCTTCATATCGCCTCCGTTCTTGCCGAGTGGTCCGTCGTGCGGAAATGAGACGGGTTCGGGGTGGTCGCTCGGCGAACGCCACCACCAAGAGCCTTCGTCGGGTTGACATACCGAGCAGCAAATACCGTTCATCATCAAGTGAGTGGTCAGGGTCCGCCATCAAGAGGTTAAGCGGATCACCAAAGACTGTCGAGGCTTCGTCAAAGGTCACGCCGTGTTTGCGAACATTTGCTTCCGCTTTCACCGGGTCCCATTCGAAGATGTAACCCACTCATACTCCTCAAGCTGTATGGCATCCCCTAGTCCAGTGCGTCCAACGACTTTGGCGCTCAGCCGCTGGCGTAACCGGTCGGCTGAAGCGGCGGGTTAGGCACCTGGGCTATCTCCGTCCGCCTCGAAGCAACACTTGGACAAACCCGACCAGCATTATGCCTGGCTCCCGTTGTTGCTTCGCTGCGTCACCGCGGCAAGACGAAGCCCTAGCTGATCCCGGTCCTTGCGGAAGAGGAGCCGCGAGAATCGCCCGGTGGGATGATAGCACCAGGTCGCCCACGCCCGTCCGTACTGGCGGATTTCCCCAGCGTTTGGCAGGTGGTGAGTTTCGTCGGGCCTCGGCAGCGCCTTCCATACTCTCTTCGACACTACGAGTATGCGGTCGGGATCAACCGCAGCGAGGTTTGCTCGAAAGGACGCTGGGATGCCGGCTAGTGGCAACGACGCGCCGATTTCCGGAAGGACCTCGGGACACGCATTCACGAACGCAACGCGAGCGAAACACTCTGTGACCGTGAGATGCGGATACAAAATATCCTTGAGCACGTGGTACAGTTCTTTAGTTCGTCCAAGGGAGGTGCAGTCTTTGATCTGCGCGATGGTCCAGTTGCGTTCGTCGTCGTCCAACAAAGCATCGAACCCGGCACCCCATCCGCTCCGTCCCCCCTCTTTGCCGCGATGGTGGCTGTCCGCAACGATCAACGTTCCGTCGAAGGAACCAACATCCGGCAGGTGCGGGCGGAAGTATGGTTGTTCAGCCGCGGTCATGCCGTTTCCTCGCTGGTTTGCCTAACTATAAGTCTGCTGCAGGCTACCCGTGCAGTACCTCCACTCGAAGGCAAGTCTACTGTCAAATCCAACACTTATTCAAGATTTCGTCTTGCTCGCCCACCGAGAGAACTGCGAATCGCACAGTCTATCCAGCGATCAGCCCGTGGAAACTAGACGCAGCGATGCGCTGGTAAGGGAGACGGCTCAACGCAGATGAATGGGCTATCCCTTCACGTAGAAAGGAAGGGTATGAACGGTAGCATCGTGCCGCGTTCCGTCGATTTCGGCGGTGAGCTCAGTGCCAGGTTTGCTGAAGTCGCGGAGCGGGAACCCCAGTGCGATGACGCCGAGCTTGGGAGACTTCGCCGCGCTGCTGATCCAGCCCACTTCTCTATCGCCGCTGAACAGCTTGGCTTTGTGCGGCGGGATTGTCTCGTCCTTCACGAGCAGCCCCACCATGTGGCGGCGGACACTCCCATACGTGTCCATCCGGGCTACGACCTCCTGCCCGGGATAACAGCCCTTGCTGAGGCTGAAGGCCTTGCCTTCGAGGTTGGCTTCGGGCGGGACGATTTCCTCGTTCAGATCCGGTCCCGCTTTCGGGATGCCGGCCTCGATGCGAAGGGCTTCTCGCGCGTGGCGTCCGATCGGCGTGATGCCGAACGCGGCCCCGGATTCCATGAGTCGTTCCCAGGCCTGAACCAGAGCATCGGCAGGCAGTAAGATTTCAAAATCCGCTTCTCCCGTTTCTTCGGTGCGGATGATCAACGCCGATTGTCCGCCGATAATGGCGGAAATGAAATTGACCGGCTTCAGATCCGTCACGTCCGTTCCGAACGCCGCTTTCATGGCCAAAGAGGCCTTCGGGCCGCTCACCAGGAGCAGGCCCCAGGTTTCCGCGCAATTCTCCATCCTAGCCTTGGTGCCGTAGAGCAAAAATTTCCTCAGCGCGGCGTACGTCGCGTCGCCGATCTCCCCCACGTCCTCGAGCATCACGGCGTCGGTCAGCATATACACACGGAAATACGTCAGCATCTTGCCTTTGTGTGTGAGGAAGCTGGAGTAGCGGCCTTGGCCCGGTTGCAGAGGAAGAATGTCGTTGCTGATCACGCTCTGGAGCCACTTCACCCGGTCGTCACCCGTTATGCGGAGTTTGCCGCGGTGGGAAAGATCTGCCAGCCCGACTGATTCCCGCACAGCCCGATACTCGCCGTCGATATCGCCGTAGTGAGCGGGCATCTGCCATCCCGCATGCTCTTCGAAGCTCGCGCCCAGGCCGGAGTGCTGACTATGTAGACGTGACTCTTTCATAAACTGCAATGTTGAATTTTGAATGTTGACTTGTGAATTCGGGACCGCCGCAGTTTAATTAAACATTCAACATCACTTCTTCTGGCGCAGTTCAATTCAGCATTCAACATTTAACGTTCAACATTTCGTCGATGAGATTTTTTGTTCTCGATGAAAACTCATTACGAGAAACGATCTTCGTCACTCCCAACGCCTTCGCCCGATTCCAGGTGTCGACTTCCTCGTGATTGGCGAAGGCCAGCACCGGCACGGTCTTCAAGCGGGCGTCACCTTTTAGGAACTCGAGCACCTGAAAAGCCTTGATGACGTCGTCGTTCATGTTCAAGATGACCGCCGAAGGAACGGTGAGTGAGGTCTTTTCCGGAATGTCCGGCTGGGAACGTGCCCGATCCAGATGATAGGCATCTCGCAGCGCATCGCGAATCTTCGCGTAAAAGAAAATATCCGTCACAGCCACGAGAACGGTTTTGGGGACCGGTTGAGACATAAGCATTAAGTTTTGAGTGCTGAATTGTTCGTGTTTAATTTTTGGACAACTAAACACTCAAAATTAAAAACTCAAAACTTGGTTCAGTTCAGCATACTAATGAGCCGCCCCAGCGACTTCTTGGCCAGGACATAATCGGGATTCAGCGCCAACGCCTGCTTGTACGATTCGATCGCGTCGGTCCAGTTGCCTTTCTTCTCGTACACCCGGCCGAGATTGAGATGGGGAAAGGCCGGACTCTCGTAGCGCTTCGCCTGCATCGCCTTCTGAAACCAGGGAATCGCTTCGTCGAATTCCCCCTTTTCAATCAAGTACGCGCCGATATCGTTGTAGGGATTGCCGAACTCGGGGTCCCGCTCGATGGCGCGGCGGCATTCCTCAATCGCCTCGTTGAGCCGTCCCATGAAACTGTAGGTCCAGCCGAGAAACGTGTGCGCTTCCGCCGTCGGATGGGCGGCCAACGATTGCTTATACAAAGACACCGCTTCTTCCAGTTCGCCTTTCATCTGTTTCTCGTAGGCCTGCTGGAAGAGAGTCCAGGCCTCCCGCTTGTCTTCTTCGCGGCCTTCGCCTTGTATTAAGAAGTCCTGGACGTCCATAGTGGCTAGCAGGGAAGCCATCAGCTTTCAGCTATCAGCCCAATCAACTCGTTCCCACGCTGACCGCTGAATGCTGACGGCTGACAGCTCTTTTTATTCGTTCTTGAGCTTCTTCCGAATCAGCTCTGCGCCATAGCGGCCTGATAATAACATCGATCCGAACGCCGGACCCATGCGCGGGGTGCCGTGCACGGCGGCGACGGCGAGTCCGATGACAAAACAATTGGGATAGACCTCTCCCGTATGGTCCATCACATCTTCTTCCGATCGCGAGACCCACATGGCTCCGTTTCCCGGCACCGGCGTGTACAAATTGCGCTTGTTCAGGAGATTGACCACGACGGCATCGTGTCCCGTCGCGTCCACAACGATCTTGCTCTCCAGCGCGATCGGATCCACATGAATGATATCGTGACCGGCCATTTCGGCGGTGGTGTTGTTCACGACCACACCTTCGAGCACGCCCTCTCTCCGCAGGATCAAATCCACGACGCGGGTCAGGTTGAGCACTTTGGCTCCGGCCTTGTAGGCGGCGGCAATCAGGGCGCCGGTCGCGTGAGGCGGATCGACAATATACATCCCTTCGCAATCTTTGACCTTCTTGCAAGGGACGCCGATCTCTTCCAGCACCTTATGCGCCGGCGCGCAAATCGTCGCTTTATTCATCAAATACCCGCCGTGCCAGAATCCGCCGCCGAGCGCCAGGCTCTGTTCCACGATCACCGTGCGGAATCCCATGTCGGCGAGATCGTGAGCGCAGATCAACCCCGACGGGCCGGCTCCGACGATAATGACGTCGCTCTCGATCAGTTGATCGAATTCTTTGTAATATTCGCGGGCAATCTGGCGGGTGATATCTCTTTCCCGGAGTGGTGCTGGCTTGGGTTTAGGCATATAAATCCCTGGAGTGTTGAGTGTTTAGTTTTGAGTGTTTAGTTGGAGAAACGAGGGCGGGCTGTTTGCCGCTACCATTCTGGCGCTGGGTGGTTTTGACGATCGCGGTAAGTATCCGGAGGAGTTCATCAGCATCCTTTAGGATAGGGGCGACGAATGCCGACGAGAGCACCTTCGAATCATAGACTAGGCGGAGCCAGTAATGGGTCTCGCGTGCCTCTTTTGAAGCGATGCTCATCTTGGCCACAAAGTCACGCTTACTGACTCCAGCGAGAGCTTCTTCCACGTTAGCACCGATACTCGTTCCCGCTCGTAACAACTGTTTGGACAGCTCAAATTCTTGCTGCTGTCGAAGGGTGCGTGCCAATTGCACTACCTTCAGTGCAAATGAATAGCTTTTGTCTTTGACGATGCTCTGTTTCACATCAACTCAACACTCAAAACTAAAAACTAAAAACTTTATCTGTAGATTTCCGCTCCGGATTTTCTGAACTCCTCGCTTTTTTCCTTCATGCCGATGTGGATGGCCTGCCGTTCGTCGATCTGCTTGCTGGCGGCGTAATCGCGCACATCCTGGGTGATTTTCATGGAACAGAAGTGCGGCCCGCACATGCTGCAGAAATGCGAGACCTTTGCCGCATTGTCAGGCAGCGTTTCATCGTGGAACTGTTTCGCGGTATCCGGATCGAGCGACAAATTGAATTGATCCTCCCAACGGAATTCGAAGCGCGCCTTGGACAATGCGTTGTCCCGGATCTGTGCGCCGGGATGGCCCTTGGCCAGATCGGCCGCATGGGCGGCAATTTTGTAGGTGATCACGCCGGCCTTCACGTCTTCCCGGTCGGGCAAGCCGAGATGTTCCTTTGGCGTCACGTAACAGAGCATGGCGCACCCGTACCAGCCGATCATGGCCGCGCCGATGCCGGACGTGATGTGGTCGTAGCCCGGGGCGATGTCGGTCGTGAGCGGCCCCAGTGTATAGAACGGAGCTTCCTGGCATTCCTGAAGCTGCTTCTCCATGTTGACCTTGATCAGATGCATGGGCACGTGGCCGGGTCCTTCGATCATGACCTGCACGTCATGGCGCCATGCAATCTTGGTCAACTCGCCGAGGGTTTCGAGTTCGGCGAACTGCGCCTCATCGTTCGCATCGGCGATCGAGCCGGGCCGCAGCCCGTCGCCCAGGCTGAACGAGACATCGTATGCCTTCATGATCTCGCAGATTTCCTCGAAGTGGGTGTAGGCGAAATTTTCTTCGTGATGGGCCAGGCACCACTTGGCGTGAATGGAACCGCCCCGCGACACGATGCCCGTCATCCGGTTGGCTGTGAGGGGGACATAGGCGAGGCGCACGCCGGCATGAATGGTGAAGTAGTCCACGCCTTGTTCGGCCTGCTCAATGAGGGTGTCGCGATAGATGTCCCAGGTCAGCTCTTCGGCTTTGCCGCCCACCTTCTCGAGCGCCTGATAGATCGGGACCGTCCCGATCGGCACGGGAGAGTTTCGAATGATCCATTCTCTGGTCTCGTGGATGTTCTTGCCGGTCGACAAGTCCATCACGGTGTCGGCGCCCCATCGAATCGACCAGATCATTTTTTCGACTTCTTCTTCGATCGAAGAGGCGACGGCCGAGTTGCCGATGTTGGAGTTGATCTTCACGAGGAAGTTTCGGCCGATGATCATCGGCTCGGTTTCCGGGTGATTGACGTTGGCCGGGATGACGGCCCGTCCACGCGCCACTTCATCGCGAACGAACTCCGGGGTGATGGTCTTCGGGATGCTGGCGCCCCACGATTGTCCGGGGTGCTGGGCCGTGCCGCCGCCATGTCCGTTTCGTGAGGCCAGCTCACGGGCGACCTCGCGGGACTGATTTTCCCTGATTGCGATGTATTCCATCTCTGGCGTCACGATCCCTTTGCGGGCGTAGTGCAGTTGTGTGACGTTCCGGCCGGCTTTCGCGCGAAGCGGCTTTCGAATGTGTTGGAAGCGAAGTTCCGCCAGCTTGGGATCCGTCGCGCGCATGCGTCCATACTGTGACGAGACATCGGGCAACTCTTCGACATCTCCACGAGACACGATCCAGTTCCGCCGCACGGGGGCGAGCCCGGCCCGCACATCGATCTGGACGGAGGGATCCGTGTAGGGGCCGGACGTATCGTACAGCACGATGGGTTCGTTTGGCGTCGGCGCTCCACCGTTTGTGGAACGAGTGGATGTCAACGCCACCTCCCGCATGGGAACCCGGACACCCGGTTGGGTGCCGGCGACAAACACCTTCCGCGACGCAGGAAAGGGTTGTGTCGTCATCGTCAACGAGGCCGGCTTCTGACCGTTGCCGTCGGCTGTTCCATGTGTGGTCATAAGAGATCCTTTCGTGGCGAGCGGCCCGCGATCGTGAGTCCGCATGGCGGACGGATGAACTATCGCTGATCGCTCATACTGCCGAAATAAAAAAGCCGCACCGGGTAAG